>JBKPDO010000138.1:0-12125 GCA_046727955.1 bacterium | reverse complement strand
TGGTTCCACCGCTGCGTGCGCAGCACCCGAGCAGCCTAGAGAACGCACTGGCCTGGGAACCCACGCTCGCCAAGTAGTCCCAGGGGAGCGGTCGACTGCGGCCAAGTAGCAAGGGGGCCGGGTCTTGGGGGGCCGTGGGGGGAGCGAGCTCCCCCCACATGGATAGATGACCGCGCCGAGTGGCGCCAGCGTCTAGAACCCCGGCGCACCTGAGCGAACGAACAAGTGCCAGCCGAGCCATAGCCAGCCGACCAGGACGAACCAGCGGCCGACGCGGGGGCGCATCAGGAAGGCGAGCACGTCGCCCAGGGTCGGGAAGCGACCGTTGGTCAGGACGCCCACCAGCTCGGCCACCACGACCGCAATGCCGAGCACGGCCCAGCCGGTCAACGTGACGGTCCGCATCCCGTATGTCCTCCCTCGTCGGTCAGCGCCGCAGCAGGTCGCGGCCGAACTGCACCCAGAGCACGAAAACCAGGAACCGGATGGCGTGCGACTGCGTCAGCGAGTCCGCCATCGAGCTGATCGTCGGGTACTCCGAGCGTGAGCTGTGGAACCGCGCCATCAGCTCCCAGCCGGCGACCGCGGCGATCAGCAGCGACCAGACCACCGTGCCCGCACGCCAGGCCACTTTGCTCTCGACCGGCAGCGAGTGATGGGCGCCTCTCAGGGCCTCCCGCCACTCCGACCGCCACGCGCGCAGGCTGATCCGCCTGCGCCGGTCGCGCGCGGCGGCGATGAACAGCACCACCCCAGGCAGCGCGGTGGCGATCCGGATCGGCCAGGTGAAGGGGCGGAAGGTGGTCGCCCACCAGCAGTAGGCGAGCACCGCGGCCGCGATGGCCGCACGCCCGGCCAGGCGGCGGGCCGACACCGGCCTGGACTCGCTCAGCCCAGCCATTGGCGGAGCGACGCGCTCATCTCGTCGCAGCTCGGGGAGCGGCCCGGCGGACCGCTCCAGCCTTCGTTGAGGGTAAGGGGCAGCTCGGGCACCTGCCAGGCCGCGGCCGAGGCGCGCAGGATCTGCTGGGCGACCGGCCAGATGGTCGGCGCCGGCACGGTGCCGTCGTCCAGGTAGCGCGCGACCACCCGCCGCACCGACTCGTCGGCGAGCAGCCCGCCGTGGAAGGCGGGGACCACGCCGCTGGGGATGCCGATCTCGCTCGGGTGCGGCGTGGCGACCGCGTCGGCCAGCGGGAACAGCGCCAGCTGGCGGGTGGCCGGCAGCGGGCAGGCGAGCAGGTCGCGCAGGGCGGGACCGTGGTCGAGCAGCGAGCGCACCACCGGCATGTCGGCCGAGAGGTCCGAGCCAGACAGGTCGTGGAACAGCCCGCCGAGCTCCCGCAGCTCCCAGCCCGCCGCCAGGCCCCAGCCGTCGGCGCCCTCCCGCGGGTACCAGACCCGCGCGGGCTGCACCAGCGGGCTCAGCATGACCAGCTCGCCGACGGGGGCACGCGGGTTCGCCGCCAGGTAGGTCTTGGCCACCAGCGCGCCCTCGCTCTCGGCTACGATCGCCACCGGCTGGCCGGTGTCGTGGTGGAAGGCCGCCACTTGCACAGCCATCGCCCGAACCAGGTCGGGCAGCGAATCGTGGGTGTCGTCGTTCGAGTAGGGCAGCGGCCGGCCGGCCGCGTCCTGGCCCCGGTAGGAGAAGCGGCGCACGTCGAAGTCCCCGTCCAGCCAGCGCCTCGGCACCCCGTCCCAGTGGCCGCCGAGACCGGTGACGAGCAGCACCGGCCGGCCCGTGAGCGGGTGCGGCAGGCGTGCGGCCGGGCTGCGGGCCACCGTGTTGGCACGGAAGCCCAGCCCGGCGCCGGTGGCGACCACGGCGAGGAGCAGGACCAGCGCGATCGGCACCAGCGGCACCGCCCGGCGCGGCACTCGGGGGGCGAGCGCGAGCACGTTGACAATGCCCCACCAGGCCCACGCGTTGAACAGCCCGGAGCCGGCCGCCACCGGCAGGCGCAGCGCCGCTGGGCTGGCTGACAACGCGGCCCCGGATAGGGTGAGCATCGCAAAGGTCAGGGCCACCCAGCCGATGGTGCGCGGCGTGGGCCGGTACCAGCGCCAGCCGTCGCGCACCGCGCCGTGGTGGATGAGCAGCCCGATCGCGAGCACCGGCGGGATCGCCGTGAAGAACAGCCAGGACACCGGCATGACCGCCAGTCCGAACAGCAGTCCGGCCCACGGCGCCAGCAGCACGGCGCTGACGAGCGTGAACAACACGCCCTGACGCAACAGCACCAGCGCCGGGGGCCGCTTCGCGCCCCTGGGCCAGGCCAGCCCGACGAGCAGCGCGGTCATGGCGCCACGAAAGGCGACCATGGCCACCGTCTCGGCGACGAAGCCAGCCCAGGAGCGGTGGTAGACCATGAGCCAGCGCAGGTCGTGGAAGGTGGCGAAGGGGGCCGGGGCGGTCACGCCTGGGGCGATGCCGAGCGCCGAGGTGATGCCGAGCATCCACAGCAGGGCCACCTCCACCACGGGCCCGGCGATGGCCACCGCCAGGAGCCACGGATAGGACCACAGGGTGGACACAGCAGCGGTCGCCGGGCCGGCCGCGTCCCGAGGCCTGGACGCCTCTGCCACGGTCCGCTCGGCCATGTCAGCCATCCAGCTCCCACCACCACGCCAGCCCGGTGAGGCCCGGACCGGTGTGGGCCACCATCACGGCGTCGAACTCGCCGACGAACGCGGTCGCCGGCTGGACCTCTGCCCTCACCGCGTCCAGCAGCCTGCGGGCCTCCTCCGGCGCGAGCGCGTGCAGGGCGGCGACGTGCAGGCGGGCGCCCGAGTCGCGCGGACGCGAGCGGCGCCAGCGGGCGAGGATGCGGCGCCTGGCTCCACGGCGCGAGAAGGCCGGCGCGAGCGGGCGGATCGTGCCGCCACGGAACTCGAACAGCGGCTGCACCCCGACCAGCCCGGCGAGGCGGCCGACGGTCCTTGGCAGGCGCCCGCCGCGGACCAGGTAGTCGAGGTCGTCCAGGGTGGCCACCAGATCGACGGCGGCGGTCGCGCGCCGGGCGCTCTCGAGCACCTCGTCCAGGGGCCGGCCGGCCGCGGCGGCGCGCGCCGCCGCCAGCACCACCAGGCCCTCGCCTCCGGCGGCCGTGCCGGTGTCGAGCACCTCGACCGGCCCGGGGGAACGCCTCGCGGCGAGGCTCGCGGCCTGACAGGTGCCGCTCACGGAGCGGGCGACCGTGAGGACGAGCACGCCGTCGCCGCGCTGGGCGCCGCCGATGGCGCTCAAGAACCGGCCGGGCGAGGGGCTCGAGGTGCGCACGCCGTCGTTCAGGTGCCGCAGCACCTCCTCCAGGCGCACCACACGGTCGCCGTTGGAGCGGCCGCCGATGGTGACCTCCATGGGGACGACGCTCACCCGGTTGTCCTCGGCCAGCTCCGGCGGGAGCGTGGCGGCACTGTCGGTCACGATGGCCACGGATGTCACCTGGCCGCCCTCCGCCCTTCGCGCCTTTCGAGCATCTCGTCCCCCAGCTCGGCTCTCTCGTGGGAGCGAGCGACCTCCCCGGCCTGCCCCTCCCTGACCGCAGTCGGCATGAGCACCGCACCGAGCACCATGACGAGCCCGGCGCAGAGCAGCACCAGCGCCGACGGCTCCAGCGTACCGAGCAGAGGCCAGCGGGTCGGCTCGAGGAACTGCGCCGACAGGCCCCCGCCGATCGCCGCCACACTCATACCTACCCGGAAGACGACGTGGTAGACGGTCAGCCCGAGCAGCCGCTGCTCGCCGGCCAGCGTCTCCTGCAGGTACGTGATACTGGCCACCAGCGCCGAGGCGCCGGCGGCGCCGAACGGGACGGCGGCGACGTAGGCGAGCTCGACGGTGGACAGCAGGCTCATGACCGCCAGGATCACGCCCATCACCGCGGCGGCGAGCTTGATGGTGGCCAGTGTCGGCCCGCCGCGCTGCCGCTGCAGCCAGGCCCAGCCAGCCACCCCGCCCACCCCGAACAGCGCCACCATGACGCCGAACTCGCCGGTGCTGGCGTGCAGTACCTGGCGCACGAACACCACCCCGAGCGAGAACAGCGCCCCCACGCCGATGACCGCCGTGATCGTGGCGGGCAGCACCGCGCGCACGGCCGGCAGGCGCAGCGCCGTGACCACCCCCGCCCAGGCGCCCCGCCGCTCCCTGTCCGGCCCACCCCTGTCCTGATCGGGACTAACCGGGGGGCTACGCTCGGCTCTGCTTGGCGGGCCTGGTGCCATGGCCCGGGCCTCGCTAGAGAGCCCCCCGCTGGCCGGCCCGAGCACGTCGAGCCGCCGGATGAAGGCGAACGAGACCAGATAGGTGACTCCGTCGAGCCACAGCGCCAGCGCGTCGGGGTGCGAGTCCAGGTAGCCGTTCCAGGCAGTCGGCACCAGCGTGAGCAGGGCGAAGGCACCCGCCCCGAGAGGGATGTTGCCGTAGGAGGAGCCGAGCACGATGCCGTTGGCGGCGGGCAGCTCGTCCTCGTGGTCGACCAGGTCGGGGATGGAGGCGTCCCGCGCCGGCAGGAACACCAGGTTCGCGGCCTCGAGCAGGAACGCCCACAGGTAGACCCACCAGGCCGCCCTGACCAGCGGCACCAGCGCCACCAGCCCGGCGCGGGCCAGGTCGCAGGTGAGCATGATGCGGCGACGGTCCCAGCGCTCGGCCACGCCGGCCGCGATCGGGCCGGCGAACCCGGCGGGCAGCAGGCGCAGGACCAGGATCACCCCGACCGCCGTGGCCGACCCGGTGAGGTCCAGGACGAGGGCCATCAGCGCGACCGTGCCCATCCAGTCGCCGAAGGACGAGACCGCCTGGCCGATGACCAGGTCGCGAAAGCCGCGGCGGCTGAGCACGGCGCGGGTGGCCATCAGCGCGCGACCCAGTCGTCCCGATCGTGTACCAGCCGGCTGAGGTACACCCGGCTGGCACCCGGGCCGACAGCCGGGGCGTTGCCCAGCAGGCGCTTGGCCAGCAGGGGGACCAGCACCGCGGCGCCGGCGAGCGCCCCACGGCGCCCCTTGGTCGCGGCCAGCACCGGCACCAGCGCGGCCTGCGCCAGCAGCGTGCCGGGCGCCGCCTGCCGCAGCAGCTTGCCGCCGCCAAGCCCGGCCGCCAGCAGCAGCGAGCCCGGCCAGCCGACCACGGCGAGCGCGCCGATCGCGGGCGAGACGCCGCGCCCGCCCGCGCCCCGCAGGAACGGCGACCAGTTGTGGCCGGCGACCGTGAGGCCCGCCGCGAGGGCGGCGGCGGTCGGGTGGTCGCGACCTACCAGCAGGGGACCGACCGCGCCCTTGCCGACCTCGAGCACCCCGGCCACTGCAAGCGGCCCGAAGCCGGCCACGCGGTACAGGCCGGTCCCCGAGACCGTGCCGTTGCCAACGCCGCGGAGGTCGACCCCGCTGGTCAGGCGGGCGGCGATGTTCGAGAAGGGGACGCTGCCTACAAGAAAGGCCGCGCCCATCCCGAGCCACGGCCGCACCCTGCGCCAGTCCCCCATCGCCTCTCCTTCCGGTCGACGACCTCCGGCGGGGTTGTCCCACCCCCTGATTAACGTACCTGACCGCCGGTACACCAGCCCGCTTCTGGTGACCCGCTTCTGGTGACAGTGTGGAACGGGCTTGGCTCGGTCGCCACGAGCGCCTAGGCTTTGCGTTTGTCGGAATGGCAGCCCGGTCACCTTACGCGGAGTCCGTTCGGCGGCCCGCCCCCGGGACCGGCGATTCTGAAGGGAGGAGGAGGTCTCTGCCCGAACCGCTTGCCCTCCCCCATGGGGTGGACCAGCCGGGGGCCGTCATGGCCAAGGCAGCCGGCGAGAACTTCCCGGTGGCGCCGCGGCTCCTTCCCCGCTCCGTGCGACGGCACCTCCTCGCGATCTACGGGTTCGCGCGGCTGGTCGACCAGCTCGGCGACGAAGCGCCGGGTGACCGCCTGGCCCAGCTCGACCGGATCGAGCGCGACCTGGACCGGATCTACGGAAGGGCGCGCCCCGCCGCGACCGCGCCGAGCCACCCGCTACTGGTCGAGCTGACGGCGACCGTGCGCGCCTTCGACATCCCGCCGGAGCCCTTCCGCCGACTGATCCAGGCGAACCGCCAGGACCAGACCATCCGTCGCTACCAGCGCTTCGAGGACCTGGTCGCCTACTGCGAGCTGTCCGCCAACCCGGTCGGCCATCTGGTGCTGTACGTCTTCCGGTCGGTGACGCCAGAGCGCCTGGAGCTGTCGGACGCCATCTGCACGGCGCTGCAGCTCACCGAGCACTGGCAGGACGTGGCCGAGGACCTTGCCCGCGACCGCGTCTACCTGCCCCAAGAGGACCTCGCGCGCTTCAGCGTCGACCACGCCGACCTGGCGAGCGGGCGCGCCGACGAGCGGGTGCGCCGGCTGATGGAGTTCGAGGTCGCCAGGACCGCCGAGCTGTTCGACCGGGGCGCGCCCCTGGTCGGCACCCTGCGCGGATGGGCCAGGCTGGCCGTCGCCGGGTTTCTCGCCGGCGGTCGGGCGGCCCTGGCGTCCATCGCTGACTGCGGATATGACGTATTGTCCGTGTCGCCGAAGCCGACCCGCCGACGGCTGGCTCGTGAGCTGTCGTCCATCCTCCTGCGGAAGGGATGAGCGCCGTGGACGTCCAAGCCGCATACCGGCACTGCGAGCAGGTGACGAGGTCCCGGGCGCGCAACTTCTACTACGGGATCAGGCTCCTGCCGCCACACAAGCGCAGCGCGCTCTGCGCGGTGTACGCCTTCGCGCGCCGCGTGGACGACATCGGCGACGGCTCCCTCGAGCCGCAGGACAAGCTCGACCGTCTCACCGCCGCCCGCAGCGAGCTGGCCCAGCTCAGCCGAGGCCCGGGCAGCTCCGGAGGGGTGCCCCGCTGGGCCGGGCCCCGGCGGGTCCTGCCCGGGCGGGTCGAGGCCGACCCGGTGCTGGTGGCGCTCGCCGACGCGGCGGTGCGGTTCCCCCTGCCGCTGCGGGCCTTCGGCGAGCTGATCGAGGGGGTCGAGATGGACGTGCGCGGCACCTCCTATCCGACCTTCGAGGACCTGGCCCACTACTGCCGCTGCGTGGCCGGGTCGATCGGGCGGCTGTCGCTCGGCGTGTTCGGCTCCTCCGACCCTGAGACGGCCACCGTGCTGGCCGACAAGCTCGGGATCGCCATGCAGCTCACCAACATCCTCCGCGACCTGCGCGAGGACACTGAGGCCGGCCGCGTCTACCTCCCCAAGGAAGAGCTGGTGCGCTTCGGCTGCGACGGCGACATCGCGCCCGCCCACCCACCGCCGGTGTCCTCCGCCCGGTTCGTCCGGCTGGTCAGCTTCCAGGTCGAGCGCGCCCAGGGCTTCTTCGCCGAGGGGCTGCGCCTGCTGCCCCTGCTCGACCGGCGCAGCGCCGCCTGCGTCTCCGCCATGGCGGGCATCTACCGGCACCTCCTGGACCGCATCGCGCGCTGCCCGGAGGCGGTCCTGGAGGGGCGCGTGTCGCTGCCGGCCTGGCAGAAGGCGGAGATCGCCGTCCGCAGCCTGATCGGGATGTCGCCATGACCGAGCCGGGCGGGCGGGCCCCCGGGGGGCGTGACCGCGCGGTCGTCGTCGGCGGCGGCCTGGCCGGCATCAGCGCGGCCCTGGCGGCGGCCGACGCTGGCGCCGAGGTGACCCTGCTCGAGGGCCGGCCCCGCCTTGGCGGCGCGACCTTCTCGTTCCGGCGCGACGGCCTCGACATGGACAACGGTCAGCACGTCTTCCTGCGCTGCTGCACGGCCTACCGGAGCCTGCTCGACCGGCTCGCCGTCAGCGACCTGGTCGAGCTGCAGCCGAGATTGAGCGTGCCGGTGCTGGCGCCGGGCGGCCGCATCGGCTGGCTGCGGCGCGGCCGCCTGCCCGCCCCGCTCCACCTGGCGGGCACGCTCGCCCGTTACCCCTACCTCACCTGGCCGGAGCGCCTGGGCGCGGCGCGGGCGGCGCTCGCCCTGCGCCGCCTCGACCCCGCCGACCAGCGGCTCGACCGGCAGAGCTTCGCGGAGTGGCTGGCGGCCCACGGCCAGGGCGAGGCGGCCACCGCCTCGCTCTGGGAACTGGTGGGCCTGCCGACCCTCAACGCCCGCGCGGCGCAGGCCTCGCTGCAGCTCGCCACCATGGTGTTCAAGACCGGCCTGCTGGAGCACCGCGACGCGGCCGACATCGGCTACAGTCGGGTGCCGTTGGGCAGGCTGCACGGCGAGTCGGCCGCCCGCGCACTGGCCGCGTCCGGTGCCGAAGTGCGGCTGCGCTGCCACGTCCGCACGGTGGAGCCGGGCGAGCGCGGGCTGGCTGTCGTCACCGACTCCGGTCGCGTGGAGGCGGACGCCGTGGTGCTCGCCGTGCCGCACGAGTCCGCTCCCGTGCTGCTACCGCCGGGCGCCCTGCCCGGCGGAACCCGGCTCGAGCTGCTCGGCACCTCGCCCATCGTCAACCTCCACGTGGTCTACGATCGCGTGGTGACCAATTTGCCTCTGGCGGCCGGCCTTGGCACCCCGGTGCAGTGGGTCTTCGACCGCACCGCCGGCGCCGGGCTGGAGCGGGAGCGGCTCCAGTACCTGGCTGTGTCGCTGTCGGCCGCGGCCGAGGAGGTCGAGCTGCCCACCAGCGCGCTGCGCGACCGCTACCTGCCAGCGCTGGCCGAGCTGTTCCCGACGGCCCGCGACGCCGTTGTAACCAAATTCATCGTGACCAGGGAGCGGACCGCCACGTTCCTGCCGGCGCCGGGCACCTCCACGCTGCGGCCCGCCACCGGCACCGCCGTGCCCGGGCTGTTCCTGGCAGGCTCCTGGACCTCGACCGGCTGGCCCGCCACTATGGAGAGCGCGGTGCGCAGCGGCCTGGCGGCCGCGCGTGCGGCGCTGGTCTCTCTCGGCCGCACCCGCGGGCTTCCCCCGCCAGAGGGGTTCTCGAGCTTCCCCCAGATGCAAGCGGAGGTGGCGGCATGAGAGTGCAGATCCCAGCGGTGCTGGAGCGTGCCAGAGAGCTCACCGCGCCCGCGCTGCGCGCGGCGGTGAAGCGGCTGGAGCCCTCGATCGCACAGGTGGCCGCCTATCACCTCGGCTGGGTCGACGTGAGTGGGCGGCCGGTCTCCGGCAACGGCGGCAAGGCCATCCGGCCGGCGCTGGCGGTGCTCTCGGCCGAGGTGGTCGGCGCGGACGCGCGGCAGGCGCTGCCGGGCGCGGTCGCGGTCGAGCTGGTGCACAACTTCTCGCTGCTGCACGACGACCTGATGGACGGCGACGAGGAGCGCCGGCACCGGACCACGGCCTGGAAGGCGTTCGGGCCCGCCATGGCGATCCTGGCCGGCGACGCCCTGCTCGCCCTCGCCGAAGACGTGCTGCTCGAGGTGCCCGGGCCTACCGCCGCCCGCGCCGCCCGCCACCTGACCGGGGCGACCGACCGGCTGATCACCGGGCAGGCCGAGGACCTCTCGTTCGAGAGCCGCCTGGACGTGTCGGTCGAGGAATGCATGGCGATGGAGGGCAACAAGACCGGCGCCCTGCTTGCCTGCTCCTCCTCGATCGGCGCGGTGCTCGCCGGCGCCCCCGAGCCGGCTGTGAAGGCGCTCGGCGACTTCGGCCACCACCTCGGGCTGGCCTTCCAGGCGGTCGACGACCTGCTGGGGATCTGGGGCGAGCCGGAGGTGACCGGCAAGCCGGCCTGGAGCGACCTGTGCCAGCGCAAGAAGTCCGTGCCGGTCGCGGTCGCGCTCGGCGCCGGCACGGCCAGCTCGGAGCGGCTCGCCGGGCTGCTCAGCGGCGACGGCCCGGTGGGTGAGGAGGACCTCGCCCTCGCGGCCAAGCTGGTGCAGGAGGCCGGCGGCCAGGACTGGACGCAGCGCGAGGCGGAGCGCCAGCTCGAGCTGGCGCTGGGGTGCCTCGAGGCGGTCGCCATACCGGCGGCGCCGCGCGACGACCTGGTCAGCCTGGCCAGGTTCGTGACCAAGAGGGAGCTCTAGACGGCCATGGCGGTGACGGCGGGGACGGCGGGGAAGGACGGCATCGATCGGCAGGTGGCCGGGGCGCTCGAGCTGGGCGCCCAGCGGCTGCTCGACGTCCAGCACCGCGACGGCTGGTGGAAGGGCGACCTCGAGACCAACGTCACCATGGACGCCGAGGACCTGCTGCTGCGCGAGTTCCTCGGCGTCCGCACCGAGGAGCGGACCAGGGGCGCTGCTGCCTGGATCCGCTCCAGGCAGCGCGATGACGGCAGCTGGGCGACCTTCCACGGCGGCCCGCCGGAGCTGTCCAGCACCGTCGAGGCGTACGCGGCACTGCGCCTGGCGGGCGACCCGCCCGATGCCGAGCACATGCTCGCCGCCGCCAAGGCCGCGCGCGAGCTCGGCGGCCTGGAGCGGACACGGGTGTTCACCCGGCTGTGGCTGGCGCTGTTCGGCCTGTGGGACTGGGAGGACCTGCCGGTGCTCCCGCCCGAGATGATCTTCCTGCCGTCGTGGTTCCCGCTGAACGTCTACGACTTCGCCTGCTGGGCGCGGCAGACGATCGTGCCGCTCACGATCGTGAGCGCGCTGCGGCCGGTGCGGCCGGTCGGCTTCGGCCTGGACGAGCTGCGCCTCGGCCACACCTCGCCGCCGCCGCTCGACCCGGTCAGCACCTGGGCCGGCCGCTTCCAGCGCCTGGACCGGCTGCTGCACGCCTACCAGCGGCACCCGGTCGAGCCGCTGCGGCGCCTGGCCATGCGCCGCGCGGTGCGCTGGATCATCGAGCGCCAGGAGGCCGACGGCTCCTGGGGTGGCATCCAGCCGCCGTGGGTGTACTCGATCATGGCCCTGCACCTGCTCGGCTACCCGCTCGACCACCCGGTGCTGCGCGCTGCGCTGGAGGGGCTCGAGGGCTTCACCGTCCGCGCCGGGGAGCCGGAGGGGTCCGGGGAATCCCAAGGACCGGAGGGGTCCGGGGTACCCCAAGGACCGGAGGAGACCGGGGAACCCCGTGGGCCGGAGGGGTCCGGGGAGTCCCAAGTGGGTCACGTCTGGCTGGAGGCGTGCCAGTCGCCGGTTTGGGACACCGGGCTCGCGCTGATCGCGCTCAGCGACGCGGGCCTGCCACCCGAGCACCCGGCGCTGGTGCGGGCGGCCGAGTGGCTGCTCGGCGAGGAGGTGGGCAAGCGCGGCGACTGGGCGGTCCGCCGCCCGCAGCTCGCCCCTGGCGGGTGGGCCTTCGAGTTCGCCAACGACAACTACCCGGACATCGACGACACCGCCGAGATCGTGCTCGCGCTGCGGCGCGTCGCCCACCCCGACAGCGGGCGCCTCGAGGCGGCGGCCGCCCGCGGGGTCGCCTGGGTGATCGGCATGCAGAGCCGTGACGGCGGCTGGGCCGCGTTCGACGCCGACAACGTCAGCACCCTGCCGCTGGAGTTGCCCTTCTGCGACTTCGGCGCGGTCACCGACCCGCCCTCGGCCGACGTCACCGCGCACGTGATCGAGATGCTGGCCGCCGCCGGCCTGGAGCGGTCGCAGCCGGCGCGCCGCGGGCTCGACTGGCTGCTCCGCCACCAGGAGCGCGACGGCTCCTGGTTCGGGCGCTGGGGCGCCAACCACGTCTACGGCACGGGCGCGGTCCTGCCGGCGCTGGCGGCGGCCGGGATCGGCCCCGAGCACGGCGCGGTGCGCCGGGCCGTGCGCTGGCTGGTCGAGCACCAGAACCCGGACGGCGGCTGGGGTGAGGACCTGCGCTCGTACGTGGAGCCCGAGTGGCGGGGCCGAGGCGTCTCGACCGCATCGCAGACCGCCTGGGCGCTGCTGGCGCTGCTGGCCGCCGGCGAGCGGGGCTCACAGGCCGCCTCGAGCGGCGCCGCCTGGCTGGCCCGGACCCAGCTCGAGGACGGCTCCTGGGACGAGCCCTGGTTCACCGGGACCGGCTTCCCCGGCGACTTCTACATCAACTACCACCTCTACCGGCAGGTCTTCCCGGTCATGGCGCTGGGCCGCTACGTGCGAGGCGGATGATGGAGGGACTCGATCTGGTGGTGGCCACCGCGCTCTCGGTCGAGACGCTGGTGGTGCGCGCCGCCCTGCCCGGCGTCCGGGTGGTGCGCACCGGCATGGGCCCGAAACGGGCCAGCGCGGCCGCCACCCGCTGGGCCGCGGG
>JBKPDO010000137.1:0-40979 GCA_046727955.1 bacterium | reverse complement strand
GGCGCGGACCAGCGCCGCGGCCAGCTCGGGCTTGCCGCTGTTCTCGCGTGCCTCGGCCAGGTGAACCCTGGTCCCCAAGGCCAGGGCTCGCTCGCGACGGTGGGCGAACTGGTGCTGGTCGGGGTCGGTGCGGCTTGGCAGCACGCCGAACTCCGGGTTCAGCGCGGCGAATCGGCTCTCCAGCAGTGCCTCGCGGACCTCGCCGTGCTGCTGGGCCAGCGTGGCCCGCTCACAGATGGCCGCCGCGCGCTCTTGGGCGCTGCCGTGGTTTTCGTCGACCAGCGCCAGCGCCGCCTCGGTGCCCAGCTCCCCAACCAAGGCCCCCGGGCGCGGATTGAGCAGCCCGGGGCCATCCCGCCTCGCCGCGGGGGCGTAATCGGGGTTGAGCTGGACGAAGTCGCGCAGGTGCCGACGTGTGCTCATCGCTGGACCCCCTGGCGGCTGGCCTCCAGCGGCTCGGGGACGCGCCGGCCAAACGGCGCCTGGTGTTGCGCGCCACGTTTTTTGTTCAGGAAGGGACACTCAACGTGGAGACGGCGAAGAACGACGCGAACACCGCAAGGCGCCGTCCTCAACTTGACCGCCATCACGAACAACCTGAGCACGGCGAGACCGACCGGCCGGAGCTCATGGCGCCGATCCCCTGCTACGCAGCCAGAACGCGCATGCGTGCCCCGCCGGCGCCCGCCGCGGCACGGACAAGCCGAGCACGGGCGCCGGCCACGAGCCCGGTGCGCGCCGGCCGCGATGCCCGCCCTCGGGTACAGGTGGAGCCGTTCGTGCTCACGGTGAGTGTCCTCGACGTCCTCATTCCGGGTGTCTCTCCACACCTGGTCACGCTCGCGGCTGGCGATGACCTTGGCGTAGTACAGGTAGGGAACGGTGTCGGCCTCCAGCAGGTCCACGGCGCGGTGCAGCTGCTCGGTGGTGCCGTCCAGGGGGATGCCGCGGTAGCGCGGGCGCTCTGGGGTGGTCGGGGGCTGGTCGCCGTCGCGGGCGTCGTCGATCTGGTGGGCCTGGTCGCGGGGGCGTGGCGGGTCGTGCTGGTCGGGCGATAGGGTTCGGTGCTGTCCCACAAGACACCTCCTGTGTTGCGTGGGGTCGGGGGCGGTGGCGCGGTTCCTTGGCCGGGACTTGGGCGCCACCGCCCTGCTGGCTGGTCGCTGGTGTGGCGTCACCTCCTGTCGGGCACCCGGGATGCCTAGCGCTCCCGGGCGCGGTCAGGGTCGCGGCGGGGCTGGAGCGGCTGGTGGTGCGAAGCATCCGGTTGGCGGGGGCGGTCATGGCTGCGGGCGCCGGTGGCGGGGCGGTCGGGGATGCCGCGGGGGTGGGCCATGCCGACCTGGCGGGCGGACGCCAGGGTGCGCCGGGTCTGGCGGGGCTCATCGCGCAGCAGCCCGCACGCGCCGGCGGCACGCTCCAGCTCGGCCGCGACCTCTGCCTCGTCCAGGACGCCGCCGGCGACCAGGTTGTAGAGGTTGCGGGCGGCCTGCCACAGCACCGTGTTGCGCTCCCCGCCACGCCCCTGGCTCGGGCCCTGGGCAGCGGCGATGCGGGCGGTCTCGGCCTGAAGCACCGCGCGGCCGTAGGGGTGGCCCGGCTGGGCGGGCCGCACGGTCGGTGCCGGCGGGTGGTCGCGTTCGACCGGGCGGGGCGCCAGCCGCTCGCGCAGCGCCGCGGGGACCTCGCCCAGCGGGGTGTCCAGACCGCGGCCGGCGTACCACACGTAGGGACGGCCGGTGGCGGGGTGGCGGGAGGGTGGCGCGACGACGTAGCGGCCGGCGGCGCGGTAGTCGACGCCCTCGAGCACGCCGATGTGGTCGGGCAGGCCGGTTGGGGCCACGTACAGGTGCCAGCCGGCGCCCGAGCCGGTCCGGACCCTTGGGCCACCGATCGGCACGCCACCCGCATGCTCGGCGAGGAACCGCTGGAGGCTGTCGCGGCCCCGTTCGCCGTCGACGTCGATGATGTCGAACACCACGCCGGTGCGCAGCCCAATGTTGGCGTGCGACCAGCGCCGCCACCACGCGCGGACCTGGTCGGGGTCACAGGTGGCGTCGTGGACGCCGTGGCCTTCCCGGCCGCATTCGCCCTTGCACTGCTGGTACAGCGGGTCGCGGGGGCTGTGGGCGGCGGGGATGCGGGGCAGCTTGCCGTGCAAGGGCAGCACCGGGATGCCCCGCTCGGCGTACTCCAGCGCCCGCTCCGGTAGGTCCGGCGACCAGGGCGCGGTCATCGCTCGGCCTCCCCGCGGTCGTGTTCGCGGTCGGGGGCGACCAGCACCAGATGCCGGTCAGTGGTCGTGCGACCATCGCCGTCCCTGGTCGCCTCCCGACCGCGGTCGGACATGGTCTCCTCGTCTCGGGTGGTCGCCTTCCGGTCGGGTACGGCCGGGTGGTGGCCGGGTGACCTCGCCGCCTCGGGCGGTCGGTCGCTGGTCGCCTGGTCGGTTCGCTCCGGGGTGGTCGCGCGACCCGTACCGGCCGCGGCCTGCTGGGGTGCGAGGTCGCGCTTGACCCGTCGCAGGGTGCGTTGCGCATAGCTGGCGGACACGCCCAGCTCGCGGGCGATCTCGGCGGCCACGGTCACCCCGCCCACATACAGCTCGCGCACCCGCCGGTAGGTCGCCCCGCCGCTTGCGGGGTCGCCGCTGGTCGTCCCCGGCGGCGCGGTCGCCGGCTGGTCGCCCCTCGCTTGGCGGCCATGGTCGCACGGCCTGCCGGCGGGCGGGTTGGTCGCGGTGGTCGCCGGAAGCGCCGGGCGGTCGCCGGTCGCCGCGACCACGGTGACGGTGGTCTGGTCGCCCCGGACAACCTCGGTGGTCGCCTGTGCCGGGAGGGTCGCGGCCGCCGACAGGCGGGCGATGCGGGCCATGGCCGCGCGGCGCACGATCAGCACCAGCAACTCGACGCTGAGCACCAGCGCGGCGGGTGGGATGGCGGCTACCCCGCGGGCTGACCACTTGCCGGTGCCGGCGTGGGCGACGTTGAGCACGAAGCTGACCCCGGCCGCGCCGGCCAGCAGCAGCTTGGGCCAGACGACCTCCCACCAGCGCCGCTGCCGGGCGGCGCTGAGCCAAAGGTCCGCGCCGGTGGCCATAACGATGAAGGAGTCGACCAGCAGCGGCACCGCCCAGCTGTGTTCGGCGGCGATGCCACCCGAGGTCTTGGCGTAGGAGGTGATGGCCTCGAAGCTGGTGAAGAACGCCACCGCGCCGACCCCAGCGGCGACCGCGGCCATGGTGGTGACCACGGCGGCTTGGAAGCGGCGCAGCCACGCATCGGCGGCTTGGACGCTGGCGTCACCCATGCTCGGCCTCGAGCTCGAAGGGGGCTGGGGGTTAGCGCTCATGGCCCGCCTCCCGTCCGTGACCGTTGTCGCGTGGCCACTCGGGCGGGCAGCCCGGGTCGTCGTAGGCCATCGCTTGCTGCTCCAGCTCCGCATGGTCGGCGCGGTCGGCGTCGTTGGGCTCGGCCAGCTCCCGCCAGCGGGGGTCGTAGCCAAGCAGTCGCGCCAGGTCAGGGTCGCGCTCGCTGACCCAGCGCTGCCGGTCGACCCGCGCCAGGTAGTCGCGCTTGGCCTGGTCGCCGTCGACCTGGAGCGCCGCGCCGATCTCGCGCCAGCCGTGGCCCTGCTTGCGAGCGTCGCGAATGGCGTGCCACTGCCAGCCGGTCATGGTCTGGACGACCTCGCGGTTGGCGGCAAGCGCGGCGATCGGGTCAGGGCCTTGGGTCCACTGCGGGTGCTGTTCGAACGACGCCAGCGTGGCCTGGTCGCCGTGCTCGCGGGCCTTGGCCAGGGCGGTGCGCATGGTGTTGGCCATCGACCAGGCCTCCCAGGTCGCCAACGCCTGCGTGAACGGATGCTTGGGCAGCGTCTCCTCGGGTGCCTGCCCCTGGCCGGGGCTGGGGATGTCGTGCGGGGGATGCTCAGCGCTCATGGCCGCCCTCCCTTCCACTGGTGGTCTGCTCGCGGTCGCGTCGGTGTGGCCGCCGTGGGGACCGCTCGGCCTGGCCGGTCGACAGGCGCTGGTAGGTCCGCGCGGCGACCGCTTGGGTGCGGGTCTTTTCGGCGCGGTCGACCAGCTGCTGCTGGCGGGCCAGCACGCGCGCCCGGACGGCGCGGTTGGTGACGGCGGCGGCGCGCTGCTGGGAGAGCTGCTGGTTTTCCTCGAACCGCGCGCTGGTCACCCTGGGTGTGAGGGCCTCGATTTCTTCCCGGCCGCGGACCCGGGCCCACTGCTTGGCCAGCGAGGCGCTGACCGGCCGGGCGAACTTCGGGTTGAGCGCCATGAACTCGCCGGCCTGCCGGGGGCGTACCCCGCGGGTTGGGACCGCCCCGGCGCCGGGCTGGCGGCCGTGGTCGCGCTCCTGGTCGGCGCTTGGAATTCGGGTCGACAGGACGACACGGCGGTCGCCATGGCCGCGGGGTGGGCGGCGGAACTGGCCGCGGGCCTTGCGTTCGTCCTGGCAGATTGGACAGTAGCGGCTGGCGCCGCCGCTGTTCTTCAACGACCGCTCGTAGGCCTTGGAGGCGCCCGGCCACACGCGGGCCAGCCGGAACCCGATGCCGGCCTGGGCGATGACCTGCAGCAGCCGGGCGGCACGACGGTCGCCGCTGGCCTGCTCCGCCACGCGAATCCTGAAGTCGTCGGCGTGGCCGGTGTAGTGGCCGGCGTGCTCGTAGCACTGGTCGAAGTGCAGCAGGTACACCCCGCCCCGCGGCGCACCCTGCCCGTTCGTCCCTGGCGGGGATGGCGAAGCATCGAGGGCGGTCGGGGAGAGGGGTTCAGCGCGCACGGCCGACCCCCCATCCCCGCCCGGCCCACCGCGGTGCGGCCTCGCGGGCTCGGCGGCGGCTGGCGGCCTGCTCGTGGAGGCGGTGGCGGTCGCGGTCGTCCAACTCCAGCGTGGCGGCGACCGCGCCCTCCTCCCGGGCGCAGCCGCCGCGCTGCTGCTGCCGCGCAAGGGTGGTGTGGCACCAGTCGCGCAGCTGGGCCGCATCCTTGGTGAAGTGCTCGCTGCCCAGCAGGTACGGCGGGTCAGCAGCCGCGCGCCGGTCGGCGTAGTCCTCCAGCCGCACCGCCGCCCCGTGCAGCACCCCGCGCAGCCGGTTGGCATCCTGGCAGGCAAACCGCGCCGGCACGTCCAAGCCGACGGAGGCCCGCTCGGTGTCCAGCTGTGCCCGGAGCAGCCGCTGCTCGACCGCTTCCAGCCGCGGGCTGAACCGCTCGGCTACGGGGAGGCCCCGGTGGTCCTCGTCGACGGCCAGCCTGCGCATGGCACTGCCGACCGGGCCGCGAAGCCTGTTGACCTCGCCGGCGCTGAGCAGCAGCGGGGTGGCGTAGCGCACCCACGGCAGCGCCGCCTCGGGCAGCGCCCGCTGCTGCTCGGCGGTCAGCGTCGGGGCGTCCAGTGACGCATTGCAGTCCCCGAACGCGTGCGGGACGGCGGCGTGGTTGAGGTCGCAGGCTGCGGCGCAGTAGCGCGCGAGGTCCCGGCCCTGGTCGCTGGTGGGGGTGGCGTCCACTTAGGCCACCTCCCCCCGGCGAGCCTCCGCCGCGTCGGCCGCGGTGCCCAGGTCGGCCTCCAGCGGCAGCGGCAGGGTGTGGGCGTGCTGGGGCACTGCCGGCCGGGCCGCGATCGGCTCCAGGGCCAGGCGGCGCAGCCGGCGCACCCGGAACCACGCCCGCAGCCTGACCCTGGCCGGGGGCAGGTGCCCGTACAGCAGCACCCCCTCGCGGGGGCGGAGCTGGCGCAGCACCTCCATGGGGACCAGCCGCCGGTAGGCAGTGGAGTTGGTGACCGAGGCGCGGCCGTCGCCGGCGGTGTGGGCGGTGTGGGTGACCTGCTCCTCACCGATCAGCCGGGAGGCCAGCTCCAGGGAGTCGACGTCGGCCTGGCCGGACAGGAACAGCTTGGCGCGGTGGCCGTTGAGCACGGTCGAAGCGCGGCGGCCGTAGCGGTGGTGCAGCTGCCCGAGGTCGTGCCAGATGGTGACGAGCTGGATACCCTGGCCTCGGGCGGTGGTCGCAAGTTCCGGGAGCTTGGCGAGCGCGGCGCAGTTGCCGGCCTCGTCCAGGCACACCAGCAGCCGGGGGTTGAGCATGCCGTCGGGTTGGCGGGCGGCCAGCTCCTCGGCGTGGGTGATGATCGTGCCGACCAGCAGCTCGAAGAGTGGGCGGAGCCTGCTCTGCTCGTTGGCGGGCGCATAGAGGTACAGGGTGTTGGCGCCGCGCAGCAGCGCGTCGACGTCCAGGTCGCAGCCCTCGGCCGAGGCGGCGATGGCCGGGTCGGCGAACACGTCGAGCAGCGTCTCGGCCGTGCCATAGACGCTCCCGAGGGTGTTATCGGGGCGCGCTTTGCAGGCCGACCAGGCGTCCAGCGCCATCCGGTCGCCGGCGGCCTCCAGCGCCTCGGTGACCTCGTCTTGGTCTTGGATGTCGACCCAGCGGGCGACGTCGGTCATGGTGCGGTCGCTGCGCGCCGCGGCGTACAGCAGCACTCCGAGCAGCTTGGCGCCGAGCAAGGTCCAGTAGTTGTTGTCCTGGTCTCTGAGGCCCTGGACGTCGGCAGCGTCGGCGAGGGTGCGGGCGACCTTCCGGGCGGCCGAATAGGTGTGGCAGTGGGCCAGCGGGGTCCACTGCGCCCCCGGCACGCCCGACAGGCCCAAGGGGTCGTAGACCCACACCTCACCCATCGCCAGCCGCCGGCGCAGCGTGGCGCGCAGCACGTCGGGCTTGATCGAGGTGGTGATGACCGGCCCCTGCCACTCGAGCACGCCGGGGATGACCAGCCCGGCGGTCTTGAACGACCCGGCCGGCCCGAAGCACAGCACCGAATGGCAACTCTCGACGGCCAGCAGCAGCCGCCCCAGCCAGCCACCACGGCGGCCAAGGGTGATCCGCCCCGGCCGGGGTGCGAGGATGAGCAGGCGGTGCAGGTTCCACCTGGTGGCCCACTTGGCGCCGTGCTGGCGGACCCGCCGGTCCCAGCCGAAGCGGCGCAGCCCCACCAGCCCCACCAGCCCCGAGGGCAGGAGTAGCAGCAGGACCAGGGCGGCGTACATGCCGACCGGGCCGGGAAGCTGGCGGCGCACCTCGGGTGGCCAGGCCAGGGCGGGGTCGCCGGGGTGGTGGATGACGCGGAAGGGGACCGCGGCGGCGTCGGCGAGGCTGAGGTGGAGCCAGTGGTGGGCGCCGAACAGCACCGCGGCGACCTGGCCCACCAGCCATAACACGAGCGTGGCCACGGCCATGACGCTCACCGCGATCAGCAGCAGCCGGTCGGTCGCCTCGTGCGTGGCGGGGTCGACCTCGGGAACACGAGGCAGGCGGCGCATCAGCACTCACCCCCCTGGCGGGCGGCGGCCTGTGCCCTGGCCTCATGGGGGATGTCGCTAGCCCGGTTGCGCTCGAACTTCAGGCAGGTAGCCACATGGCGGTACGGAGAGTCCTCGGCCAAGACCTCGGCGAGCGATTCCAGAGGGGTCACGACAGTGCCGGTGCCCCACGAGCGCGCGGCCGGGTCCATCTCCTGGACCTCTGCGAGCGCGTCGGCCAGGGCCTCGACCGCCTCGGCGAGTAGTCGACGCTGGTGTGGCGTGATCACCTTGATGCGGGAACGAGGCTCACGCGGCACTGCCATCACCGCTTTCGGCTGAGAGGCCCCGCGTCACGCGCCTCGCCGTGACCTCCTCCCCGAGTTCCTGCAAGTCCTCGCCGCCCATGGGGATGACTCCGCTGTCGCGCCGCCGACGCCGTGCCTTGACGGCAGCCAGCGCAAGGCGGGTGAAGTAGGCACTCCGGGCGTGTTCGGCGCGGCGGCGGCGCTCCTCTGGGGGCAGAGTTCCGTCCGGGTCGACCTCGGCCTCGAAGCGAGCCAGGAACGCGGCACGGCCGTTGGCGGTTGTCTTCCGCGCGTCGTGCTTGGCGTGCATGGTGTGGGCCGCAAGCTGGGCGCGTAGGGTGCGCTCAACAGGGGAAAGGCCCTGCCCGCCGCTCGAAGGCAGCGAGCCTGAAGAGGTACGCTTGTCGCGCATCTCGGGGGTTCCTTTCGACGGGTCCTACCTGGGATGTCTGGCCCCGGTGCAGGTCGCATCTGCCCGGGGCCACTTCTGTTGCCTACCACCTCCTCCTCACTGACACGCTCACTAACTGGGCCGCTTTCGTGGCGTCACCTCCCTTCTGCACGGACTCCTCCGTCCGTAGCACAGCGGACTCATGCTGCCGCTCACGATCGGCTATACAGGTCCGGTTGTCAAGGGAAGGAAGCGTCCGCGATGATGACCGCCTATGGAGATGTCCAAAGTCATTCGCCGACGCAGAGCCGAACTCGGCATGTCTCAGGCTGATCTTGGTGCGGCCGCAGGAGTGGACGCGCGGCAGATCAGGCGCTACGAGGCCGGGCAGAGTCAACCAGCCCTCTCGGTGGCCGTGGCGATCGCGGATGCACTCGGGATCTCTCTCGATGAGCTGGCGTCCAACTCGCGTGACGGCGCGAAGGACAGACCGAGAGCAACGCCGGTTAGCGTGGTCGATGCCGTCAAGGCCGACCCTGGTTTGGACGACAGCGGGCGAGAACTCCTCACCACCGTGTATCGCTGGCTCGTCCGCCAGCGGCGAGGGTCCGATGCCAAGTCGTGAGCGCATGAGGCAACCTTGCCTGCATAGCACAGCGCTCGAAAGCTCACGGGCATATACCGAGATGGTCTAGGAATTGCTATAGGGAAGCGGGAGCTGTGACCTCCAGAAGACACCAGCCGCCGACGCCGCCTCCCGGTTTCTGGGAGCGCCCGGAGATCGTGGAAGCCCTCGCCGCTCGTGATATGGGCGCGGTCGTCCGCGGCTACCGCAAGTGGACAGGGGCGAGCCAGACGGATATCAGCATGCTGGTCGGCATCCCGCAGCCCCAGGTGAGCGAGCTTGAGCGAGGCTCCCGGCGGGTCACCGCGCTCGACCTGTTCGAGCGCTTTGCTGATGGGCTAGGTATCCCTCGCCGGCTACTCGGCCTTGCTGAGCGCTCGGTGGACGGTCCGCCGGCCGATGGAATGGACGAGCACGTAGCGAGCAGCCAGCGCGAATGGCTCCGCGCACGTCGCATGCTCAACCAGCATCGCCCCGAGCTGACGCAGCTCGCGGCGCGGCTCTACCCGTCGTCGATCAGGCTCGCTGACACAGGCATCCTCACGCCCGAGGAATGGCGACTCGATGAGCCGGTAGACCTCAGCGCAATTGACCTGACACTGCGTGAGGCGCCGCCGCCTCTCGTAACCGGTCGGCATGAGGAGACGCGGCCATTGCGCCCGCTGGTGGCGCCAGGCCGGCATTACAACAAGTACCACCGAGCCATGCGCGACCTTGACCGCCCGCGGTTGTTCGAGAACCGCGTCTGCTACCGCCTCCTGGGTGTGGAGTGGCCGAGGTTCACCGTGCAGGGAGGGATAACCGTTGGGTACATGCGCTACTTCGACATGATCGACGTGGGCGAGGCCCTGGCCCACGAGGTAGCTCTGGCGTCGATCGATCGAGACGGCAATGTCAGAGAGGACCGCTGCTCGTGGGAGCGTCTGCCGTTCCGTAGGCTCGTCCGCGACCCGTTCGACCTCGAGGCGTATCCGCTGATGCTGTCGATCAGCACGCTCACCATCCGCCGCAGCCGCGCGGGCGCCACCTTCCTTCTGCTCAGGCGTGGCGCCGGCCAAGTGGCAATCGCCGGCGGCATGCTCAGCGTGATGCCGACTGGCGTCTTCCAGCCCGCATCGATTCTGCCGGCGCCCGAATCCCCAGACTTCGATCCGTGGCGCAACATGATGCGCGAGTACAGCGAGGAGTTTCTCGGCAACCCTGAGCATGATGGCAGCGGCGACCCTATCGACTACGTGAACGAGGAGCCCTTCCGGACACTCGACGCCGCCCGACAGGCCGGCAAGATCCGCGTCTACTGCCTCGGAGCCGGCATCGACGCCCTGAACTTCGTTGGCGACCTCTTCACGGTCGCCGTCTTCGACGCCGACGTTTTCGATGAGGTCTTTGACGACCTGGTCGAGCTGAACGAGGAAGGTACCGTGACCACCGGCCCGGATCGCCAGCAGTTCACCTTCGGCGACTCCACCATCTATGACCTTCTGGCCACCGAGCCAATGGCACCCAGCGGCGCAGCGTGCCTCTATCTCGCCTGGCAACATCAGGCATCGTTGCTGCTGCCTCGGTTGTGACCTATCCGCTACGCGATACCTCGGTCATAATGTCGGCCAGACTTTCGTTGCCTTCAAGTCGGCGGGCAATTTCCCTCAGGCCAAGCTCGGCTAGCTTCTCCGCGGTTACGAACGGCCGGTTCGTTTCTCCGATGCCAAGGATCTCGATGAGATCCCGGATGCTGCTCCCGCTCTCCAATGTGCCAAGCGCATTGAACTTCGTGTTGTAGCCGCCCTGCGGAGCATCTGCCGGGTCAAGGCCAGCGGCTATCGCGTACGAGATTGCGAAACGGTACGCGTCGGTCTGATTCGCGAAGCGGCCGTCCGCGAGGAGAACCTGGAGCGCATCGTCGCCTGTGGCGGTCAGGCCGATCTGCTGCTTGTCTTCTTGTGCCTTCGCCACGGCTACTGAGTCCTTTCGATCGTGGCCTCTTCGGGATCGTTGTTCGGGCGATAGATCCGGTACTCCTGCCCGATGCGGTTGCCCATGATGTTGCGCGCTTGCTGCTTGGTCAGCTCGCCCGATTGCACGAGCAGGATCGCCTGGTTGCCTAGCTGGGGAACCCAGGTCTGGAGTACGTTTGCGCGGTGTTCCAGGTCGAGTCGGGCGAGCGGGCTGTCCAGCACCACGGGGCCGCCGCGCACGGCGGCTCGCTTGAGGGCGCCGATAAGCGACAGCGCGAGCAGCTGCTTGCCCCCCTCGCTGGTCTTTATGGCTTCGCCCCACTGGCCGACGAGCTCGACACGGTAGTCGCCGCTGATGCGCAGCCCCTGGTACGCCTGCGGGTCGTGCACCAGTTTGAGAAACATCTCGCTGGCAGCCTTCTCTACCTCCGAGCGCGTCCGCTCCTGGTAGCGCTCAATCGTCCGTGTCAGGAGCGCGCGGACGTACTCGTAGAAGAACGCCTCCGCCGCGAGCGCTGGCTGCGCGCCACCCGCGCGTACCAGAATCCTGGCGAGCTTGTCCTGCTGCTTGTTGATCTCATCCTGTCTCGGCTTCAATCCCCGCAGCGACCGCTCGTATTGCTCAATCACTTCCTCAAGCCGGTCCTGCTCCTCACCGAGTTGGCGGATCATCGCCGCGTCGTTGTCCTTGAGCCGGTCCTTCAGGGCGTTGAGCCGCCGGTTGCGCTCGAACTGCGTCGCGGCCAGCCTGTTGAGTCGCTCCTGCCTCTCCTGGTACGTCGCGACGGTGGTGGTGTCGATCAGTCCACGGATCCGCCGCTCGAGGGGGAGGTCCAGCCCCTCGCCGGCCTCGTCATTCAGCCGCTGTAGCTCGGCCTCCGCCTCAGCCAGCTCCTGGCGGGTGGATTCGTCTGGCGGCGGCAGTTCCTGGTGGCAGGTCGGGCATATCCCGCCCTGGATCTGCTTCTGGAGCACCTGAACTCGGTCCTGTACCGCCTGGATAGCCTTGGCCTGAGCTTGGGCGGCGTCGTTCTTGGATACGACGCGCTCCAAGGCCTCGTTGAGCTTTCCGGCCGCCGGTGCTAGCCAACCGTTCGTCAGCAGCCGTCGCATCTCGCCGCGGAGGTCGGCTTCCTCTTGCTTGCCGCCCTCGATCTGGGACTCCAGCCCCTCCATTTCACGGGCATCTGCCTTGAGCTCTTCGACGCCAGCGATCCGCTCGTGCACATCTCCCAGATCGGCCTCGGCCTTATGCAGCGCCTCCTCGATCTCCTTGCGGTCCTTGTCCAGACTCTCCTGCTTGGACTTCAAGTCCCGAAGCTGCCTGCGCGCCTTTTCCGACTCTTTCTCGTTCTTGACCGACTTGGTCTGCCGCAGGAGCACGTCCTCGGTCAGCCTGGAGACGTCGCGTTCGGCAAGCTGTAATGCCGGGATGCCAAGGACATTGTCGATGCTTTCCCGCAGCAGATCCCGCTCACGGTCGGTATTGAGCCGATCGTAGAAGTCCTTCAGCAGCTCGCCGTCGAAGAGGAAGAACTCGGATATCTGCGGATGCAGCAGGCGCCCGATCTCCGCATCGATCGAGGCCTGTTGGAAGACCGTCGAGTCCACCCGAAGGTCTGCGGATACCCGCGGCGATCCACCGTCGAACTTGGCCGTTCGCACGAGGTAGTACTTATGGCCGTTCGCCGTAAATCTCATGCTGACTTGCATGTCCATCTCGCCGTCGCGCTGCGCCGGGCGGTTCAGGTACTCGACAAGATTCCACGCCGCCTGCGCCGGCGTCTTGGCAGCCTCAGGGCTGCCGTAGAGGCACCACCGGAGCGCCCGGAATAGGCTAGTCTTGCCGAGCGTGTTCTCGCCGTGGATGACAACGATCGGCGCTTCCGGATCGGTCTCAAGGTTTAGCGCAGCGATCTCATGGTATGGTCCGAAGTTTTTGAGGCTGACACTCTCGAATCGCAGGCTCATTCCGACCGCTCCAGCCAGTCGAGGATGCGCTGACTGACGTGCTCCTGTAGCTCGCGAAGCTCGCGCTTGAACTTGCTGCGGTCGTAGTCGAACTGGTGCCGCCAGGCGAGCGCAATAAGCTGCTGGTAGTCCTCATCCTGAAACGCCGTCGCCGGGATGCCGAACTGCTCGATCATTTCAGGATCGTTCGCGACTTCGTTTAATGCGGCCAGGGCGCCTTCGCGGCCCTGTCCGGCTTCGTCGTTCTCGGGCTCCACCATGTTCAGTCGTCTTCCTCTTCGTCTTCGATCCAGTCGGGCAACGTGATCGGATCCTGGCTGAGTGAAACGATCGCCTTGAGTCGATCGCGGGCGGCGGAGTTGCGGGCCAGGCGAACGAATTCTAGCGCGCGCAGGGCTTCGCTCTTTGTCAGCGCACCGCCGATCGGGTCGACCAGCATGAGGTCGTGGACCTCGGCACTCACCTTATCGGTGCCGGGTGCCTGGCGGAGCACGCGTCCGCGCCGCTGGATGTACTCACGCTCGACTGTGGAGCTGGCGAGAATCAGGGCATGATCGGTGACCGGGATGTCAACGCCCTCGTCCAGGCAGCGGATGGCGATGACGATGCCGCCGTGCTGGCCGAGGCTACGGATGACAGCGTCGCGGTCACTAGTCATCTCGGAGTAAAACTCCAGCGCCGGTAGTCCGGCATCGAGGCACTCCTTGGTAAGGGCCTTCAGTTGTTGGACGTCGTCGCAGTAGACGAGCCAGCGGTCACCCGCCTGGTACTCGTCGCGGAGGATCTGGGCGGCCATGGGGACCTTGCCGCGGGCCTGTTTGAGGATGCGGGCCCGACGGATCAGAAGCATTTGCAGCGGGCTGTTGGCGTCGTTGACGGACGCGCCCTGGCTGACCATCAGCCCGATCCGCTTGGTCAGCTGCTCGTACTGCTCCATCTCGTCGTCGTCCAGGCGCAGTTCGTGCAGCCGGTAGTCGTACGGCACGAGCAGACCGAGCATGAGCGCCTCGGCCAGTCCGATCACGGGCATGAGCACGGGACCGAAGAAGTCCATGAGTCGGTTGGTGCCAGCTTCGTCGAACTGCCTGCGGACTGTGGCGCTGAGGCCGAGGCTGGCACCGGAGTCCGTCCGCTCCAGAACGTTTAGCACGCTGGGGCTTCCGGCACGGTGCATCTCATCGGTAACGATCAGCAGGTGTTCGCCGGTCTTGAGCCGGCGCTGAAAATCATCGCTGGCGAAGGTCCTGTTGGTCGCCAGGACGATGCGGCGCGCCTGAGCCGAGTTGCCCGGGGCGCTGAAGATCGGGAGCAACTGCTGCCAGGCAGCCTTGCTACTGCCTGCGCCGGCGGGCAGGATCTGGGCACCGGGCAGCTCCAATTCGATCTCGCGGATCCACTGGGCGTGGAGTTCGCGGCCCGGCACCATGATCACGGCTGCGCCGCCGTTGTTGGTCCAGCGCTTGACACCCTCGATGGCGGTCAGGGTCTTACCGGCCCCGGTCGCGAAGTTGACGATGCCGTGGTGGTCGTTCGCCTCCCAGTCCTCGAGCACTAACCTTTGGTGCTCCATGAGCGGTCGGCCGGTCGCCTTTGCCCGACGTCCCAGCAGATGGGAGCGGACCGCATCGATGGCCTGGTCCAGGTCGTCGTCGGCGATGGCGACGAGTTGGTCGCGAGTGACCTGCTCCAGCTGCGCGATCCGGACACCGGGCTCGTGGCCGCGCCAGAGCCGTCGGAAGGTGTCGGCGTGATCGCGGGTCCGCAGCAGCTCGGGCTCGTTCTTCCAGCTACAGAACACCTCGAAGGACTCGTGGTTGAGGCCCCACGCTCGCCAGGTTTCATTGGCGCTGCCAACAAAGCTGACTCGCTTGCCTTCGCTGTCCTCGAAGATGCCGAGCTTGTCGTGGAAAATCCCGCCGGGGTTATCGGCGAACGCGATGCGGACATCGATGATGTCGTTCGCGATGAGAGTGGCCAGCAACTTGGTGGCGGGCACCGCCTCAGGCCGGGCGAGCAGCATTTCAAGATCCGCTCGGACCGTGGACTGGGCCCAACGCCCGATCTCGTGTGCCTCCTTCATGACGGCGAAGTCCTCAAGCGTCAGGGCGGGGGAGCAGATCAGGCGCATGTGCCCGCCGCGCCGGACGAAGTCCGAGAAGGCGAGCGCGACGACGTGGTACAGGGTGCTCGAGAAGTAGCCGACCGCCCGATCGTAGCTGACGGCTTCCTGGAGGCACGGCACATAGAAGTCGTCGAGTAGCACGTCGCGACCCGACCGGTACGAAGGCTGCAGGCCCAAATCTCGCAGCACCAGCGTTCTCCCCTCCTCCTCTCAGGCTCCACGAGCCTAGGCGATCAGGCCGACAATTGGGAGAGGTCCCGCAAGATCGGCTGATCACCCATTCGCGCGGCCTCCGTGACACGCTCAGCGCCGCTCGGGCCTCCTGTCGTACCGTCGCTCCATCGTTCGGATTCGAACATCGGTTCGGTTAGATCAACCCGTCTGGGGACGGCACGGCCCATCCCGCGAGGATCTCAAATCTCGAATCCTCCCGGAGGGGTGTGGCAGAATCACACCGATGTAAGTAAAGGGCTGGTGCTTGTGGCGAAGAGGCCCGCTGCGACGTTCGCCGCGGAGGGAAAGAACCCGACGAAAGGTGCAAATGTGGGTGCCGAGCGAGCCTCGGGCGGTCGTGCGTTGCAGGTCCAACAGGTTCCGGTCGCCCGGATCCGGCCCGAGGATGGACTCGCCCGCAAACGCGACCGTGACGGCCACCGCGAGCTGCAGCGCTCGATCGCACAGTTCGGGGTCCTCACGCCGATCACGGTGCGCCCGGCACCAGACGGCACCGGGGACTACCTGCTGATCAAGGGCCAAGGACGCACGCTCGCGTGCCGCCTGCTCGGCATTGCGACGATCCCGGCGCTGGTGCTTGACGACCGCTACACCGACAACGAGAAGGTCCAACAGTTTCTGGTTGAGAACGTGGCCCGGCTGAAGATGCGTCCGGTCGACCGCGCCCTGCTAATCGCCCGTGCTCGCCGGGACGGCGAGGAGACCGCGGCCGTCGCCAAGCGCTTCGGGGTCTCGCCGGCGACTGTCCGGCGGCTGGAAGCGCAGCTGGACGGTGCGACCAACAGCGAGGTTGCCGCGCTGCGATCGGGCAAGGTCAACCTGGCACTCCACGCGGTGATCTCCCGACACGTCGGCCCCGAGGAACGGCCGGAGGTCGTGTCGACCATCGCGTCGTACTCGGTGCGGACCAAAGACGTCGAAGCGTTGCTGGTCGCGCTCGGCTGGCGACGGCTCGTGGCACTGGGCGACGAGCACAGGCAGCAACGCCTGCTCCTGCTGGGCTGGGCCTGCCACCAACTGGCCACCCTGCCGCAAGGGTCCGCGAAGGAGCGGCTGCGCCAGCTCGCGCTCAGTCTGCCGCTCGCGTTTGAGTCAGAGGGCGGCGTCCTGTCGCTGGTGACTCGATGAAGCTCATCGAGGTCCACCCCGATGCGCTCCAGCTCAGTCCGGAGCTGAGCCGGTCCGGGAGCGCCAAGCAGTTCGAGGAACGCCTGACGGCATCGATTGAGGCGATCGGTCTCGCGGAGCCGATCAAGGTGGCGCCGCTGGCCACGGGCGGATACCTGGTCATCGACGGCACGATGCGCCTGCGGGCGGTGCGCGCGATCCGCGAGCAGCACCCCGAGCGGTTCGTGACGGTTGCCGCCTACCTCCTCGACTACCAGCGGCGGTTCGAGATCCGCTATCAGTCAGATATCTACCAGGACCTGCTGCCCAGCCAGCTGGCAGCACTGGTCGAGCACCTGCACACGGCAGAGCAGGTCCGCAAGGTCGACATCGCCCGGTACATCGGGGTGTCACCGGCCACGCTGCGCAACTACACCGGGCTGTGGCGGCTGCTGCAGCGCGGCGGTCTGTTTGCCAAGATCGTCGAGCTCATGGATGTTGGGGTCATCCCCTCCTCCAACCCGTACGCGTGGCTGCGTCTGACGGCAGCCGGTCTGCGCAAGGTCATCGAGGACAACTTCAGCGAAGGCGAGGCCCCTGAGGTCTGGATCGAGCGAACGGTCACCCGGGCGCGCCAGGGCGACACCCAGCGGTATCCAATCGAGTTCGTTGAAGCCATCACCGACGCGTTGTCGCCCGAGTACTACCGCGTCGGGGAGGACGTGCGTGCCGTGAAGCGTGACCTTGGCCACCGCAAAGGTGGAACGGCGCCCACACCGACGCCAATGATCGACGAAGCCATCACCGACGCGTTGTCGCCCGAGTACTACCGCGTCGGGGAGGAAGTGCGTGCCGTGAAGCGTGACCTTGGCCACCGCAAAGGTGGAACGGCGCCCACACCGACGCCAATGATCGACTTCAGCGATGCGCTCAAGCACCTCAATAGGGTGTCGAAGCGGTCGCCCGATCCGGTCTTGCGCACTGCGGCGAAGTCCCTGCAGGAGTATCTGCAATGATTGCCGCCGACTGGTCCGACGACGCGTTCTTTGACACCCCGGAACGCGAATCCGTCGACGGTGGCACCACCAGCGCTGGGCCGCTGTGGCATGGCGTGAGCCCTCGGTGGGGCCACTCCATGCAGACGATGTGCTCTTACCACGGCATGTTCCCGGCGAAGGTCGCCCACTATTTCATCCAGCGGCACTCCCGACCCGGAGATGTCGTGCTAGACCCGTTCAGCGGGCGGGGAACAGTGCCGCTGCAAGCGCGCGTCGAGGGGCGAGTAGCAATATGTAACGATCTCAATCCGCTCGCGTACGTCCTGTCGCGCGCGAAGGTCAACCCGCCGTCGTGGGACAGCGTCCAGGATTTTCTGACCGGGCTCGAGAAGGGTTACAAGCGGTCGCGTCCGGGCGAGCCCAACGCCCCTGCCGACATCCGCATGCTCTACCACCCGAACACCCTGCGGCAGATCTGCTACGTGAGGGGCCACCTGCTCAGCAAGCCCATCACCGAGTGGTCACCAGACGAACTGATGATCAGTGGCGCGCTGGCGGGAATCATGCACGGGTCGCATCGGAGGGACGGCACCTCGCAGTACCTGAGTATCAGCATGCCGAACACGTTCAGCATGTCTCCGATGTACGTCAAGAAGTACATCCGCGACAACGGACTCGTTACGCCGGACCAGGACGTCTTCGAGTGCCTCCGCGACAAGCTCGCACGGCTCTACCTGGATGACATCAGCGGGCTACCGGGCCGCGCATACCATCTGGACGCCACGTCGCTGCTCAAGGGTCGGAGCGTGAGGGCTAATTCCGTCGATCTGATCGTAACCTCGCCGCCGTATCTCCAGGTTGTGAACTATGGGACCGCCAACTGGATCCGGCTGTGGTTACTTGGGCTCGATGAAGTCGGTCGCGAGCGCGGTGTCGGCCGAAAGAAGCTGAACGCGGCTCTCGACCACGGCCATACGTACGCGTCATACAAGAACTTCCTGCTTCGGACGCTCCAGGGCGTGCATCGGGTGCTCAAGAAGCACGGTGTGGCAGCAATCGTGATCGGTGACGTAGCTGATCCTGGTAAGGACCCGCGTCCGCTTGCGGCCCAAATCTGGGACGACGTGGGTAGCGACACCGGGCTGGAGCTTCTCGAACTGGTGGAGGACCATCTGCCAGTTCAGAACAAGGTCAGCCGCATTTGGGGGGAGACCAAGGGCCAGGCGACCGCTCGCGACTGCGCTCTGGTTCTCCGGCGAGACGACGGTGAACCAGATATCAGTCAAGAAGCCGTCGATTGGGACGAATTGTACAAGGACGGAGGCCCGGACGCGGCGCACGCGCGGCTCAAGGACATGCAGTTCGCTTCCTAGCCACTGAAGATTCCGACGAAAGGGAGCCGCTTACTCGGCTTCGTGCCCGCGTCGTGAGTCGAGAGCGTCCGATACTTGTAGCCGTGTACCGGAAGGCGCTGCGAGCGCTGGAACAGCCAGTTCCTACAGCGCGCCATTGCCACTGTCCACGGATACAGAGGCGGCTGCCAGTCAGGCATAAACTCCCGGATCAGGTACTGCGCCTCCTCCAGCGCATCCCGGTAGGAAGCCGCCCGCTCGATCTCGAACCGCACGACGCACTGATCCCGTTCGACATCGTTGGTCACCGACGCCTCGATCTCTTGACGCGCCAGCGCCTCAGTCAGTGCCCGCACCTCCGACTCCGGACGGCTGCCACTGATGCTCTCCTGTTTGTCAACCCGCTGACGGCGTCGCGTTCGCCTGGTTTGGCGGCTTGAGGAGGTAATTCATCTCGCGGGTGACGAAGCGCTTCAAGCCGCGGATGATCTCCAGCTTGGAATGGCCTTCAGCGACACGTCGAGCGACATAGTCCTTGGTGCGCTGGTCGGTGCGCATGCGGGTGACCGCGATTGGTTAACTGCTACAGGCGGTCTACGGGCGACCGGAGACGATGCGCCTCACGAGCACGGGCATCAGCGGCGGAGGCGCCGTAGCGCTGAAGCATGATGCGGGACCTCCAGCCGGCAAGCCGCATCAGGTCCGTCTCGCCGCCTCCGTCCGCGAGCCACTGGTGCGCGAACGTGTGGCGGAACTGGTGTGGATGGAGCTTGGGGACGCCGACCTCCTCGCCGCGTCGCCGCAGCATGATCACGATGCCCCACTTGGTCAGGCGGCCCTTGAGGCCAAGCCACAGCCACGGGAGCGCTGCGTCCTTGTGGCGAGCCCGCACGCGGAGGTAGCGGTCGAGGGCTTGCGCGGTCCGCTGCCCAAACGGCACCTCGCGCTGGACCCGGCCCTTGTCGAGGACCCGGACGATCTGATAATCGGGGTCCAGGTCGTCGAGCTGCACACCGGCGAGCGCCTCGCGCCGGAGGCCCGTGTCGAGCAGCAGCATGATGATGGCCGCGTCGCGGCGGGACTCGAAGTCCTTGCCGGCGCAGTTGTGGAGCAGTCGGCGTAGGGCGTCCTCGGGGATGACCGGGACCGGCTGGTCGGGGACGATGGGCGGCTTCATGCGCGCCATCGGGTTGGAGGAGATCTCCTCTTCTTCCTCCAGCCAGCCGTAGAGAATGCGCAGGGCCTTGTAGTAGGTCGCCACCGTGCCGGGCGCCCGCCGGGTAAGCAGGTCGCCGAGGAAGCCCTCCAGGTCGGCCCGCGAGGCATCCGCGAGCCCCTTGCCGCGAGCCTGCAGGAACGCCTCGGCTTGGCCCACGCCAACCATGTAGGTGGTGACGGTGGTCTCCGAGCGGTTCTCGGCTCGCAGGTGCCGGATGAACGAGCGGGCCAGGGGGCTCAGCGCGGACAGTTCCATGACGACATGGTAGCCGGTGCTAGTGACAACAGGTAAGAGGTCTCGCACCGTTATGCGGTCTCACGAGACGGCTCCGGGAACGAAGAAGACCAGCGTCTCCGCTGGTCAGGGCTGGTGTGGTGGGCCTGCGAGGACTTGAACCTCGGACCTCTTCCTTATCAGGGAAGCGCTCTAACCGCCTGAGCTACAGGCCCTTGTGCCATTGCCGTGCGGGCGGGTGACCGCGCCCCTCGGTGGAGCGCCGGAGCATCGCCGTGGCACCAAAAGGGTATGCCTCCAGCTTGTCGCAGACTACCCGCCGGGTCCCGGCACGGCAACGGATTGTACATCGGCCTATCGGCCGAACCGCAAGCGATGCGGCGAGCGCCGGCCGGCGCGGATCAGCGCGGCAGGCGCCGCTCGCGCTCGGCCAGGACCACCTCGATCCCGCCAGTGATGTCGTTGATCAGGTTGAAGAGAAGGGTCGCCAGGACGGTCACGATCGACCACAGCACGACCCCGAGCAGCCCGAGCAAGATATACCAGCGGAACACCTTGCCGGCCGGGAACGCCACGTTGAGATTGAAGTTCCCAGCGAACTTACTGATCTCCTCGAAGACGCCCATGTTCACCAGCACGAACCAGACCACGGCGAACGCCAGCAGCCCGACCAGCATCAGGCAGAGGTAGAACAGCAGCGAGAACTTCAGGACCGACCAGGGGTCGAGCCGGCGCAGTACCAGACGGGCACGCCGGTCGACGGCCTGCGCCGCCGCGGCCCCCGGCCGAGCCGCCATCGGCCTGGTGGAGACCTGCGGGTACTGCCTGGACATGAGCTACTCCTCGTCCTTTACTACTGGTGCGACGGCCGCCACCCGGTTGCGCACTCCGAGCCGCATGATCCGCACGCCCTGAGTCGCCCGACCGGCTCGACGGATCTCATTTACTCGAGTCCGAATTATCTGCCCACTGTCGGTGATGAGAAACACGTCGTCCTCATCCTGCACCACGAAGGCGCCCGCGAGGAAGCCACGGGCCTCGATGAGCTCCGCGGTCTTGACCCCCTGGATGCCGCGCCCCTTGCGCTGGTACTGCTCGAGCGGGGTGCGCTTGCCGAAGCCCGCGTCGGTCACGACCAAGAGATCGGCGTCGGGGCGGACGACTTCCATCGCCAAGACCTGGTCGTCCCCACGTAGTCGCATCGCGGTCACGCCGCTCGTCTGCCTTCCCATGGGACGCACCTCCGCCTCGCGGAAGCGGACCGCCATCGCCTTGCGGGAGACGAACATGAGGTCGTCGTCTCCAGAGGTGAGCTTGACCCCGATGAGCTCGTCATCGTTCCGCAGGTTGATCGCGGCCAGCCCCACCCGAGGCGAGTCGTACTCACGTAGCGCCGTCTTCTTGACCATACCGTGCCTGGTTCCTAGAACGAGAAACCTACCACTGTCGTAGTCGTCGAGGTCGAGCACGGCGGCAATCTTCTCATCCGGCTGGAAGGACGCCCCGGGAATGTTCGCGATGTAAGTGCCGCGCGAGTTGCGGCTCGCCTCGGGCAGCTCGTGCACCTTGACGCGGTAGACCCGGCCCTTGTTGGTGAAGAACAGCACCCAGTGGTGCGTGTTGGTGATGAAGAGGAACTGGACGATGTCGTCCTCGCGCAGGTTGGCGCCACGCACGCCGCGGCCGCCGCGGCCCTGGGACCGGTAGTCAGTCAGCGGAACCCGCTTGACGTAGCCGGTGCGTGTCACCGTCACCACGACCGGCTCCGCGGCGATCAGGTCCTCGATCGAGATCTCGCCCTCTTCCGGGCGGATCTCGGTGCGGCGCGGGTCGCCAAAGCGCTTCTTGATGTCGAGCAGCTCGGACTTGATGATCCCTCGCACCTTGGAAGGGTCCTCGAGGATCGCCGTGAGCTTGGCGATCGTGGCCTGCAGCTCGGCGTGCTCCTCCTGGATCTTGCGGCGCTCCAGCGCGGCCAGGCGTCGCAGCTGCATGTCCAGGATGGCCGTGGCCTGGATCTCCGAGAGCGAGTAGCGCTCGATCAGCTGCGTCCTGGCCGTGTCCGCGGACTCGGCGCGGCGGATGAGGTTGATGACCTCGTCCAGGTGGTCGAGCGCGACCAGCAGGCCCTCGAGGATGTGGACCCGCTCCTGGGCCTTGCGCAGGTCGTACCTGGTCCGCCGCACCACCACCGTGACCTGGTGGGTTATGTAGTGCGACAGGATGTCGGCCAGGCTGAGCACCCGCGGCACACCGTCGACCAGGGCCAGCGAGATGACCCCGAAGGTGTCCTGCAGCTGGGTGTGCTTGTAGAGCTGGTTCAGCACCACCTGGGGCACCGCGTCACGGCGCACGTCGATGACGAGGCGAGTTCCCTCCCGGTTGGACTCGTTGTTGATGTCGGAGATGCCGGCGATGCGGCCCTCCTTGACCAGCTCGCCGATACGCGCCAGCAGGCGGTCGCCTGAGACCTGATAGGGCAGCTCGGTGACGACCAGCCGCTGGCCGCCCCGGTTTGACTCCTCGACGTGGACCTTGGCGCGCACGCGGATCGACCCGCGACCGGTCACGTAGGCGTCGCGGATCCCGGAGGTGCCCATGATGAGGGCCCCCGTCGGGAAGTCGGGACCCTTGACGTAGCGCATCAGGTCCTCGCTGGTCAGCTCGGAGTTGTCCAGCAGTGCGACGGTGGCGTCGATCACCTCGCTCAGGTTGTGGGGTGGGATGTTGGTCGCCATCCCCACGGCGATGCCGGCCGAGCCGTTGGCAAGCAGGTTGGGGAACCGCGCCGGCAGGACGACAGGCTCCTGGAACTGGTTGTCGTAGTTCGGCCTGAAGTCGACGGTCTCCTTATCGATGTCCCGGAGCAACTCCATGGCGATCGGAGACAGCCGCGCCTCGGTGTACCGCATGGCCGCGGCCGGGTCGCCGTCGGCCGAGCCGAAGTTGCCCTGGCCGTCGATCAAGGGATAGCGCGAGGCAAAATCCTGCCCCAGGCGTACCAGCGCGTCGTACACGGCGACGTCGCCATGCGGGTGGTAGCGACCGAGCACAGATCCCACGATGTAGGCGGACTTGCGCCGGTTCGCGCCGGGCCGCACGCCCTCCTCATAGGCGCCCCACAGCATGCGCTGGTGCACCGGCTTGAGGCCGTCACGCACGTCGGGCAGTGCTCGCCCGACGATCACGCTCATGGCGTAATCGAGGTAGGAGCTGCGCATCTCCTCCTCGATGTCGCGCGGCTCGATACGGCGAGCTTCAGGCACTGCTACGTTCCCTTCTTTCTTCCTCGTGTGGCCGGCCCCGTTAGATGTCCAGGAACCGCACGTCCTTGGCGTTGCGCTGGATGAAGTCGCGCCGGTTCTCGACGCTCTCCCCCATCAGGATGGTGAAGATCTCGTCTGCCACGGCGGCGTCCTCGAGGCCGACCTGGAGCAGCGTCCGCCGCTCCGGGTCCATGGTCGTCTCCCACAACTCCTCGGCGTTCATCTCGCCGAGACCCTTGTAGCGCTGCGCGTCCGCCTTCCTGCCTGGGTGCTGCTTGAACCACTGCTCGCGCTCGCGCTCGGTGTAGGCGTAGAACACCTCGTTCATGCCCCGTCCTGACCTCACCTTGTAGAGCGGGGGCTGCGCGATGTACACGAAGCCGGACTCCACCAGGCCGCGGAGGAAGCGGAACAGGAAGGTCAGCAGCAGGGTGCGGATGTGGGAGCCGTCCACGTCCGCGTCGGCCATGATCACGACCTTGTTGTAGCGGGCCTTGGTGAGGTCGAAGTCCTCGCCGATGCCGGTGCCCATGGCCGTGATGATCGACTGGATCTCGGCGTTCTTCAGCGCCTGGTCCAGCCGGGCCTTCTCGACGTTCAGGATCTTGCCCCGGATCGGGAGCACGGCCTGGAAGGTACGGTTGCGCGCCTCCTTGGCCGAGCCGCCGGCCGAGTTTCCCTCGACGATGAACAGCTCCGCCTGGCGCGGGTCGCGCGAGGAGCAGTCCGCCAGCTTCCCGGGCAGCGAGGTGGATTCCAGAAGCGACTTGCGCCTGGTCAGCTCGCGGGCGTGGCGGGCGGCCATGCGCGCGCGAGCGGCCTGGATGCACTTGACCACGATGGCCTTCGCCTGCGGGCCATGCTCCTCGAACCACTCGTCGAGCGCACGGTTGGTGCTGGTCTGCACGAAGCTCTTGATCTCGGTATTGCCCAACTTGGTCTTGGTCTGGCCCTCGAACTGGGGAGCCCGGAGCTTCACCGAGACGATCGCGGTCAGGCCCTCGCGGACGTCGTCCCCGGTGAGGTTGTCGTCCTTCTCCTTGAGAAGGCCGTTGACCCGTGCGTACCGGTTGACGGTCGAGGTGAGCGCCGCACGGAAGCCCTCCTCGTGCGTGCCGCCTTCGTGGGTGTTGATGGTGTTCGCGAAGGTCGAGATCGCGTCGTTGTAGCTCGAGTTCCACTGCATCGCGATCTCGACGTGCGAGGAGTTCGACTGCGCCTCGAAGTAGATGATCGAGGGATGGATCGGCTCCTTGCTCGCGTTCAGGTGCGCCACGAAGTCGCGGATGCCGCCGTCGTAGTGGTACCTCTCGACCACCGGCGGGCTCTGGCGCTCGTCGGTCAGCGTGATGGTCAGGCCGGCGTTGAGAAACGCCATCTCGCGCATCCGCTTCGACAGGATCTCGAAGCGGAACTCGAGCTCCTCGAAAATCTCCGGGTCCGGCCAGAAGGTCTGGGTGGTGCCCCTGCCCTTGGCCCTCTGCACCCGCTCAACCGGGCCGGTCGGCTCGCCTCGGATATACGACTGGCGCCAGCGGTAGCCATCCCTGACCACCTCGGTCTCGAGCCGGCTGGAGAGCGCGTTCACCACCGAGACACCGACGCCGTGCAGACCGCCCGAGACGGCATAGGACTTACCGTCGAACTTGCCGCCAGCGTGCAGGGTCGTCATGACCACTTCGAGAGCGGAGCGGTGCTCGACGCGGTGCTCGTCCACCGGGATGCCGCGGCCGTTGTCCGACACCCGGACGCCACCGTCGGCGAGCAGGGTGATGTCGATCCGGTCGCTCTCACCGGCGAGCGCTTCGTCGACCGAATTGTCGACGACCTCGTAGACGAGATGATGGAGGCCCCTCTGGCCGGTCGACCCGATGTACATGCTCGGGCGCTTGCGGACCGCCTCCAGCCCCTCCAGGACTTTGATATCTTCCGCTGTATAGGCTGTTGCCATTGAACTCCTTGTCAAGGCCCCAAAATCGGGCACAGCGCGAGCTAGAACGCCATACGATGATGACGTGAACCATGCATGCGCGCGGTGCACAGAGAAGGGGAAACTCTCTCATCAGTATACCACGCACCGATGGCGCTCTGGCCTCGTTCATGCAGGTCAGGAGGCAGATCGCTGAATCCGAGGGGTGCTGGCGACGGTCGTTTCCCGCCCTGGGTCAGCGCTTCCCTTCCTGCTCCGGCTCTACTCTAGCGAGGCCTCCCTCGCTCCCGATTTAACCACTCTCGTCATGCTTGCCTAGCTCGTCGGTCTCGGTCCATCCTGACCGGTCCCAGCCGACGCGGCGCGTGCGCTCCGGGCCGGCCGAGACAGGCAGGGACAGCGGCGGGGCTCCCACCACATGCGTCGCGAGTCCCCCACGTGCGGCGGAATATCCACGTGCCCGCGGACCCCCACCATGTGTCCGCGGAGTCCCCGATACGGCCGGGGTGGTTCCCTCCGGGTCCCCGAGGCGTCGGAGGCCTCGGACACGCTAGACCCCGCGATGCCGCGTCCCTCATGATTCATACCCTACAACTGTGACAATTCTCATCACGGCCCTGTATCAGGCTCATTCCAGCAGGTTCCAGCAGGCGGGCACCCTGTCAGCCCGGCAGACGTTGGCGCCGACCGCGCCGATCTCGTACAAGCTGAGCAGAGCAGCTTCCTCAGCGCCAGCCGCCGCGCTGGCTCCTTGCCCCCTCGGTGCGGATGCGCACCTGCTTCACCAGCCCGGGTCCCACGATCGTGGCGAGGCGATCGAGTAGGGTCCCCCGAAGGTACGAGAGCTGGGTCGCCCATGCCGCCGAGTCCGCCGCGACCAGGAGCGTCCCATTGTTCTCTAGCTCGCGGGGCTGACAGTGGACGGCCACCGCCTCGCCCACCACGTCCGGCCATCGCGCTAGGACGCGTGCCTCCAAGAGCCGCTGCTGCCAGCCGCGTGACCGGAGCACCCGCTCGATCTCCTCCCCGACCGGGCGTGGATCACGGCTCATGGTCCTGCCAGTCGATCACGGGCTCATAGCTCCTCTCGTGTGATCTTGCCTGGTTCCACGTGAAACATCGTCGCCTTCAGCTGCTCCGGCAATTCTTCGACCAGCGACGCGGTGATAATCGACTGCTCGACCGCCATCGCCAGGTCGACCAGCCGCTCGCGCCTCCGCCGGTCGAGCTCAGTGAAGACGTCGTCGAGCAACAGGATCGGCTCCTCACCCTCATTCGCCAGAAGCCGGTGCGCGCCGAGACGGAAGGCCAGGGCCAGCGACCACGCCTCCCCGTGCGATGCGTGCGTGCGAGCCGGGAGCCCGCGCAGGGTCAGCACCAGGTCATCCCGATGCGGCCCGGAGAGGGTCATCCCACGCTCCACCTCGCGTGGTCGATCCGCCGCGAGCCGCTCCCGCACCGCCCGGGCGAGGGCCGACGGCTCCGGCTCGAGCTCCTCGGTCCCGAGCACCGACGAGACATAGGTCATCTCCACCGGGTCAGGCTGCGAGGCCAGCTCCTGGTAGGCACGCTCGACCAACGGCCGAAGAACCTCCACCAAGCGCAAGCGCCCGGCCCACAGTTCCGCGCCCGCGCTCGCCAGCTTCTCGTCCCAAACGTCCAGTGTCGCCAGCCCATCACCGGGAGGCAAGCGGCCGCCGGTGCTCCGGAGCAGGGTGTTCCGCTGCCGAAGGATCCGTTCGTAGTCCTGCCTGATCGCTAGATAGCGGGGGAGCCGCTGCACCGCGAGGGCGTCGAGGAAGCGCCGGCGCTCCTCGGGATCGCCTCGGACCATGGCCAGGTCCTCAGGGGCAAAGAGCGTCGCGCGGACCATCCCGAGAAGGTCCCGGGCCCGCGGCACCGGCGCCCGGTTGACCCGCCCGCGAAGCCCGGCGCCGGGTCGAATCTCGAGGTCGATCAGGATAGTGCGGCTGTCGCGGACCGCGGCCGCCCGAACGACCGCGGCGTCAGCTCCAACTCGAACCAGGCTGGACTCCTGCCCCGGGCGGTGCGACCCCAGCGTGGCCAGATAGCCGACCGCCTCGAGCACGTTCGTCTTGCCGGCGCCATTGGGCCCGAGGAGCATCGACGGCCCAGGTGGCAGGTCCACGACGACGGCCGGATGGTTCCGGAAGTCGATCAGCTCCAGTCGCTCGAGGTGCATCGGACGGTCTGGCGGTCACGGCGCGAAGGCGGTGGGGCCCTACCCAGGCAGGCGGACTGGCATCAGCAGGTAGAGGAAGCCCTGACGTTCCTTACCATGGACCAGCGCCGGCTTGACGCCATCCTGCACTTCGACGACCACCTCGTTGTCCTCCACCGCGCCGACGCCGTCGCTCAGATACGTTGGGTTGAATGCCACCGTCAGCGGCTCTCCCTCGTACTTCGCCTCGACCGAGGCCGCCCCGCGGCCGACGTCCTGTAGGCTGCCGTCGACCTGCAGGCGGTCCCTGTCGAAGGTCAGCCGTACCGGGTTGTTGTTCTGCCCGTACGGCGCCACCTGCTTGAGTGCGTCCAGCAGTACCTGACGATCGATGGTCGCTATGCACTCGAACCCGGTGGGGATCAGGCTGCGGAACTTTGGGAACTCCCCCTCCACCAACCGTGACGTGAGCTGTCGACCGCCGCCGGAGAAGGTGATCTGGTGCCCTTCGAGGCCGATCTCCACCCGGGCTTCACCCGCCAGGGCACGCGCCGCCTCGGTGATGGCTCGGGCAGGCACCAGTGCGGTCACCGGCTCGTGCGCCCAAGTCCAGGCCAGCTCTCGGACCGCCAGGCGATACGAGTCGGTGGCGGCGAGCGTCAGGCCCTCCGCGCCGGCCTCGAACAGGACCGCGGTGAGAACGGGCCGGGCCTCGTCGTGCGACGCTGCACGCGACACCTGTCCCGCCGCGGCGGCGAGCACCTCGCCCGGCAGCGTGGCGACACGCTCGAGCGACGGCTTGACCAACGGGGGGAAGTCCTCGGCGTCCAGGAGCCGCAGCTCGTGCGATACCTGGCCGCAGCGAACGCTGAGCCCCCCCTCCGCGGCCTCCACCTCGACCATGCCGGCGGGGAGATTCCGCACCACGTCACCGAAGATCCGTCCGGGCACCACCACCCTGCCGTCGGTATCGCCGCGGACCTCGATCACCGCCTCCCCCGTCTGGTCGAGGTCGGTCGAGGCCAGGCGCAGTCGCTGCCCGGTCAGCTCGAGCAGCGCGCCGCCAAGCACGGGCAGCGTGGGCCGGGTGGAGACCGTGCGGCTCACCCAGGCAACCGCATCGGCGAAGCTGTCGCGCTCAGTCGTGAACTTCACGGTCGACCTCCACTAACTGTCCCCAGGCAGTTGCTCTGAAGAGAAGAGAGAACAAAGAAACCACGTGACCACGACAGGGCCTGCGGGCATGTGGAGGTCCACGTGTCAGCGCTGCTCGTCCCGTGGGTGGCTGTCCCGGTCAGCCTGGGGACCAGGCTCCCCGTCGCCGCCAGGTGCTTGCCGCCGGTGTTGCTAGGCGAAACCGTTCCCAGCCCGTCAACAGTCCCCAGCCCGTCAACAGTCCGTCTCTTACTCGTCCCCACCCTGAGCACCACCCTGTCACGCTCCCTGCTGCGCCCGGAGCTTGATCCGGTTGGTGAGCTCCTGGACCTGGTTGTAGATGCTGCGGCGCTCGCGCATCAGTCCACGGATCTTCTGCGAGGCGTGCATCACCGTGGTGTGGTCCCTGCCTCCGAAGGCCTGACCGATCTTCGGGAGCGACAGATCGGTGAGCTCGCGTGTGAGGTACATGGCCATCTGCCTTGCGGTGACGAGAAGGCGCGACCGGCTCGAGCCCGTGAGGTCCTCGATGGTGACGCCGAAGTAGGAGGCGGTCTCGGCCATGATGATGGGGACCGAGACCTCGTGGCTACCCTCGTCGGGGAAGAGGTCCTTGAGCACGATCTCGGCGAGCGACAGGTCGATCGGGCTGCGGTTCAGCGAGGCGAAGGCGGTGACGCGGATCAGCGCACCCTCGAGCTCGCGAATGTTCGACTGCACCTTCGAGGCGATGAACGACAGCACGTCGTCCGGTACGTTCAGGCCGTCCGCGCTCGACTTCTTACGCAGGATGGCGATCCTCGTCTCCAGATCCGGAGGCTGGATGTCGGTGATCAGGCCCCATTCGAACCGACTGCGAAGGCGATCCTCAAGGGTCGCGATCTGCTTGGGCGGCCGGTCCGACGAGATGACGATCTGCTTGTCAGCATTGTGCAACGCGTTGAAGGTGTGGAAGAACTCCTCCTGAGTGCGCTCCTTTCCCTCCAAGAACTGGATGTCATCGATGAGCAGGATGTCGTTGTCGCGGTAGCGGCGCTGGAAGGCTCCTGCCCGGTCGTCGCGGATGGCGTTGATGAAGTCGTTGGTGAACTGCTCGCTGGTCACGTAGCGGATGCGAAGCTGCGGGTAGAGGTTGCCGGCGTAGTGGCCGATGGCATGCAGCAGGTGAGTCTTGCCGAGCCCGGCACCCCCGTAGATGAACAGGGGGTTGTAGGACTTCGCCGGCGCCTCCGCCACGGCGACCGCGGCGGCGTGTGCGAAACGGTTGGATGACCCGATGACGAACCGCTCGAAGGTGTACTTCGGCGTGAGCTGTGGGCGGTCACTCGGGATCTGCGGCGGGGTCGCCGGACGCTGCTCGTCGTCGCCGATCTCCTCCACTTCGCGAACCGTGACCCGGATGTCCAGCGGGCGCCCCGCGCTGCGAGCGAGCGCCGCGAGGACGGTCGGCGCGTAGCGCTGCTCCACCCACTCCTTGACAAACTCGTCCGGCACGGCCAAGACCAGCGTGTCCCCCACGATCGAGACAGGGCGCGTCTGCGCCAGCCACGCCTTGTGCGTCGATCCCGCGCCGTCCAGCGACTCAAGACAGGTGGTCCAGATCGCTGCCGCATCATCATGGAGTTCCTCGGCCACCGTCCTCTCGCCCCTTTCCGGTGCTCGGGTTCCCGCGGCACACCACTCTTCTGCGACCCAGAGAGACCCTTGCGGACTACATATCCACACCCTCGTCCACAGGTGTGGAGAACTAACCCCCTTATGGATGCGGGAGCCCCACCACAGTTGGTACCGGGAGAGACGGCGAAACCTCGCCAAGCGAGCAGAAAGGCCGTAACGGGGAAGCCGGGCCGAACGCGTGGGCCGCTGAAGTGAAGGCGGCCGGAGAATAGCATCGCCGCTTGGGCCTCCTCAAGGCTCTTGGCAGTTCTTGTGGAAGACTCTTGCTCGTCATCCATCCTGCCAAGATACCCGCTACACCCCGATTAGTCCACTTCGCTACGAAAGTCTACTCATTATCCACAGCATGTGGACAACAGGCCAGTTCTGTGGACAGAGTCCTGCAGTCGTCCCTCAAGTCATTCCACGTCACTTCTGCCCGGGCTCATGGCGCCACGAGCCCGGGGGAGTTCCACCCAAACCCCCGGAGCCTGTTCGGATCAGAACGTCTACTGGCTGTCCCCAGGCATTGGTTTGAAGAGAAGGAAGAACTAAGAAAACCCGTCAGAGTCATCGGTCCTGTGGGTATGTGGATGTCTACGTGTCAGTGCTGCTCATCCCGTGGGTGGCTGTCCCGGTCGGCCTGGGGACGAGATCCGTCGCTGTCCCCAGGCTCATGCCGTCGGCGGCGCCTGGCAGAGTTGTCCCCCGCCCGTCAACATCCCGTCCCCAAGTCATCCCCAGGCCACTGGAGCACTCGAGTGTCGGTGCCAGGGCGGGCGTAGGACTGGCCGTGTCGGTGATGCAAAAAGCCGCGACGGATAGGTACCGTGGGGGGCGGTCCCGTCGGAGGGCCAGAGCAACGGTGTCCGCGTTGACGCCTGGTTTCAGAGGCCCGTACCATCGGGTCTTCGGTGCCGTCTCTGCACCGGACCTTTGCCTGCCTTCCACCACGACCGGCTTAAGGGAGTCGTCCTCGTGAAGCGCACATTCCAACCGAACAACCGTAAACGTGCGAAGACGCACGGCTTCCGCCTTCGTATGCGGACCCGCGCTGGTCGCGCCATCCTCGCTCGGCGCCGGGCCAAGGGCCGCCAGCGCCTCTCCGCCTAGGAAGACAGATATGGCCACCGTCAACCGCCTGAGCTCCCCCGCGGCATTCCGGTCCGTGTTCACCACCGGTCGGTCGTATGCCCAAGGGTCGGTCGTGATGTACGTCGCCAAGCGCGCGACCGGGGGCGGGCCGCCCCGGGCCGGGTTCGTCGTGAGCCGGAAGGTGGGTGGCGCCGTCGCTCGCAACCGGGCCAAGCGGTTGCTGCGGGAAGCGCTCCGGCTGGAGGGCAGGGAGATCCCGGAGGGCCTGGATCTGGTCGTCGTCGCTCGTCCGTCGGTTGCCGGGGCGTCGTACCGCGACGTCGCCACGGACATGCGGAGCGTGCTGGCCGCAGCGGGGCTCCGCGCCGGCGGCAGGGGGTGAGTCGCGGCTTGCGCAGAGAATCGCGACACAGTTTGGGGGGACGAGCGTTGGTCGCCGCCATCCGCGGATACCAGCGATGGATCAGCCCGGCCCTAGGGCCGCGATGCCGCTTCTATCCCTCATGTTCCGAGTACGCTAAGACGGCGATCGAGCTGCACGGCGCGCTGCGTGGCTCTTGGCTCGCCCTACGCCGCTTGGCGAAGTGCCAGCCATTCCACCCTGGAGGGATCGACCATGTCCCTCCTCCGCGCCGGTCAGGTCATCGCGCGCCGTCCGCGGTACGGTGAGTAGTGAACACGAACACGTCAGACGCAACGTCAGACGGGTCGAGAGAGGCTCTTTGTGGAGATCTTTGACGCCTTCCGGGACGCGCTGTACTCCGTCCTGAAATTCTTCCAGAACGCCACCGAACCGGTGCTGGGCGGCCAGAGCTTCTGGTTCTCGATCGTGCTGCTGACGATCTCGGTGCGCCTCGTCCTGATCCCGTTGACGGTGAAGCAGGTCCGCTCGACGCGAGTCATGCAGGAGCTGCAGCCAGAGCTCAAGAAGCTTCAGGCGAAGTACAAGAACGACAAGCAGAAGCTCCAAGAGGAGCTGATGAAGCTCTACCGCGAGCGCGGCTTCAACCCTTTGGCCGGTTGCTGGCCCCTCGCGGCGCAACTTCCCTTCTTCTGGGCGCTATACCGAGTCATCTACAGTAAGAACATCGGCGGAGCGCCAAACATCCTTCTCGGCAAGACGTTCTTCGGCGTGCCGCTCGAGGATCGCTGGAGCACGCTCTCAGGATGGGGGGAGAAGCTCGCCTCAGGCCCGGGTCTGACGATTCTCTTTCTGATCATCGCGATGGCGGTGACGACGTACATCTCGCAACGTCAGCTCATGGCCAAACAGACCACGGAAGTCAACCCGCAGCAACAGATGCTGCTGCGGCTCATGCCGTTGCTGTTCGTGATCTTCGCGGTCAACGTGCCGCTGGCGGTTGTCCTCTACTGGGTGACCACCAACCTGTGGAGCATGGGCCAGCAGTGGGTCCTGCTTCGCAACTACCAGTCCCCGGCGGCTGCGGCGACCGCCGCCACAGGCACCGCGGCGACCGATGGGCAGGGGCAGACTCGCAAGGGACTAGGCGCGCTGGCAGCCTTCCGCAGCTTGGTGCAGCCTTCGGAAGCATCCAAGCCGAGGCAGCAGCAGAGCACTGCGAAGAACGGTAGCGGAGGCGCCGGAAGCGGAAAGAGCAGGAGCGGCGCACCGTCACGCGGGCAGCAGTCACGCCGGCAGCAGTCACGCGCGCGGCAGGGTGGTGCGCGGCAGGCCGGCGCGCAGCAGGCCGGCGCGCAGCAGGCTGGTGGCCAGGAGGCTGGCGCGCAGCAGGCCGGCGCGCAGCAGGCTGGCGGGCAGCAGCCGCGTGCGCGGGAGGCTGGTGGCCAGGGGACTGGTGGGCAGCAGCCGCGTGCGCGGGAGGCTGGCGCGCAGCAGGCCGGCGCGCAGCAGGCCGGCGGCGCGGCCAAGGAGGGGGGCGAGGCGAGATCCAGGCAGGCTGGGCGGCCCGGCGCGGGAGGTGGGCGCAAGCCCGGTTCCGGTGGCCGCCCGACCGGAAGGGGCAAGTCGGGTGGCCAGCAGCGCCGAAGCAAGCGCTAGGACCGTCGAGGCAGCCATCGCTGCCGCCGCGGCCAAGCTGGGAGTCCGAGGGGACCAGATCGAGGTCGAGGTCCTCAAGGAGGCAGTTCCTTCGACCTTTGGCAAGGTCGGGGAGCCTGCACTGGTCCGCGTGACACGGAAGGAGCCGGATCCGGCACTCGCTGGGGGTGCAAGCATGGCACAGCCCGATCCGGCCGAGTCAGACACCGAGTCCACGTCAGAGATGGAGCCCAGGGGCACAGCCAACGGCGAGGCGGCGGCTGAAGCTGAGCCTCGAAGATCGTCAGGGCCGAGCCGTCGCCATCCCGAGGTGACCGACCCAGAGGCGGTTGCCGCCGACACAGAACTGGCCGCCGATTTCGTCGAGGGGCTGCTGGATCTGCTGGACGTGGACGGCGACATCACCACTTGGGTGGACAGCGCCGGTGGACATGTGGATGTCGAGGGCTCGAAGCTCGAATTCATGGTCGGCCAAGAGGGCGAGATCCTCGCGGCGTTGCAGGAGCTGACCCGCTTGGCCGTGCTGCGACGGACGCAACGGTGGGTCCGAATCACTATTGACGTGAACGGCTTCAAAGCGCAGCGGCGCGAAGCGCTCGTTGCCCTGGCGAGGAGCACCGCCGAGCGGGTCGCCCAAAGCGGACAGCACGAGGAGCTCGAGCCGATGACCGCGTTCGAGCGCAAGGTCGTCCACGACATAGTGGCAGGTGTTGAGGGCGTCGCGAGCGAGAGCGTCGGCGAGGAGCCGAACCGCCGCGTCATCCTTCGCCCAGCGTCGACCTCGACATAGGCCTGCGCGACTCCTTCTCACCAATCCTCAACCAATCCCCACGAATCCACGACCAATCCGCCGGGCGGCTACTCCTGTCGTTCTGCTTCTCGTTCTGCTTCGTTCCCCTCTTCCCTGTCTTCGGTCAGCTCGGAGCCGCGGAGCGGACCGAGCCACGGCTCCAGGCCCGCCGTCTCAGCCCCTGAAACCCGACCCGGACCACGCTCTGCGCGCGATCGAGGCCGTTCACGGTGACGACGGCACGAAGTCGCCCAAAGCCGTAGCCAAGATCACCGATTACGCCGAGGAGGTGCTGTGCTTGTTCGACTTCCCGGCTGAGCATTGGCTGCGTCTCAAGACCAGCAACGCTACCGAGTCGACCTCCTCGTCGGTGCGGTTGAACGCGGGCGACCAAAGGGCCGGGGCACAGCAGGGGCCGCAGCCTGGCCATGGCGTGCAAGCTGCTGGAGGTCGCCAGAGACCGCTGGCGAGCGTCAACGGCCCGCACCTTCAGCGCTGGTCCGCGCCGGCGCCCACTTCCACAAGGACAAGCTCGTGAACGGCCCAGCGCCGACGCCACCGGGACCGGGCAGGCGGCGGCGTGATCGGCAGCACGACCAGCAATCAGGCCGGCTTGGCCAGACCCTATCCTCCATGTTCGCCGCACAGGTGCAGATCCAGATCCGTCCCGCTCGCCCCACTGACGCACCGGTGCTCGGTAGGCTGCTCGCCGAGCTGGGCTACCCGCAGGCTACGGCCGAGCTGCGCTGGCGGATCATGGCTCTGGCCGACACCGATACCGACGCCGTGCTGGTCGCCGAAGTCAGCCAGCGGGTCGTCGGCATGGCCAGCCTGCACGTCACGCCATTCCTCAACGAGGGCCGCAGCCGCGCCCGCATCACCGCCCTAGTCGTGGACCCAGGCCTGCGCAGGCACGGCATCGGCCGCCACCTCCTTGCGGCCGTCGAGGTCGCAGCCAAGCGGCGTGGTTGTGGCGCGGTCGAGCTGACTAGCAGCCCCCATCGGCATGGCGCGCACCGGTTCTACCTCGCCGCCGGCTACCGGGACCTGCCCCACCGGTTCCTCAAGCAGCTCGATCCCGCAACGGACCATCAACAAGCGGAGTGAGCGCCGAGCACTGGTTGACGAGGGACGTCGCGCGACCAAGTCGCACGCCAACCCGCAACTCTTGTCCGTTCCTCATAATGGAGCGATGGACGACGCCGTGCGGGACTATATCGACGCCATCGCTCCCGAGCACCGGCCCCTGTTCGACCGCCTCCACCGGCTGGTCCTCGAGGCACACCCCGACGCCGCTGTGGTGCTCTCCTACCAGATACCCACCTACAAGGTCGGCCGCCGTCGCCTTTTCGTCGGCGTATGGAAGCATGGGGTGTCGATCTACGGCTTGGAGCAGGGCCGCGACGCCGGCTTCACCGCCCGCCATCCCGAGCTCAGGACGAGCAAAGGGACTATTCAGCTGCGGCCCGATGACGCCGCCGGCATCCCCGACGACGAGTTCCGCGACCTGATGCATGCCACCCTCGACGGCTGATCATGCAGGACAGCGATCCGCAGCTCTTGACGGTTCATCGCGCGAGTCCGACATCGCAATTCACCTGAGCGACTTGGCTTCGCGGACGGGCCCGGCGGGACGCCGATGGTGGAGGCGAGTTAGAGCGGGCTCAAAGACAAGCATCGAGGCGCGCATGGCGGATGGGGTAGCACTGGGCGGTGGGCCATGCCTTGCGCGAAGCGGCGCGCCACCTTGGCGAGACCTGGCAGCACCTGCTGCAACAACGGGTCGGTTGTCACCTGGCCGATGAAGTCCAACTCGTCCACCAGACTGGCCGCTTGCTGACTCTTCAGCTCGGTCTGGCCGATTGGGGCCATCAGCGTCAGGACATGCAGCTCGTAGGCTTGCCCGAGCAGCTCAAGACGGCGAACAGCCGCTCGGGAATCTCCAGCCCTGCCCCCAGCAGCTGCCCGTCCAGCCGCAGCACAACGGGCTGATCCTCGCGGTAGCGCCGGACTGACAGTCGATCCTGGAAACGCTCGCTCACGCCTTGGCATCCTACGACGCTAGTGTCCCGAGTTACTGATTCGCTTCACATTCGTAGCGGCCAACCTTCCTGGTCAGGGGGCCAAGAGCCGCCCCGAGAACAGCAACGAATCAACGACTCGGGACACTAGCTGGTCGGTGACATCGGCGCCCGGGTTAGCCGTCGAGCCACCCACCCCAGCGCATGCCCACTACGACCGCGGCGCGGTCGTACTCGCCGCGCTTGTCGTCGCGGGTGGCGATCCCACACCACTGCTTGAGCCGATATGGAACGGCGCGCCCCACATTGCGGCCGGTCCCGCTCGCCATCGAAGGCGGGCAGGCGGTCCCGACGGCAGGCCCGCTGATCGGACCGTGCGGGATGGTGTAGGCGATCCTGCGGCGACGCAGCAGTCGCCAGCAGGTCGGATACCAGCAGCCCTCGTCGCTGAGCAGGTGCGCCGGCGCTTGCGAGGCCGCCCCTTGCCGACCGGTCGGGGCACGCGGATGCCGTTCAGCAGCCGTTGTAGCTGGGTGCCGTCGTGGCGTTGCCTTTGGTCATCATCGGCATGCTCGGCCGCGCCCGTCCACGGCCGGGTGCAAGCCTGGTGGTCAGCCCACCCCGCGAGCGTCCCAGTGCGTCGTGTGCGCCCTCGCCGCCCCCTGTGTTGCTGGCGGCTCGGCCGAAGCAGGCCCGGGGCGCCCCAACGGCGCGCTGCTGCGCCCAGTTGACGGCGGCGTCCACCCACCCCTCCAACTGCCCGACCGCCTCGGCGCTAGCTGGAGGTCGACGAGCAGCCCATTTCAGGTCCCGTCGCGCAGGTCCGGTCGCGAAGTCAGCGCACCAGCCGAGCATGCAACGTCGTCCCGGGCCCCTCACGGTCGGGTACGTCGCGCTAGGGCGCGCCGGTGCGGTACTCCAGATGACGTCGTTGATGACCTACCGGTGGTGAGGCCACTGCCAGTGCGCTGGTGCGATGACCATGAACGTTCACCGGTTCCGATCGTCAGCCGTCCCTGTGCCAGAATGAGATGCGTGGCCACACGGCGGTGGCCGTGGCCGTGGAGCACTGGCGGATGCGCAACAAGCCCGAACCGTCGCTGCTGCAGCGGGCGCTCGTCGACATCGCCATGGCGGAGGACTACTTCCAGAGGGGTGCGCGGCTGGTTGCTGATGTGGCGGTCCGCCGATGGCGCAGCTTCCATCGACGGCATCGCCGCAGATCCGCGACGTTGGAGGATCGCGTATGGGATCTCGCCAGGGGTCTGCGGGAGCGGCTTCTTGAGGACCCTATCTACGAGGAGCCCGGGGCATTTCCTGCGGCTCGCGCGGCGCTCGACGGACGTCCTGGTAGCGGACGAGCGCCGAGCGGCGGGTAGTTCAGACTGATGTCCTCTCAGGGCAGGGCAGGCGAGCGCTTGTGCCGACCGAACAACGCGCGAGGGCGCTGACCAGCGACGTGCGGTGCGCTATCACGCTCCTGGTTGGATGGGGTGGCGCCAGCGGCGCTGGCGTTCGCTGCGGACGCGGATGCGTTCACGCCGCTGGGCGGCCAGCACCTGGAGGTGGCGGGCGTTGGCGTGACGCCAGCGCAGGTAGTCCTGCAGTTTGCGGGCCAGCACGGTGTGGTTGGGGGTGGTTGGAGGCGCCGAGCGCGAAGCTGCGCAGCGGGCCGACCTGCGCCTTGGTTGATCGGGTTGGCCCGGGAGGCGCTGGTCGGAGTGAGGCACAGCTCGACCTTGTGGTTGTTTGCCCAGCCGCGGCTGGTCGGGGACGCATCGGCAAGAAGAAGGCTGCCGGCGCCGTTGGCCACTCGACCCTGGTGATCGCCTGGCACCTGCTGGCCTACGACTGCGACCACCAGGACCTTGGCGGCGACTTCTTCGTGCGACGCGACAGCGACCGGGCCCGCCATCGCGCCGTCGCCCAGCTCCAGGCCCTCGGCTACCAGGTCACCCTCCAACCCACCGCCGCCTAACACCGGGGATTCTCGTTTCAGTTATCACCGCGGTAATCAAACGGAGTGATGCCATTTCGCGTTTCCGCTGGTGAGAAGCCTGACAAGTCACACCGTTTGGCTACCCCGTAGTAAGTTTCGAGGGCGGAGCTCTCACCGCTTTGGCTAGATGCGGGGGCCTTGGTCCCCGCATCTAGCCATTGCCCGGCAGCAGCAGCTGGACCTTGGCCCAGGCGGCATCGGTCAGCTCCCCCGCCCGACCACCGATTCCTCCCTGCCGCCAGCACCTTCAGGACCGGCGGATGCTACCAAGCAGGATCCGTCGGCCAAGGCCTAGGACCGGAGCGCTGGGACGGAGGCTAGGCGCACTGCGTCGTGGCGCCGCGGCGGTTACATCGATGTTTCACGTGAAACATTGGCGAATGCGCCGAGGCAAGGGCGGCGACGCCCTGCGGTTGCGTAGTGATGGTGGAGGCAACAAGCCAAGGCACCTCGAGTGCGCAGCGTGCCGCCAGTCGTTCGGGGCCTCGAAGGGTGGCGTAAAGAGCACTTGACGCGGAACGAGGCTTGCCAGCCTCTGACCGCGATGCGCGGGGGTTGGCTCGTCCCCTCGCATTGACCAGCTCGCCGATACGCGCCAGCAGGCGGTGGCCTGAGACCTGATAGGGCAGCTCGGTGACGACCAGCCGCCACCGAGATATCGTCGAAGTCTGTGGATGACCCCTGGCATGAGAACGCGGCGTACCTTCCACCTGACCAATCGGGAGGACGTCGGCGAGCAACCGCCGGCGAGGAAGGAACGCCGCGACATGATGAGTGTAGTCACAGACGAGGCTGCCCGGGAGGGAGCTGACGGTGAGCCTGGACGAGCTGGCCCGCGAAGGCGCCCGCCGGATGCTGGCAGCCGTGCTGGAGGCCGAGGTCGACGCCTACATCGCCTGCTTCGCTGAGCTGACCGACGAGCACGGCCACCGGCTGGTGCGCCACAACGGCCACGCCCTAGCCAGGTCGATCGCCACCGGCACCGGGCAGGTCGAGGTCGTCCGTCCGCGGGTGGATGACCACCGGGTGGATGACCACCGGGTGGACCCCGCCACGGGAGCGCGTCGGCAGTTCCAGAGCGTGATCCTGCCCAGGTGGGCAGGCGCAGCCCGAAGGTCGCCGAGGTGCTGCCGCTGGTGTACCTGCACGGCTCAGCTCCAGCGACTTCGTCCCGCCACTGGAGGAGCTGTTGGGCTCGGCGGCGGGACTGTCGGCCTCGGTGATCACCCGGCTGGCCACCCAGTGGCAGGCCGAACGCGCGGCCTTCCAGCAGCGCGACCTCGCCGAGGTTGACTACGTGTACTGCTTCGCGGACGGGGTGCACCTCAGCATCCGCTTGGGCGAGCAGGGGTCGGCTGTGCTGCCTGGTTATCGTCGGCGTCCGCGCCGGCGGCACCAAGGAGCTGGTCGCGGTCGCCGATGGGACCAGGGAATCAACCGACGACTGGGCCGAGCTGCTGCGGGATCTGGGCCGCCATGGCATGCGGGTGCCGGTGGTGATGGTCGGCGACGGGGCGCTGGGGCTGTGGCGGTCGCTGTGGGAGGTCTTCCCCGCCACCCGCGAGCAGAAATGCTGGGTCCACAAGGTCAGGAATGTTCGCAATGAGCTGCCCAAGAGCGTCCACGCCGGCGCCCGCAAGGCGTTGAACGAGATCATTCCTGGCCGAGGATCCGGAGCATGCACGGGCAGCGATCGAGGCGTTCGCTACCGGCTACGGCATCAAGTGGCCCAAGGCCGTCGCCAAGGTCACCGACGACGCTGAGGCGCTGCTCACCTTCTTCGACTATCCCGCCGAGCACCGGCTGCACCTGCGCACCACCAATCCCATCGAGAGCTCATTCTCCCCGGTCAGGGCCCGGACCAGGGTCACCAAGGGGCCGGGCACCAGGGACACGGGGCTGGCGATGGTGTTCAAGCTGCTGCAGGCTGCCCAGGGCCGCTGGCGGGCGGTCAACGGCCCGCACCTGGTCGCGCTGGTCCGAGCCGGCGCGCGGTTCCAGGCCGGCGAGCTGCTCGAACGACCCGCCCACACGAGGGTCAGGAGGCGGCCGCATGACCCACCAAGCGCCCTCGACACCCGCGGCGACCACGACGCCTGGCCGGCTGGGCCTGCGGGTGCTTGGCTGCGCCGACGGCTATCCCGGTGCCGGCAGTGCCTGCTCCGGATACCTGCTGGAGGCGGCCGGCTAGCGCATCTGGATCGATGCCGGCGGCGGCACCCTGGCGGAGCTACAGCGCCACTGCACCCTGGCCGACCTGGACGCGATCTGGATCAGCCACCTACATCCTGACCACTGCACCGACCTGGCCCTGGCCTTTCACGTGCTGGCCATCAGCGGCCTTGCGCGCACCCGGCCGCTGCCGGTGCTCGGCCCGCCGGGGTGGGTCCCAGCACATGGAGGCGTTCCTGGCCCGGCCCGGCGCGATGCCGCGCGTGTTCGAGGTGATCGAACTCACCGACGGGGCCCAGCTGGCGTTCGGGGATCTTCGCATGGAGGCCATCGCCACCACGCATGCCATCCCCACCTACGGGCTGCGCGCCACGCTGGCAGGTCGCACGCTGGCCTACACCGCCGACACCGGCCCCTGCCCGGCGCTGGAACGGCTGGCCGAGGGGAGCGACCTGTTGGTGTGCGAGGCGTTCCTGTCCCCAGGCGGACCCGTCCTGGTCTCCGCCCAGAGCAACGCCATCTCGCTCACCCCCAAGCAGGCCGGCCAGTTCGCCGCGGCAGGCAGGACACGGCGGCTGGTCCTCACTCACCTGCCGCCGGGTGCCGACGCGGCCCAGGCACGCGCGCCGGCCGCCTCGGCGTTCAGCGGCGAGGTCGAGCTCGCTGTCCAAGAAGGGAGGTTCGAGCTGCCACGGACACTGGATTGACCCAGCTACTAACGGTAGTTTGTTGACTTGAGTGACGGCTGGGTGTACAGCAGGAGTTCCGCCGCCTGTGCCCGGAGGTGCGCACCGTGACCAAGCGCCTTGCCTGCCCACCCGCCCCCGGCCCGCTGGAGGACTACGCCGTCCAGTTCG
>JBKPDO010000136.1:0-1947 GCA_046727955.1 bacterium | reverse complement strand
CCCCGCGGCCATGCGCCTGCTCGGCAGGTGGAACTGGTACCTGCCGAGCTGGCTTGGCTGGCTGCCCAAGCTGCGCATCGAGGGGGCCGCCCCAACCCCAGCCCCAGTCCCGGCCGAGCCGGAGCGCGAGCCGCAGCCGGTCCGCTAGCACCAGCACCGATCCCGCGAGGTTCCGGGGGAGCATGCTCCCCCGGAACCTCGCCAGGGCGGGACGACCAGCCCAAATGGCGCCGCGCCGCGCGCAAGCCGCGCGCAATACGTGATCGAACTTACGTGCCGGAGTAAGGCCCTCGCCGTCGCCCACCCACAGCGACCAGGCGAGCGGCAGCCCGGGAGCGGCCGCAAACGCTCCATTGCCTGGATCTTCTACGCAATCCTTACGACACTGAGTCTGTTCGCACTGCCTTCTGTTGGTCCCAAGGCCTTGATCGGCACAGTCCTGTTCGGTTGTACTCGTGGTACCTGTTCCGCGGCGGCCGCTTCGTTCTGTGGATTTGGTGAGACCGAAAAAGTTAGATCGACTCCATCCCCGCAGAGCGAGGCGATCGGATGGGTGCGGCGTTCCCCCGCGAATATGCGCTGGCCAACCACGTCGACCATCCCCCAACCGTGTACCTTCGCGAAGGCCGGGTCCTCCCCGTCTTAGATGGTCCACGTCCATTGCTCGTGGAACTCGACCTCGCCCGGCACATACCCGGACGGCAGGTCGACCGTGTCGTCGACGGCAAGGCCCATCGCGATCGCCGTCTCGACGGCGCGTGGTGTGGTGCTTGTCAGTACGTGGGCGATGGGGCCAAGCTTGGCGCCGACGGCACGGGCGAGCGCGACGCCCTGGGCCGACAGGTGCGAGCCGCGGCCACGGGCCAGCCCTTTCTTGATCAGGGAGTGCCGACGAACCTCCAGCCACCGCATGCGTCGGATCCTACGTGCCCGCGCCGACGGCCTGGCTGATCCGCCTACCTCGAGCCGAGACCACCTCCACGCCCGGCCGTACCCTTTGGCGTTCCAGTTGGCGTTCCAGGCGTGGAGCACTGGGGTGCCGGAGTCCTGGGTGGTCAGCCTTGATTGCTCGTCGCGCAGGTGGGAAGCAGTAGAGAGGACCGACGCGGAGAGGAGAGAACGCCGATGCCACAAGAGATCGAAATTGATGAGATCCGTCAACTCCTGGCCGACGGGGCGCAACTGGTCGAGGTTCTCCCGCATGAGGAGTTCGAGGAAGAACATCTCCCCGGGGCGATCAACATCCCGCTGAAGCAGATGACGGAGCAGGCGACCGCGTCGCTGGACAAAGACAGGCCGGTGATCGTCTACTGCCACGACTACCAGTGAGACATGAGCCCACGGGCCGCGTGGCGGCTCGAACGACTCGGCTTCACGCAGGCCTACGACTTCGTCCCCGGCAAGGCGGCGTGGCTGGCGATGGGCTGGCCCCGAGAGGGCACCGCCACCGCGGTCCCCAACGCCGGGGAGATCGCCAGGCGAGGAACCCCGACCTGTGCCCTTGACGATAGGGTCGCTGATGTCCGTGCGGAGGTGCTGGCGGCCGGTATTTACGTCTGTATCGTCGTCAACCCGGCGGGGATCGTCGAGGGTCGCCTGCGGGGCCGGGCGCTTGAGGAGACCCCGCAGGCCACGGCGGAGCAGGCGATGGAGGTCGGGCCGACGACTATCCGCCCCAGCGAGCGGCTGGAGCCCTGGTCGAGCGGATGCGCAGGCGCGGCGTGGCGACCATCGTGGTCTCCGACCTGAAAGGGCGGCTGGTGGGGATCCTGTACCGCGAGGACGCCGAGAGCGCGCTGGCGGCCACTCACCCGGGTTCCGCAGCTCGGGTCGCGCATAGTCCACGAATCTGGGCAGTGACCTGCGGAGATGGGCGATGGCACGCGCAGGCGGCGTGTATCTAGGCGCGAGCGTTCGCGCTGGTCAGGAGCCTGGGGCCGGCGGGGT
>JBKPDO010000135.1:0-8481 GCA_046727955.1 bacterium | reverse complement strand
CTCGACCGGGCCACACTGGTCGACCCCGTCGCCGATGCCCTGCCCGCGGTCCACGCCAAGACCGAGAAGCCCGCGCCGGCCCGCCGCCGCCGTGCCCACCGCTCGCCCGCAGCGCTGCCCCACCACGTCGCAACCACCCCGAACGAGTGAACCGCCGCCATCAACCAAGTGGCCGACGACTGATGGGACCCGCCCACCCCAGTACCGCGAGCTCGGGCCGAGCCTGGGCCTGCTGCTGCGCTGCGAATGCGGGCAGCAACTCGGCTACGCCCCCTTCACCAGCCTCGGCGAGGTGGGCCAGATGCTGCGCCGCACCGACACCTGCAGGACCTGGAACCCCTGGGACGCCACCTACCACCATCAACAGCCCACGACGAGCACGGTCAAGTAGCCGACCGGGGTCTCGGCTGGGCTCAGGGTCAGGCGTCCGGGCTGAGGCCGGCCCGGGCAGCGGTCCGGCTCGGTAGCAGTCCGGCTCCAGGCACAAGGAGAACCAGATGATGCTCAGGACCCAGTGGGACCCGTTCCAAGACCTGCGCGGCGCGCAGGACGAGCTGACCCGGATGACCCAGCTGAACCAGCTGAGCCCGATGCTGGCCCACGCGCTCGGCCTGCACGCCCAGCGCCAAGGCGCCGCCGTCGACAGCACCCCGGCCTGGGCGCCTGCGCTGGACATCTCCGAGCGCAAGGACGCCTACCTGATCACCGTCGAACTGCCCGGCGTCGCACTCGACGACCTCCAGATCACCACGGAGGGCAGCCTGCTCACCATCCAGGGCGAACGGCACTTCGCCCACGACTCCTCCGAGCAGCAGTTCCACCGGGTCGAGCGCCGCTACGGCGCCTTCCGCCGCTCGATCACCCTGCCCGCCCACGTGGTCGCGGACGCCGTCCAGGCCACCGTCGACAACGGTGTGCTGCAGATCGTGGTGCCCAAGGCCGAGGAGGCCAAGCCCAAGCACGTCATGGTGCAGCCCACCGGCCGGCTGGGGGCTGCTGCGGGCACCCCGACCGACTGACGACGACGTGTGCCGGTGCCGGTGCCCAGCGGAGCGGAGCCACCACGGACCGCTCCGCCGGGCCCAGCACGACCGAAGGCGAAGGCGTGCCGCCCACGCCATCCGCGGTTCCTGATCGAACCGGCTGCGCGGGACGGCCACCGGGCCCAGGGCGAGATGCCCGCCGCTTGGTGATCGAGCCGCCGCTTGGTGGTTGAGCTGCCCGTCCCGTGGGCCAGGCGCCTGGCATCGCGCCGGCGCTGTTCGGGAGGATCCAGGTGGGGGCGAGCAGTCCGGCCGACCCTTGTGGGTCAGGCCGGGCCGTCTGGTTGTTTATGTGAGACGCCAGCGTCAGGGTGCACCGCGGTCGTGGTGGGTGCGCGCCGTGGAGAGTTGGTTCAGCACGCCGCCGGCGACGACGACCTGGCGTTCGCGGGGGGAGAGGTCGAGCCGGGCGCGGAACGGCTCCTTGCTCTCGACTTGGACCTCGACCTCGTCCGCGCCGTTGGTGACCGCGTCCTTGAGCCCGTGGATCGCCAACCGGTCGCCCACCTGGAGCCGGTCGTGGACGTCGGCGTCGATGTAGAGCGGGACGAGCCCTTGCGCGATCAGGTTGCGCCGGTGGATGCGGGCGAACCCCTGGGCGAGGACGCCGCGGACGCCGAGCTGCAGGGGGGCGAGAGCGGCGTGCTCGCGGCTGGAGCCTTGGCCGTAGTTCTCGCCGGCCACGATGAAGCCGCCGTGCCACGCTTTGGCCCGCTGGACGAAGGCGGGGTCTTCCTTCATGAACGTGTACTCGGCGATGGCGGCCACGTTGGACCGGTCGGCCATGACGATCGCCCCGTCAGGGGCCATCGACCCGGTCGAGACGTTGCCGCCCAGGACGATGAGGACCTGCCCGGTCATGTCGTCGGGCAGCGGCGGGGGGATCGGCGGCTGTTTGATGTTGGGGCCGCGGATGATCTCGATCCGCTCGCGCTCGGCGGGTGGCGCGGGGTCCAGGATCATGAAGTCGTCGACGACCGGTTCGGGGTCGTCGATGGTCGGCGGGTCGCCGAGCGTGCGCGGATCGGTGATCCTGCCGTGCAGGCCGGTGGCGGCCGTGGTCGCCGGGGAGGCGAGGTAGACCTGGTCGTCGACGGTGCCGGAGCGGCCCTTGAAGTTGCGGTTGAAGGTGCGCACGCTCGCCTTGCCGGTCGGGGGTGCCTGGCCGATGCCGACGCACGGCCCGCAGGCCGGCTCCAGGATCCGCACGCCGGCTCGCTCGAGCTTCTCCAGGATCCCCGACCTGGTGATCGTCGTGAGGATCTGCCGGCTCCCCGGTGAGACCGTGCCGACGGTGGTCGGGGGCAGGTGGTGGCCGTCCAGGACCGCGGCCGTGATCGCGAGGTCTTCGTACCAGGAGTTCACGCTCGACCCGAAGCAGACCTGGAAGACCGGCGTGCCCGTGACCTGTTCGACCGGGACGACGTTGTCGGGCTGGGACGGCTTGGCGATGAGCGGCTCGAGGGTGGACAGGTCGACGTGGACCTCTTCGTCGTAGGAGGCGTCGGGGTCGGCGCCGAGTTCGACCCACTGGTCCTCGCGGCGCTGGCGGCGCAGGAAGCGGCGGGTCTGCTCGTCGGAGGGGAAGATCGCGGTCGTCCCGCCGAGCTCGGTGATCATGTTGCAGACCGTCGCCCGCCGGGTCACCGACAGGTTCGTGACACCCGGACCGGTGAACTCGAAGATGCGGTTGAGGCCGCCCTTGACCGTGTAGGTGCGGATGAGCCACAGGATCAGGTCCTTGGCGGCGACCCAGGGCGGCAGCTCACCGTCCAGGTGCACGCCGACGACGACCGGGACCGGCATCCGCAACGGCTGGCCGGCCATCGCCAGCGCGACCTCCAGCCCACCGGCGCCGATCGCGATCGACCCGCACGCGCCCGAGGTCGGTGTGTGCGAGTCGGCGCCGAGCAGGGTGGCGCCCGGGCGCGCGAACCGCTCGGTGTGGACCTGATGGCAGATGCCGTTGCCTGCCCGCGAGAACCTGATCCCATGCTTCGCCGCAAACGTCTGCAGGAACAGGTGGTCGTCGGCGTTGCGGTGGTCGAATTGCAGCATGTTGTGGTCGACGTACTGCACGGCGAGATCGACCTTGACCTCCTGGAGGCCGAGCGCCTCGAACTCCATGCAGGCCATCGTGCCGGTCGCGTCCTGCAGCAGCGTCTGGTCGATCCCGAGCGCGACCTCCTCGCCAGCATCCAGGCGCCCCTCGACCAGATGCGCCTCAAGGATCTTGCCCGTCATGGTGCCCTGCATGCTGGCCTCCTGCGCATCCGAGACGGCCCGAAACCAAGGCGGCCGGGCTTGGCTCACGCCCTGGCCGCGCCGCCCGACGAAGGAATGCTACGGGGAGCGGCTTGGGCTTGCACCAGCGCCCTGGGTGGACCGTCACCGGGGGTTCGGCGGTGTCCTGCGACCGCCCGCTCGCATGCTGGCGGGTATGACGGTCAGGTTGATCTCCAAGATCGTGGAGACCAGATCCCGCGGCGACTGGGTCCACTCCGCCGCCACGCAGCACGTGATCGTCGACGTCCTGAAATAGGGCAGGACGCCTCGTCGACGCGGCCGGCGACGGCGCCGACCGCTAAGGCGCCCTTGGCCGCGGCGTGGAGGGCCAGGCTGATCGCCGGCCGCTCCAGGCTCAGGAGCGCCGGCAGAAGCGGTGGGAGGCCTCAACGCGTGTGGCGCCAGCCGGTGGGCACGAGACGGTTCAGGCCGTGTCGCCGGGGTCGCTCGGCCAGCAGCCCTGCTGGCGGGTCGAGTGGGGTGGTCGTGTGCCGGCCGCGACCGTAGACGATGCCGTCGGGCCGGTCGGTGAACTGGCGGAACTCCTCCGCGTTGAAGGCACGGATGTAGGAGCCGGCGCCGAAGGTGAGGGTATCGCCCGGTCGAGTACCGAAGTCGTCGGGAAGCTCGTCACCTTGGCGGAGGTAGCGGGGCGGGTTGTAGGGGGGCATATGGAACCTCCTTCGCCTGGCCAGAGCCAGCCCGGCGCCCGGCCAGTCGCGCGCTGCTTCGGCGGTCGCGTTCGCTGCTCCTCGTCCGCCAGTTCACTGTTCATGAACGCTGATCTTGACAGTGAACACTGTTTACCATAGAGTGGGCTCACTCAGCAAGTGAATCCCGTCCACCACCGGCGACAACGAAGCGCCCGCCCCTCGTCGTGACTGACCCGCTCACCGGCCCATCCAGGAGGAGGTCCGATGCCACGCTGCCCCCTGTGCGCGTCCGCGCAGATCACCGTCGTCATCAACCGCCACCGGCGCGCCTTCTGCTCCGACTGCGGCGCGCAATGGACCCAGGACGGCAGCCAGCAGCACACGATCAAACGGATCCGAGAACGACAACCCGCATGGACAGCCTCGCCGCGCACCATCGACTGACAACCCGGGCGAAAGGACTCGCCATGGTGATCCACCACCCGCCTGCGAGGCTTCGCCGCGACAACGACCGGCGCCCGCCACACCAACCGTTGGCGACCAGGGACACCCTCTTCAGGCCCGTCCGCTCGATCGACCCCGATTCCCCGATCCGCCCGCTGTCGCCGGAGCCGCCGCCGGAGCCGTCGCCCTGGCCGCCGCCCTGGCCGCCGCCCTGGCCGCCGCCGCTACCGGCACCACCAGCACCGTTGTCGCCGCCGCTGTGGCCCAGGTAGGCACACGCCCAGGTAGGCGCACAGGTTCGGGAGCGTGGCCGCGTCAGCCGCTGGTATCGCCCATAGCCGCCCAACCCTCAACCACGGAGACGACCAGGGAGGTTCTCATGCCACGCTGCCCGCGGTGCGGATCGGCCCCCATCACCATCATGTTCGGTGTCGACCCGCTCGTCTTCTGCTCCGGCTGCGGCGCGCGCTGGACCCAAGCCGGCAGCCAGCAGCGGGCGATCAGGCGGGTCCAGGCACCCGCACTGTTCGCCTTGGCCCGGCGCTGGAGCCCACCCGGCTGGCAGCGCCGCAGCTCCACGCGCACATCGCGACACCGGCCGGCTGTTTTCTGAGAGGACCTGCCATGGGGATCCGCTACCAACCTGGGCGGCTTCGCCGCAGCAGCGACCAGCCCACGGCGATCACCGACGTCCTGGTCGCCACCTCGGGGGCGTCCCGCCGCATCGGCGACATCCCGCTGGGTATCCCGACCTGCTCGGCGCGCAGCCGCCACGGCCGCTGGGCGCTGTACCCAAGCGGCGCCGAGGTCGTGGTCGTCTGGCCCGGCGGCGTCCTGGCCGGACCACCCGCCGAGGTCGCCGGTGCGCTGGACCGCCTGGGCGGCGACGGGCAGGACGACCTGGACCGCGCCGCCGCCTGGGCGATCCGGCAGTTCCTGACCGACCCCGCCGCCGAGGATGGCGCCCGCTGGCCGGCCACCTGGGCAAGGACCCAGCCGAGCCCGGCACAGGCCGCCTGACCGCCAACCACCCGACCGTAACCCAGCGACGATTGGCCAGCCGCCGTCGTTGCGAACAGGCCGGTTCCATCGGAACCGAGGACGGAGCCGATGACATGACGCCAGACAGCAGCGATCGCACCACCGCCGTTCCTCCCACAGGACAGTCCACACCACCGGCGCTGCGGCTACGCCTGGACCCCACGCTGGCTCGCAGGGGGACCCTGGACGGCGGATGGTGGCCACACTCACCGGACCCGGAGGCCGAGCTGCCCGGCCTCATCGCGGGCCTGGAGTCCTCACTCGGGGTGATCACTCGGGTGGCGCTCAACCCGGACGCCTGGGACAGCGCTCCCCGTCAGGTTGCCATCGACGGTCGCCGCGTTCACGTGGGCTGGTTTCGCGCGATGAACGCCGACACGATCGGCGTGACCAGAGCCTCCCGGGATCGCTTCGTGCTGCTGGTGGTGCCGCCGAAGGCGACCCCGATGGGGGCGGCCACCGCGATGGCGATGGCAGCGGACGCGACCAACAGCGCCCGGCCAGCCGACCTCCTCGCGGCCAGCGGCATCGGCGCCGAGGACACCACACCGATACCACCACCGCGGCGCCCGCAGGGACGCGCCACGCCGCTACTCCACGGCCAGAGTGGCAGACCGGCGGTAATGAGCGGAGGGACCCGTCTGGAGGCCTGACAAGCCGACAACGCGCGGCCGGCTGTGGCTGAGACGACCACCCAACAGCTGAACCAGGCGCTCAAACGCCGCGCCGAGCAAGCAGCCGCCGAGCCCGTGAGCGTGGAGGCCGCCTCGACCAGTGCCTCGCGGACCTCACGGTTGCCCTTGCGGGTCCTGCCGCGGTGGTGCTTGCCGGCCGACTCGTTGTTGCCCGGGCACCGGCCAGCCCAGGAGGCCAGGTGATCGGCGGTCGGGAAGCGGGACAACTGCTGGTGGCGCCGACCCGGCCGCTCCCCAGGCGTGCGGACCGCCACCGCCGCGATCTTCTTGCCCACATCGATCGCGGCGACCCGCGGGTACACGATCTCTAACCCAGACTCCCTTCGTGTGCGCGCCTGATCCATCGCGCCCACCCGCGGAGCCCGTAAGCAGATCAAGAGTCTGAGACTCGCGCTCAAAAGGGCGGCAACCCGGGGTCCCTACCGGGACGGGCTCCAGCGTCAATCTTGGGTACGGGCTCAACCGCGCCAAGAAACCACGACGTCAGCGGGAGGGTGCCCCCTCGGAGTTGCCGACCTCGCCGACCGTGGCCCTGCAGGTCACCTCGACCTTGTCACGCTTGCGGTTCAGCTCGTCGATCTTCTTCAGCAGGTGGTCGAGGAGCTTTGAGGAGTTGCCGGCCGACGAAGCGCTTCAGGCAGCGGCGGATCGCGCGGGGAGCTCTTGCCTTCAGCAGTGCGTCGGGCATGCCGTGCACGGTGTCCGATCGTGCCAGCAATCCTCCCCGGACCACTTCGGGTGGCAGGCATCGGGCCTGAGAGTATTGAAACCGAACCGACGCTACCGCTGGGCGTCAGGGTTGCTTCACGCCAAGGGCGATCCGTCCCGTGTAGCCGTCGCCTCTGGCAGTCACGGCCAGCACCGACGTGGCCGCGCCAGAGCTGTTGTAGATGGAGTCGGTGTCGTTGCGGGTGTCCCGCGTTCCATGGGTGGAGTAGGGCGAGCGCTGGAAGACCTTGTCGGTCAGGTCGTCATCGAAGAACAGCTGCCCGGTGTGCACAACATCCCCGCCGATGTGGACCTTGAGGTGGATATGGACCGCGCGGCCTCGATACCAACCCGGGTAGATCGTGCGGAACGCCGCGGCGCCATTGGCGTCGCTGAGCTGGACGCCCCGCAGGAACGTCCGCGTGTCGGTGGTTGCCTGCGTCTGCCCGACGGCTCCGCCGGCGCTCGCCTGACGAACCCGGAGTAGATGCCACCGGCGTCGCAGTGCCAGATGTCGACGGCCGGTCCTTGATCGGCGTGCAGCGGGTAGCGTCCACGACCGTGAGCTGTAGGTCGAGCGCTGCTCCCGGCCTGCCCTCGGTGATGTCGCCGCGGACCTTGTTGAGATCCAGGTAGTAGGGGCCCTCCGTCACTTCGGGCTGGAGCACGCACGCCGCGGTCGTCGACGACGAGCCCGCCGTGGTGGCGGTTGACGACGCGGACTTGCGGCAGGCGGCGGCCACGATCCCCAGGCCGGCGCTGCCAAGCAGTGCGACCGCGTTGCGGCGGCTGACCACCCTAGCCGATCTGATCTTGGAGCGTTTGTCCATTTCAGCCCCTCCGGGCCGCCACTTCGAGGGCATCCTCGTTGAGCGCGGTGGCACCGATTGGCTCATGCTCTTCCTTACAGAGCGCCCATCCGCGGGCGGCGGCAAGACCTCCAAGAAGCCCCGCCACGAGCGACGCTCGGGTCCAGTCAGCCGCTGAAGCTGGATCGATCATCCTAACCTCGCTCTTCATCGATTCGTCCCTTGACAGCCCGCTGAGCTCCGAACCGCTCAGGGTGCACACGACGGTCGCACCACCGGGTAAGGCCAGTTCGTGAGCTGTCCTAGAACAAGGCAAGAAGGTCCAGGCTCCCCGGCGCGTCGAGCGTCGACGGACGACGTGTCGGCGGCATGGCACGCTGGTCCGCGCGTCAGCGCTGGGTGAGCATGCGTCGGCGCGTTCCGGCACAATGCAAACACTGCCGGTGGGGCAGGGTTGACTCACGCCCGCTGGATCGCCTCGCGCAACTCTGTGAGCAGCTTCTGAGCCTTTGGTAGTCCTCCTCGGCCTGCCGTCTGGGCGTCTCGATGTCCGCCGCGTAGCCGAGCAGGTCGTGCACATACCAGGTCGTGCTGGTCAAGGTCTGCGACGTCGCGGCCGTGAGGGCCTCGGCAAGCTCCCGGACACGCTGGGAGGGATGCCCGGTCGAGAGGACCAGCAGGGCGCCGCTGGTGCGGTCCCACCGCTCCCACAGTCGGGTGAAGGCGGCTGGAACGTTTCCTGGGTGGCGTTGAGGCCGAGCCGCTGCTGGTTGCAATCGATGAGAAGCAGGTGAATCGGACT
>JBKPDO010000134.1:0-2416 GCA_046727955.1 bacterium | reverse complement strand
CGATCGGTGCGGTGCCACGCCGCCGGCAGCAGCTCCTCCAGCACCATCGGATAGGTCGGCGCCAGGTCGGTCACAACCTCAGTCGGCGCGCGCTTGGTCGTGCCGATGGCCCGCCCAAAGCAGCGGCGGGCTGCCCTGACGTCGCGACGCGGGGACACGAACACGTCGATGACCTGCCCGAACTGGTCGACCGCACGGTAGACATAGCGCCACCGGCCGGCGACCTTCACGTCGGTCTCGTCCACCTGCCAGTGGTCACCGACGGCGTGTCGGCAGGGCCGAGCGGCCTCGGCGAGCAACGGCGCGAACCGCTGCACCCAGCGGTAGACGGTGACGTGGTCGACCTGGATGCCGCGCTCGGCGAGCAACTCCTCGACATCGCGGTAGGACAGCGCGAAGCGCAGGTACCAGCGTACCGCGAGCACAATCACGTCGGGCGGGAAGCAGCAGCCAGTGAAGGCAGACCGTGCGATGGCTGGAGGGCGAGGATGGCGCGTTCTCATGGTGACAGTCTGCCTGCGCCGGGCTCGCTCACAGCAGATGCAACAGCGCCAGCCGCACCAGGCGGCGGAAGAAGGCCTGCTCCTTGGGGCACCAGAAGCCGCGGTAGAAGTTGAGGAACAGCGGGTCGCCGGCGGCCAGCTCCCCAAGGCGCCGCGGATTGCCGGTATGGTCGGGCAGCTCCAGGTCAGGGAAGCGCCCACCGGCGTGCAGGTCCTCACGCATCCGCGTCCCACCAGTGGCCCCGCGACCCACCGCGCATCGTCGACCTCCCTCTCCAGCGCGTCGCCGTCTCAAGGGTTGGTCTCTGGACGCAACGATCCATTACAGCCTGCGGCGCACCAACCGAACGACGAGAATGCGCCCATCCTGGACCTGGGTGGAGGTCTCCTGCCTGGTGGTAGCGCAGGTCGGATTGGCGATGAGCTCCAGATCAGGTCGTGCGGACCAGTCCCTTGACCATGACCGTGGTCTGGGGGGTCAGCTCCATGTCGGGATGGGCCTCGCGGACGTGGAGCTCGACGTGCTGCATGAGCTCGTCCTCGGTCCTGGTAGTGAACTGGCCGGGGCAGTCCATGCCGCTGTCCGCGCAGCGCAGGGCGTAGGCCATCTGGCACCTCGCTTGGAGGTCGACAAGACGGATGGCTCATCTTTGCCCCGGCGCCACCGGCCCGCAAGTCCGCCTGTAGGGCCTGGCCCGCAGCGCGGGCAACAGCCTGCTCCCAACCACGCCGTCACAGAACAGAAGTCGGGCTACCTGAATTTCTTGGTCACCGCGTCGGCGATCTCGTCGGGAGCGTCCTCCTGGATGAAATGGTTGGCGTCGGCCAGCACGAGCACCTCCGCGGCGGGGAAAGACCGCTGCCAGCGCTCGATGACCTTGCGGCTGCCGAACCCCAGGTCCTTCATCCCCCACACCAGCAGCACCGGCTTGTCCCCGAGCGCCCGCGGCGCCTGGCTGGCCAGCCGCTCCAGCCACGCGCCGGACGCCAGGATCTGGCGGGGGAACTCCGCCACCCCCCAGCGCGCTTGGGGCGTGGGCTGAGCGCGACGGTAGTGCTCCATCACCTCGGCCTCGAGCGGGTGGCTCACCGAGCGGGGCATGATCCGCTCGACGAAGAAGTTCCGCTCCAGGATCCGCCGCTGCATCGGCCGGCTGGACATCGCCCGGCTGAACAGCCGCATGCCGAGCCGGTCGGCCCGCCAGAACCAGGTGTTCATGAACACCAGGCCGTCGACACGTCCCGCCCGCTGGGTCGCGACCGACATGCCGATGGGGCCGCCCCAGTCCTGGCCCATGACGATGAAGCCGTCGAGCCCAAGGTGGTCGACGAGGTGGCCGACGATCCGCGCATGCTCGGCTGGCGTGTACCCGTAACCCTCCGGACGATCCGACAGCCCGAACCCTGGATAGTCCATGGCCACGCAGCGGAACTGTCCCTGCAGGCGCCCGATGAGCTTGCGGTACAGGAAGCTCCAGGTCGGGTTGCCATGGCACATCAGGATCGGCCGGCCTGCCCCCTCGTCGATGTAGTGCACGCGGATGCCGTCGGTCTCGAACCATCGTGACTGGAAAGGGAACAGTGCCGGTGAGGGCGTGAACTCGACCCGCATCTTGCGATCTCCCAGCCATCGGGACGTGGCCCGATCCTCGCTGATCCGTCGATGGCGCGGACAGCCTACGCCCTCGCTGTGACACAGACGATTTCGCGTGACACCCGCGATTGCGATCAACGGCCTGGTGGGGGCGACCCGAGCGCGGCCAACTATCATGGCGTAAGGACGTGCTGGCAGCGACGGAGAGCGGGACGTGGCCACACGAGTGCTGTTGGTGGACGACGACCCCAAGATCGTCCGTCTGCTGCAGCGCGGCCTGGCCTACGAGGGGTTCGAGTGCACGTCGCCGCCGACGGCG
>JBKPDO010000133.1:0-25373 GCA_046727955.1 bacterium | reverse complement strand
CGGTGCCGGCCAGCTGGATGATCCGGCCCCGCTCGTGCTCGGTCAGGCGCCGGGGCGCGCCCGGCCGGGGCAGGTCGGCCAGCCCGTCCAACCCGGCAGCGTTGAAGCGGTGCAGCCACTTGGCGGCCGTCTTGGGGTGGCGGCCCAACGACTGGGCGACCTGGGTGAGGGTGGCGCCGTCCCAGCTGGCGGTGATGATGCGGGCGCGCTGGATCCAGCTGGCGGGTGCGTGCCGGCTGGCGGCCAGCTTGCGCAGCCGGCGGTCCTCGGCCGGGGTGGCGGGTGGTCGGGCGTACAGCAGCGGCGTGGCCATGCCTTCCTCCCTCGTGCGCGGCGACACAGGCAACATCGAGGGAGGCGACCAGAACATACCGGATTTAGCGAATGTAGCAGTAGGCGACGCTGTCGATACTCCCCATTTCACGGTGATTCACGTATGCTGATCACTGCCAACTGTCAGTGATCGACCGAGCGAGGATGGTTCGATGAGCGCCGGGGATGACCTGGAGCAGTCCCAGGAGGAGCTGTTCCGCTGGACGGACTTCGGCCGCTGGCTCGAGGCAGCCCGCGTCAAGCGGGGCTACACCCAGGCCTTCGTCGCTCGCGAGGCCGGCATCGGCGCGCAGACGCTCGTCTCGCTCGAGCATGGCGGCTTTCGCCGCACGACGGACGGCCCGTGGGTCACCCCCAACCCCAAGGACGAGACGCTCGTCTCCCTGGCCCGCGTGCTTGGCATCGACCCGGAGGAGATGTTCGCCGTGGTCGGCCGTTATGCCGAGCGTCAGCGGAGCCGGGAGAGCCTGCGGCGCGCGAGCGGCAAGCGAGCAGGCCGGGAGCGGATCGAGGATCTGGAGCGGCGCGTCGCCTACCTCGAGGAGATGGTTCGCGAGCTCGGCGAGGCCGAGGAGCAGCCTGCGCGGCGCCGCCGGCGCGCCCCCTGACGCTCGCGGGTCCGCGTCGGGTCCGCACTGGGTCCGTCCCGCCCGTAGAGTCACGTAGATTCAGGCTGTGCCGTAGAGGACCTACAGCAGGTGGGTTTCGCAGGTCAGCGGGCAGGTCCGAACATTTGTGCGGGTCGGCGTCATGGCCGATCAGAGCCGGGGACGGGGGTTCGAGTCCCCCCACCTCCACCAATAGATCGCCAACAGCCGTCTGACCTGCACCAACAGGGGCTGTTGGCGATTTTGCCTGTGCTGCTTGTTGGTCGCGGGTGCGGACCGCGGTGCGGGTTGTTGGCGCCCTGTTGGCGGCCCTGTTGGTGCTCCTCGCCTTGACCCGCATCTGTCGGGTTATGAGATGGGTGTACTAGATCGTCCTCACTCAGGTGCTGGAGGGATCTACGACGAGCGTCGTAGATCTTGCCTAGCCGCTTGATTCGCCCAGTCGATGATGCTACTACTGCTAGGCGGCTTTTGCCCGTTGTTGGGAATCCGGGGGGGACCGGTGGAGCTGCCAGCTTGGCGGCTCCGGGGAGGTAGGCGGCCTGGTATGCCCCCCACCACCATGAGCAGCTCGTCCGGGTCATGCGTCGCAACCGCGACCCCCGCGCCGGGGCCGCCAGCACCACTGGCCGACCGGCTGTGTGTGTGATGGACGGCCCGCGCCGGTCGCTGGCCGGCCGGGTCGTGGTGACCCTGGCGGTTCTGCTTGCTCTGGTATAGATCGGGAGCGCGCCGCCGGCACAGCCTGGGGCGTGGGCGACTGCCCAGCTGCGGCACGGCCCCGATGCCGTGATCCGGCCCGGGGGCGAGGCACGGCTGCCGAAAGGAGATCCCTCGTGCAGCGCCTGCGTACCCTGCTGGTCCTGTCCTGTGTCCTCGCGCTGATCCTTGGTGTCGCCGCGTCCAACGTTGTGCCACCGACGCCGGCCACCACGCCGACCGCGGCGGTGTCGGCATCGCATGGGCCGAGCCTGTGGCAACGGCTGCTCGGCCATTTGGGGTGGGCGGCAAGGGATCGAACGGCCCGCCGTCCCGGGCCGTCGCCGCGGCGCCGGTCGGGCCGACGCGGCGCCCGGCCGCCGGCCCGTCCGCCGGCTCAGCGGCCACGCCGGCCGGGCCCGCCAAGCGGGTCAAGGAGCTGGTGGGCAGGCGCACGGCCAACGGCCGGTTTTTCGAGCTGTCGGACGGGCGGGTGCAGGCCGAGCTTGGCGCCGGGCCGGTCAACTACCGCGACGCCCGGGGTCGCTGGCAGCCGATCGACACTAGGATCGGCGCGGTGACCGGCCGGCCGGGGTTCGCCTACGGCAGCCTCGCCAACAGTTTCGGGAGCCTGTTTGGGACCAGCTCGGACCGGCTGCTGCGGGTGGAGCAGGCGGGGTGGCAGGTCACGGTGGGCCTGGCCGGGCCGGCGGTGACGCTGGTCCCGCGGGTGGCGGGCAGCACGATCACCTATCCGGGCGCGCTGGGGGCTGGCGCGGACCTGGCTTGGCGGGTGACCCCGCAGGGGATCAAGGAGCAGATCGTGCTGGCCAGCCGGCCCGCCGACCCCACCTGGCGGTTCTCGCTGCGGCTTGGCGGGGTGGTGGCGCGGGCGCTGCCGGACGGCTCGATCGGCCTGTTCCCCACCCAGGGCGGGGACGTGCCGCGGTGGGTCATGCCCAAGCCGTTCATGACCGACGCGCAGGCCGACCCCGCCTCGCCGTACGGCAGGGCGTACAGCGACAAGGTCACCCAGACGGTCGCCCAGCACGGCGACCGGATCGAGGTCACGGTGCGGGCGGACCCGGCGTGGCTTGGCGCGGCGGCGCGGCGCTGGCCGGTGGTAGTGGACCCCACCATCAAGATCCAGCCGATCGACTGGTGGCAGTCGCTGGACGTGGAGATCCGCTCGGACCTGCCGACCACCAACCTCGACGACATCTGGCAGCTGGCGGTGGGGTCGACCACCGCGATCAAGGCCCGCTCGCTGGTCAAGTTCCCCCTTTCGGATATCCCGTCGGGGACCCAGATCGCCTCCGCCCAGTTGCAGGCGTGGTTTGACGGGTCGTGGGGGGTGGCGCCTGATACGGCGGTCACGATCGAGGCGCGGCGGGTGACCGCCTCGTGGGCGGACACCACCGCGACGTGGAACTCGATCAACACCGCCTTTGGCGAGGCGGGCCTTGGGACCGCGAGCCGGGGGATCGACCAGTCGGCGGCCTGGCACAGCTTCGACGTCAAAAACATCGTGCAGACCTGGCTGAACGGCACGGCGCCCAACTACGGGTTCATGCTCAAGGCCACCAACGAGACGTTGAACCAGGGCGGGCTGATCTATGAGGCCGCGCCGGGCCTGGCCGGCTACGGCTACGACTACGGCGGGGAGACCCAAACGGCCCGAAGCTGCTGGTGACCTACGGGCGGCCCAGCGTGACCCTGGCGTCGCCGACGAAGATCACCGCCACGGGGGCGCAGCTGTCCTGGAGCGCCTACGTGGACCCCACCCCGGGCTCGGTGCCCGAGGATGACCTGGTGGAGTACCAGGTGCACCGGCGTCTGAACGGCTCGTCGTCGACGACGCCGACGTGTGGGCCGCTGTCGTGGGCGTGGTGCCGCTATCCCAGCCGGGTCGCGGTGCTGCCGCCCGGCACGACCAGCTACCTGGATACCGGCGCGCCGCCGACCCCGGCCGACGACCCCAGCCCGCAGGGCAAGGCCTACGACTACTGGGTAGTGGCCAAGACCCGCGACGGGCAGGCCAGCGCCTCAGGGGTGCAGGTCGCCTGGCTGCCCAAGGCGGGCCGCACCAGGCTGATCGTGCAGGGCAGCAGCGTCCCAGACACCACCTTGTCGTCGACGCAGCCGACCAGCGCGCATGACGTGTTCGACGGGCGGCCGTGGCTGGGGGTGGGCAACAACTCCTCGACCTACGGGATCACCCGCTCGCTGCTGAAGTTCGAACCGCCCAGGTGCCGACCAGCGCGACGGTGCTGGACGCCGACCTGAGCGTCTGGCACCCGATGACCTTTGGCACCAGCGGCGCCAACGCCACCTACAACCTGCACAAGCTCACCCGCGCGTTCAACGAGACGGCCGCCTCCTGGAACAACGCCACCTCGACGACCGCCTGGACCACGCCGGGTGGCGACTACAACGCCACCGTGCTTGGCAGTGTCACCGGGCTCAACAACGGCGAGGAGCCCAAGTGGCGCACCTGGCGGGGCGCCAACCTCACCAGCACGGTGCAGGGCTGGGTCGCCAGCCCCTCGACCAACCTGGGGTTGCTGGCCAGGCTGGCCAACGAGACCACCCCGGCCGAGCGGAGCCTGTTTTTGTCCAGCGAGGCCGGCGAGCCCATGCTGCGGCCGCGGCTGACCATCACCTACACCGAGCGGACCCCCGACAACACCTACCACGCGCCCGCCACCTCGGAGGAGATGACCGCCGGGGACACCACCACCGTGCCGGTCACCGTCACCAACACCACCGCCCAGACCCTGCGGGCCGGCGCGTGCCCGATGGACCAGTATCAGGCCAGCTACTTTGCCAACACCACCCTGTCGGGCACGCCCAGCGGTGAGCGCTGTGAGGGCGCCGTCGACAACAGCTGGGGCAGCGGTGGGCCCAGCGGGGTCGGGGTGGGCGTGGACGCCTTCTCGGTGCGCTGGGTCAAGACCCAGGGCTTTGCCGCCGGCACCTACACCTTCTCGGCGACCGCCGACGACGGGCGTGCGGGTCTTCCTTGATGGGGTGCTGCTGGTTGACCAGTGGAAGAACCAGCCGCCCACCACCTATGCGGCCTCGCGTGCGGTGACCGCCGGCAGCCACCAGGTCAAGATGGAGTACTACGAGCACGCCGGCGGCGCGGTCGCCAAGCTGCATCATGGGCGCGCCCTGGCAGCTGACCTACAAGTGGCTGCTGCCCGACGGCAGCGGCACCGCCGACCCGGCCAGCGCGGCCAGCCAGCTGATGACGGCGCTGCCCCGCGACGTGGCGCCCGGCAATACGGTCACGGTCAACGCTCAGGTCAAGGCGCTCACCACAAGCGACCCGGGCGCCACCCGGATCGACCGCGTGCTGACCTGGGACCTGTACAACCAGGCCACCAACACCTACCTGTCGGCCGCCTCGGGTGGGGTTGGGGGGCTGGGCCAGCACGTCGGAGTAGAGGAACCGACCTCCGACGAGCTGGGGTTGGAGCGCTTCTACCAGTACGCCGGCAAGAACACTGGCGCGGGCTCCACGGCGCTGGTCAACCTGCACTCGGGCAACCTGGTGTGGTCCTACAACCCGCTGGCCAACCCCAGCCGCGGGCCCGAGACGTTCCTGCGCATGACCTACAACTCGCTGGACACCTCGACCTCGGCGATGGGGTTTGGCTGGTCGCTGTCGGCGTCGAGCCTGATGCGGTTGGGCACGCCGCTGCAGTTCCACCCGCCCGGGCAGGACTGGCCCACCACCATCCGGCTGACCGACGGCGACGGCACCACCCACACCTTCACCCTCAACACCCACGGCTCCACCAACCAGGCCGTCTGGGACTACGACCATCCCTTCGGGGTGCACCTGTACCTGCAGAAGAACAGCTCCACGGATACGGCCAGGGCGTGGGTGCTGACCCGCCCCGACCGCACCCAGTTCCTATTCGACGCCGACGGCTACCAGTCCGCCACCCGCGACAACAACGGCAACGAATTGCTGTTCACCTGGGAGCGGCGCAAGTCCAACAACAAGCCGATCAAGTTCCTGAAGTACCTGACGGATGCGGCCACCCGCCAGACCCTCACCCTGGACTATTACGCCAAGGGCCAGTCCTACGACTACTACGACTCAACGACCAACGCCAAGATCTCGGCCAGCAATCTGACCAACCCATTCATCATCGACCAGGTCCAGACGATCACCGACATCGCCGGCCGCCAGCTCAAGCTGGTCTACTCCGACAAGGGGCTGCTCAAGGAGCTCGTCGACGGCGCCGGCAGCCCCCTGGCCAAGACGTTCCTGTTCGACTACGACGCCACCCAGGGCAACAAGAACGTCAAGCTGGTCAAGGTCACCGACCCACGCGGGCACGCCACGAACCTCGCCTACAACGACCCCCCGGTGGACGACCCGCAGTTCCACTGGTGGGCCAAGACCATCACCGACCGGCTCGGCTACGCCACCGGGTTCGCCTACCTCGACCCGGACGGCCCGCAGGGCGGCCAGGTCCAGACGACCGTCACCGACGCCCGCAGCAACACCACCGTCTTCCTGACGGATGCATTCGGGCGACCATTCTCCGCGACCAACGCCAAGGGGGAGACGACCCAGCTCGCCTGGGACGCCGACCACAACGTGGCCCAGATCACCGAGGCCAACGGCGCCGTCAGCAAGTTCACCTACGACGCCAACACCGGCTACCCGCTGACCATTACCGACGCGCAGGCGGTCCACGACAACACCGCGTCCACGGTGCTGACCTACAACACCACGCTCAATGGCCACGTCGCTGACCTGGCCACCAAGACCAGCCCCGAGGGCCGCACGTGGGCCTTCGGCTATGACGCGGTTGGCAACCTGACCAGGTGACCGACCCCAAGGGGACCGCGACCCCGACGGCCGGGGACTACACCACCATCTACACCTACGACACGTTGGGCCAGCTCAACCGGGCGACCGACGCGAACGGCCACCACACCGACTACTCGGGCTATGACCTGACCGGGGACCTGGCGGTCGGCTATCCCAAGACCATCACCGACCATCTGCAGAAGTCGACCAGCGTCGTCTATGACGCGCGCGGCAACGTCACCCAGATCACCGACGCCAAGCAGAAGGTCTCGATCTTCAACTACGACGTGTTCGGCCGGCCGCTGGACAGCAAGGTCCCCAAGGACCAGGCCGCCAACCCACCGGTGTTCATCACCACGCCGGCGCCGACCTACGACGCCAACGACAACGTCACTCAGGCGACCGCCCCCAACGGCGCGGTGATCACCGCGGTCTACGACAACGCCGACCAGACCACCTCGGTGACGCTGCCCAAGGACCACTCCGCCGATCCAGCCAGGACGTGGACCTACGCCTACGACGCGGTCGGCAACCTCACCAAGCAGACCGAGCCGAACGGGACGCTGACCAGCAACCCCGACGACTTCGCCACCAGCTACGGCTACGACGAGCTCAACCGGGTCACCAGCGTGACCGATGCGCTGGGCGACAAGCTCACCTACGACTACGACAACGTCGGCAACACCGTGCTGGTGGTCGACCCGCGCAAGAACGCCACCGCCGACCCGGCCGATTTCACCACCAGGTACAGCTACGACCTGGCCCACCGGCCCACCGTCGCGACCGACGCGCTGGGCTTTACGACGAGCTACGACTACGACAAGGACGGCCAGGTCACAGGGGTGACCGACAAGGAAAACCACAAGACCGTCGTCAAGCGCGATGAGCGCGCCATGGTCAGTGAGGTCGACGTCCCCCACGCGACCGGTAGCACCCGGGTCACCCAGTACGACTACGACCCGGTCGGCAACCGCACCAAGACGATCACCCCGCGCGGGGTGGCGACCACCGGTGACACGACCGATTTCGTGCTGGAGACGGTCTACGACGAGCTGAACCGTCCCAAGGCCAAGAAGCTGCCGTTCAGCGCCGCAGACCCCAACGTCACCAGCGCCGACGAGATCGACTACACCTACGACGACGTCGGCAACCTCGCCAAGGTCAGCGCGCCACCGTCGGCTGGGCAGACGGTCAGAAACGACACCACCTACAGCTACTTCGACAACGGCTGGGTCAAAAGCTCCACCGACCCGCAGGACATCTCGACCAGCTACGACTACAACCCCCTCGGCGAGCAGACCAGCCGCACGATCACCAGCGCCGGCGGGTCCTCCAGCCGCACGCAGGGCTGGGCCTTCTACCCGGACGGCAAGCTCGCTGCCCGTAGCGACGACGGCATCCCGGTCGGCAAGCAGGTCGTGCTGGTCGACAACTCCGACAGCCAGAACGTCACCACCACCGGCACGTGGACGACCTCCTCGGCCGCAAGTGGCTACCAGGGCTACAACTACGCCACCCACGCCGCCGGGACCGGCAGCAACAGCTTTACCTGGAACCTGCACATCCCCCAGGACGGCACCTACGAGGTCTTCGTGCGCTACACCGGCGCGACTGCCACCAACGCGCCCTACACCATCACCCACTCGACCGGCACCGCCAGGAAGACGGTCGACCAGACGGCCAACGCGGGCAGCTGGGTCAGCCTTGGCAGCTATACCTTCAGCGCGGCCAGCCTCACGCAGCAGGTCAAGCTGACCGGCAACGCCAACGGCACCGTGGTCGCCGACGCGGTCAAGCTGGTGCGCGACAACTCCGCTGACACCGACACCGAGAGCAAGAACTTCGCCCAGCACCTCTACGACCGCCTACGGCACCAACGACCCCGCCGCCTTCACTGGCGTCGACACCCCCGACGCCCAAAACCACACCAAAGACTCTTCAATCCTTACCGCTTCAACGCCGACCGCTTCGACCCCGGCACCCAAAAGTACGACATGGGGTTTCGCACCTACGACCCCGGCCGCAACCGCTTCCTGAGCCGCGACCTCTACAACGGCGCCCTCGCCGACCTGCAGCTTGGCACCGACCCCTGGACCCTCAACCGCTACGCCTTCGCCGGCGGCAACCCCTTGAGCCTGGTCGAACTCGACGGCCACAGGCCCGCCGGCTGCACCGGCACCTGCCTGCGCAGCTTCGGCATCGCCCAGTCCCAAGCCGCCGGCGACGCCGCGGTCCTGGCAGCGGCAACAGCCCGGGGGCGGCTGGTTTCCGACAACCCAGAGCTCAACGCCGTCCCAAGCTCCCAACCCGCCCCATCAGGTCCCTCCCTCAGAGACGCGCTCAACCAGATCCCCCTCCCGAGCGCGAAGAAGGACCAGATCGCCGACGCCATCCGTCACAACCCCTGCGGCATCCTCGACCCCGAGACCGCGCAAGCTCTGGCCAATGGGCAGGGACTGCCGCCCGTCTCGACGCACTGCGTTGTTCATGCAGCCGGTCTCCAGATCGGACTTTGTCCAGACCGATAACGGTTTGATCATCGGCATACCGAATATCGGCATCTTCAGCGCGTCTACAGGCGGCGAGTCTGGCGGAGGCGGTGAGGGTCCAAGTGGGTCCGAAGCCGGCGCCGCCGAGAGGCAGGCCCGCGCAGCGGCACTGCAAGAGCTTCGAGGACCGGAGGGGTAACGGCTGTCGCGAGAGCAGTCCTCCGCAGCTGGACAGGTAAGATTCTCCGGGAAGAGATCTGGGTCGCTGCCGAGCAGGAGACCATGCCGACTAGTTGGCGGGGCCGGTGGGATGGCGCGTTGGGAACTCGTCTCCTTTGCCGCTGGATGCGCTGAACGAATTGGACCAGTAGTCAAGTCCCTCGGATCGGAGGCTCAGATCGAGGTGCTCGAAGCTGGCTTGACCGTGGCATGGCAAGCTGCGGCCGGGGATGTCGACGAATCAGACGCCGAGCGTGCGCTAGGAGATGTCACAATATCTGCACGTACCGAAGAGGCATTCTCGCATCTCCCTGAGTACCAGGCCGCGCGTGCATTGAACTTGCTGAGCTACTCTCTCGCGGCTGCTGTGAGACCAGATTTCATCGAGACAGCCAAATCGGCATGCGCAGAAGCGCTTGAAATGAATGCGAACTTCGATTTCCTGCTCACATATCCCGCAGGTTTCACGATGAAGATCAGTCCCCATGAGACGCCATGAGACGCCGCCGCGTGGTCCTCTGGAGATAGGAGAGATCGCGGCGCAATGGGAGACTCTTCGGCTGCTTCTCGAGAGGCAGGCCTCCAAAATGAGCAAGATTGAAGCGGTTCGGTCCTTCTCACAGGAGCGGGCATCGCTGATTGCAAGGGAGATGCCGCACATCAAACAGCGTGAGGGCTGGAGTAAGTGAAGCTGAGGAAAGATGGGCGCATCGCTGGTGGAGGACTTGACGGGCCAGCCGCGCGCTGCGGCCGTTGAGTGGTTCCTGCGCGCCTGGCACGGCATCCCTGAGCTCCCGTCGGTCTCCGATATCACGCGTGTCCCCGCGCTGCTCGGGCAGTTGCTGGCGCTCGGCCGCACGCATCCGGCGATCTGTAGTCGGCAGAACCGCCTCATCGACCCTGTCGAGGTCGACGATGGACTGTTGTGCTTCTACGTGGAAAATCAGAGGGTGTACCGCTGGGCGTACCGGCCGGGCGAGCCCGACCCGATCGTGGTGGGCCAGTACTACGGTGAGGACTGGGTGGTGGAGCAGGAGCGGTTGAGCGGGTTCCTGCTCCAGGTCTGCCTGTTCGAGGCGGTATTCTCCGCCCCCTACAGCGCTAGCGCCTCCTGGTTGCCGCCCGAGGCCTTTGCGGCCGTCCTTGATGGGGGTCACTTCCAGTCGGTGCTGGGACCGTGGCACTGGCCGGGCAATCCGACAGTGTTTGAAGCGTCCGATGGGGCGATCGCTGTGGCCTCCTGGCAACGCAAGACCAATGGAATCGTTGGTACCGATATTATGGTTGCAGCTCAGCGCCTTGAGCCGCTCGCCTATCTGCCGGATCTCATCCGTCAGCATGCTGACCGTTGGGAGCACGCACGGCTTGCCAGCTTCGTGTGGTGATTACGTTGAAATACAATCGCTGCATATTGACTCAAATTGCCCGCACGGGTTCACTGGGAGGGATTCACTTCTCTACAGCATTACTGGTGGACTCCGGCTACGTGGCAATGCCTATTACGTCAACCCTGACGTTCAGGGGGGTTGCGCAACGCGGATTCCCTCAGGGATGAGAGCAGGGCAGGGCTCCGGCGTTCTCTCGATACGCCCTTTGGTGCGGTCATGACCGGATAGTATGGAGCAGACACGGACGTCGGGATCATGTGGTTCTCACAGCCTCATAACCACGGTGGAAGCCGTGGCACGCCTGCCGACTCATCATCCCCGATCCCGTCGGGGCTGACCCGCTCTGCCATGCGGGTCCCTCCAGGAAGCTGAAGCACCGCAGCTGCACGCCTACCTGGCCACCGAGTCGGACCCGAGGACGCGTGCCGGGCACCGCCACCCGCTGGTGGCCATCCTGGGGCTGGCCGCTGCCGCGGTCGTGGCCGGTGAGCGGTCTGTTACCGCGATCGTCGAATGGGCGGCCGATACCCCCAGCCGGTCCGTGTCGCGCTTGGCGCCCTCCGCGATCCGCTCACCGGCCACTGGACGGTCCCGACCGAGGCCACCATTCGTCGCACACTCGGCCGACTTGACGCCCAAGCCCTGGCCACCGCGATCGGCGCCTGGCTTTCAGACCGCGGCCGCCAGCAGCGGCGGCGGGCGGTCGCGGTCGACGGCAAGACCCTGCGCCTGCGTGTCGGCGATCACGGAATTCCCCACGTGTAGGGGTCTGACGAACACGTTATTCCTCGACTGAGGCGCTGCGGTGGGACCGGGCTGCCCAAGGTCCCGATCAGCATCTGTCCCCCCGGACGAAACGGACTGCCGACCGCCTGACCTCCATATCGGCGCCCGTCGTCTACTATCCATCTCTGAGCGTCGGGATGAGCGTGAGCGAAAGGAGAGCCGGATGCAGGCCGATGGCAGCGCGTCCGAGGACCGGGTCGTGGTCGAGGGTGCGCTGCCACGGGATGGGACGGGTCGTCTGCTCGTCCCGTTCCGGCCCGGCGACCTGCTGCGCATCTCGGCTCCCTTTGTGGAGACCACGGTCACGAGCGTCTCCTGGTCGGAGGCGATCCCGCGCTGGCCGTGGCAGCGGGCCGACCCTTGGCCTGGGGACGGTGCGCCGGACCCGGTGCGGAGCGGCCGGGTGGTGGCGGCGACGGCGTCGGGCTCGCACGCGGGCGAGGTGGCCCGCTGGCGAGAGCTTGCGAGGGCCGAGCCGGTCCCGATCCCACCCCCCTTCGTGGATGGACGACAGTAAGGACCCGCCGCTCAACAACTTGGCCGTTTCAGCCCTGGCACACCAAGGTGAGCGGTACTCGACCTGGCCAGGTTATTAGGCGGCAAGCCCTAACCAGGATGGGGAAGTCATGCTGCGGCCTGGTAGAACTCGTGCACCAAACCCCCGAGATGATCCCGGCGTAGAACGCGATCAGTGACCGCGACAGCGGACGGCGCGGATCCGGTGTCGATGCTCATCGGCGGCGAAGAGCAAGGCTTGGAAGGGCTGCATGTAGAACGTCAAGGAGGAATGTTCTGGCGGCTATGAGCGAAGACGTCGAGGTCAGTTTTGCCTTGCCCAGGCGGCCGTACTGGCAGAGTGCCGGGTTCGCGGTCGGCTGCGCCGAGCGGCTGCTGCCCATGGCGGCAAGCCTGGGCGGACACCGCATTGCCGAGACAACCGAGCCCGGGCTGGCCCTCGCCTGGAAGGTGGCTGCCGGGCTCGGTGGCCGATCGGAGATCGAGCGGGCGATCGCGGCGCTTACCGACGCGATCCACCACGCGGCCGATGACGGACTCGAGGTCCTGGGTGCTGACGCGGCTAACGTCACGGTCTTCGCGCTTGAAGCCGTCAGCGGCTCGACCCGGGCGGGCTGGGTGAGCTTGGCCCGCGCCGGCACGCTTGGCCTGGTGAGGGGTGTAGGACGAGTGGCAGGAGTGCTAGGCGAGGTTGTCGAGGGTGAACTCGCCGACCACGGCCGTCACCTGGCCGAACTAGTAGTGCCCTTGGTCCCAGGGCTCGTCGGCGGTCCCCATGGCGGGTGCTGGAATACAAACGGCCCGAGGGGCAGGGTCCCGCGCACGATGAACTGATCCGGAGCTCGGTAGCCCGACCGCCGCTGCGGGTGCGGGTGCGGCGGGATCTGTTGGACGCTGTAGCTGTGCATGAAGCTCCTCGAGTGCCACCTTCCTGGAACCCGCGTGGTCAGCTCCCGATCCTGACCACGCCGTGCTGGATCCATTCGCCCATATCGCCGAGGTCGTCCCGCCATCGGAACCACTGGTAGTACGGCAGGGCAAGGAGCCGGGCGAACGCGTAGGCCACGTTGTCGAGCGTCTCACCTGCCGGCCAGTCAACGAAGTCATCGTAGTGCTCGCCCGTGTCCTGGCCGGTCCGCCGCACGATACGAGGGTGCAGGATGCGCTGGAGCTCCAGGAGTTGGGGGTCGTCGCTGTGGCGCTGGGCGAGCGGCCATACCACCTCAACGTCCACGTCGCTGGCATCCACCTTGATGCGGTTCTCCAGGTCGCTCCAGTCCAGCCAGCGGCACTCGTAGTGGGAGGCCAGGACCGGCCCGATGTAGACCTGGAACATCCAGCCGGCATCCTGGTCCAGCAGGTAACGCAGCAGGCAGCCCTCGTTGGCCTCCAGTAGCCTCTCGGGCGGCGCTCCGAACTGCGATCGGGGGAGGCTGCTCACCCAGCCGCGCTGCGGCGGGAAGACAACGCCTTCGAGGTCAGCCCGTTGCAGCAGGTGGATGCCGTCCTGCTGGTCGCCGGCCTCGAGGTGGTAGCTCTCGCTGAACTCGCTCATCGGCGCTCACAAGCGCAGGCTACCCCCGGGACCCGACAGCGCCCCCGCAGCGAGCGGCGCGTGCACCGCTTAATGGTCAGCCCAGCCGCAATTGCCTTGGGGTGGCGGCTGGCCCATAGCAGACCTAGAAGGCCAGCTCGCCGTCGCTGCGGCTGCGGCGCACCAGCAGCCACCTGGCCATCCCCACCGTGGCGGGCGCCGCCAGGTCGACCCGGATCCAGTCGTACAGACGGCGGCCCTTGGCGCCGTGGCCGGCGCTACAGGTAATCCACTGCTCGGCTGGCACGGCGGCGACCAGCTGCTCGGCGCTCACCCGCGCCTGTTCCCCGTCACTTGAGGTGAGTCGAAGTGTCCCCTGCGGGGACGCCGCGCAGGCGTGAAAATGGGCCGGGTTGCCCGCCGACGCCGGTGCGTTTCTGGTCGCTGAGGCCGTCGAGTCAGTCTGGCGCCGGGGCCTTGACCTTGACGGGTCGCGCACTGTGCTTGGAGCACGCGGTTCAGACTTTCGGTTCCCGACCGAGGCCCCGGGCAGCCCTGCATCTGGCCCACGGTGAGGGCGAGGAGCGCCAGCGGTTGCTGCCCGCCCGCGTGGTGGTCTACTACCGGAGTTCCGCGGCTTGTAGGCACATGATCTTGCTTGGTCTACTGTGAGCTGCACGAATGCTTGGGCGTAGGGGTCTAGGCGGGTGCCCACGAACCCATGTTCCCCTGGGTCAGCGCCGCATCTTGCCCAGCTGCTACGAGTTCGAGCTACATGGCACATGGCGGTCATGAATCGCCTCGATGTCGAGAGCGCGCCGCCACACCAAACCGCTGAGGTCCTCGGCGGGAACCTCGAGAAGGCCGAACGGCAGACCGAACAAGGGACCCACCGCGACGACGATGCGCCAGACCGACAACACCTCTACCCACCTGCGGCGCAACTGGCAACTGTGCGGGCGGTCCGGTGCGGGCGGAGAAGCCCCGGTCCGGGCAGTTCGTGTTGTAGAGTCGATGCGGCCGCGGCGACGACGCGGCCCACCACTTCACGTAGCGACCCGTAGGAGTTGCCCCGATGAGCGGCACCCCGCCGTCCGACAGCGACCGCCCCGCCCTCTCCGAGATCGACACCACCGTGGCGAGTTCGGCCCGGATCTACAACTACTGGCTGGACGGCAAGGACAACTACCCTGTCGACCGCGAGATGGGCGAGCAGATCCGCGCGGTGCTCCCGGGGATCGTCGAGATGGCCCGCGATCAGCGGGCGTTCCTCGTCCGCGTGGTGACCTACCTGGCCCGCGAGGCGGGGATCCGCCAGTTCCTCGACATCGGCACCGGCCTGCCCACCGCCGACAACACCCACCAGGTCGCCCAGCGGGTCGCGCCGGCGGCCCGGATCGTGTACGTCGACAACGACCCGGTGGTGCTCGCCCACGCCCGCGCGCTGCTCACCAGCACCCCCGAGGGGGCCACCGACTACCTCGACGCCGACCTGCGCGAGCCCGACAAGATCGTGCAGGGCGCCGCCCGGACGCTGGACTTCACCCGGCCGGTCGCGATCACGCTGCTGGGCGTGGTGCACCACGTCATTGACACCGACCAGGCGCACGCGGTCGTGCAGCGGCTGCTGGACGCGGTGCCGTCGGGGAGCTACCTGGTGATCTCCCACACGACCAGCACGGTCACCGGCGCGGCGATGGAGGAGGCGGTGCGGCTGTGGAATGAGGCCGGGTCGGTTCCGATCGTCATCCGCAGCCCCAAGGAGCTGGCTGGCTTCTTCGAGCGGCTGGAGCTGGTCGAGCCTGGCGTGGTGTCGACGACGCGGTGGCGGCCCGACCCCGGCACTGATCGCGACGAGGTGGATGAGTACTGCGCTGTCGGGCGCAAGCCCTGACCGGACCTAGCCTGCTGGTGGTGGCGTTCCGCTGCTGGCGGAAGGGCGCGCACGCGGGGATCGGTTGGCGGATCCTGTGCGGCGACGGTGACTGTCGGGTCGGGTCGGGGTCGGGTCGGTCGGGTAGCGGGACGCGGCGGGGCCACCCCTACGCTCCTTACAAGACAAGGGATCCGGTAGAACGCCGCAGCACACCAGCTTTTCAGACACCCCTTAGCTTGTGATTTAAGCCTTCGGCATGTCGGCCTGGCCGTCGAACGAGGTCGGCGGTCGCTTGGTGCCGATGGTGGCCGGTCAGGCGGCCTTGGCGGTGGTGGTCGCCTTCTTCTTGTTCTTCCTGGGCTTGCTGGTGGGCTTCTTGATCGCCGGGTAGCGGGTCGCGGGCCCGCGGCTGCTGCCCTTGGGGCGGCCTAGGGGGCGCCCGGGGGTTTCGGCGCGGTGGCCGGCGTGCCGAGCGCGACCAGCAGGCGCGGAGACCCCCTGCGCACCAGGTAGGGTGACGGCTGCGGCGCAGGCGGAAGCGCTCCAGGCATCCATTCGGCTGGGCAAGCGATGAGTTCGTGACGGCCGGTTCGTCTTACCTACGTGACGCGGCAGTCGGGCCGCGCTCCTAGGGAAGGAGACACCATGACGAGCATTGTGACGGCGCACTCGACGTCCCTGGATGGCTTCATCGCGGGCGCTGACGACAGCCCCGAGCAGCCGTTGGGGGTCGGCGGCGACCGACTCTTCAACTGGTTCAGCGACGGTGACACGCCGAGCCGGTACTACCCCGGGTTCAAGATGTCACCGGTCAGCGCGGCGTTCTTCGACGAGGGCGTCGGCCGGGTCGGCGCGGTCATCGCGGGGCGCCGCACCTACGACGTGTCAGAGGCGTGGGGCGGGAGCGGCCCGATGCCCGGCGTCCCGCTGTTCGTGGTGACCCATCGCGTCCCTGACACGGTGCCGGCGGGTGATCCGCCCTACACCTTCGTCACCCAGGGCGTCGACCGCGCCGTCGAGCAGGCGCGGACTGCCGCTGCGGGTAAGGACGTGGCCCTCATGGGGGCGACGATCGTCCAGCAGTGCCTGCGGGCCGGCCTGCTCGACGAGCTCGTCATCAGTCTGGTGCCGGTGGTGCTTGGTCGCGGCGCCCGCCCGCTGGACGGACTGGAGCCCAGCAGCGTCCAGTTGGACCTGGTCCGAGTCGTGGACGCCCCAGGCGTCACGCACCTGACGTACCGAGTCGTGAAGTAGCCCGATCGAGACAGGCTCGTCGCCCCGTCCAGCGGCGTTCGTCGCCGCCAAGGGCTACGACGTGACGCTGGCCACAGGCACCATCGCTCGCTTCGCGGCCGGCACCGTCCTCGGCTCGGGACTGCTGGCCGCGGTCGGGGTTGGCGTCGGCTCGCTGCTCCGAGGTCAGGTTGCCGCCGTCATCGCCGTGTTCGTCTGGGGGTTCGGGATCGAGCAGATCGTGGGAGGGCTAGCGAACCAGATCCCAGATCCCACTGCAGGTTGACATCGCCAGGCATGGTGCGGATCCGACGGGACGGCTGGCATACTCCTGCTCGTGATTGCGGGACCGAGCCCCTTCTACGGCGTCGCTGATCAGTTCGTAAGCCGCTGGGCGGAACTGGAGCCGACCCAGGGGCTCACCTTCGGACTGGGCGGGAACGCCGGGAAGGACGTCGGACTGGAGCCCGGACGGCCGAGCCCGGATTGCAGAGGCTCTACGCCAAGGGCTGGCAGAGCTCACCCGCACGCCGCTGCGAGATGGGGCGGACCGACGCGCCGCGGCGGTGATGCGCGACCGACTGCAGATTTGGCTGGCGTCGGCCGCGGCCCACGACTGGGCCATCACTCTCCAGGTTGCCGTCGGGCTACTGGTCCGCTACGGCCGGCTGACCGAGGACTTCGCCTGCTCGGAGGTGCTGCGTTATCTGGGGATCCCCGGCCAGGCGGTCGCCTACAAGGTAGGAGAGCGGGAATGGCTCCGGGTGCGAGAGCAGGCACGGCAACGCATCCCTGGGTTGACCGTCCGACGGTTCCACGCGGCGGCGTTGCGGCTGGGTCCCCTGCCGCTGGGACTCCTCGGACCCGAGGTCCTCACCGCGCTCGATGACGCCGCCCACTGACCACGCCTCTTGACCGACGCGGCGCGGCGTCATCCTGCCCTCAGGGTCGCGCCCTTGCCACTGAAGGACAGACTGGACCACCATGGCCTGTGACCTGCATGCTTGGTGCAGTCGCTTGGACAGCATACGAACACCGTGCATGCTATCCTTACTTGTGTGCTCAGGTAAGGAGAGGTGCGATGGAGATTGCGGCGCGGCTGACATCGAAGGGCCAGATCACCCTGCCCAAAGCGATACGTGAGGCGCTCGGTCTGCACGAGGGCGACCAGGTCGTCTTCCGCGTGGAAGGACAGCGCGCCGTGCTGGCACGCACCGCCGACCTGCTCGACCTCGCCGGTGCGGTCAGCGTGCCCCCCAGCAAGCGCGGTACCCCGTGGGAGGAGGTGCGCCGCCAGGTCCGCGCCGCCCGGGCGCGCGCCAGGCGGTGAGCGCGTTCCTCGACACCAGCATCCTGGTCCGCCACCTGACCGGCGACCCGCCCGAGCAGGCGGCACGGGCGACCAAGTTCCTGGCTGCCGCGGATGAGCTGCTGTTGGCGGACCTGGTGGTCGCTGAGATCGTGTACGTGCTGGAGTCGTTCTACGAGGTGTCACGCCCACGGGTCGCCGAGCTGGTCCGGGCGATCATCGCGTTTCCAGCGATCGTGGTGCTGGACCCGGTGGTGTTGTTGCGGGCGCTGGAGGTCTATGAGACCGAGCGGCTGGACTTTGCCGAGGCGTACCTGGTCGCGCAGGCGGAGCGGTCAGGGGTGGGCGTGGTCGCCTCGTTCGACAAAGCCATCGACCGCGTTGCGACAGTGCGACGGCTCGAGCCCGCGTGAGCCACGCGAGGGTGCCGTGCCCTGCTCAGCGACTCGCTGTGGTGCCTGGATGCGATCACAGTTTGTGGTGGGTTCGCAGAGAGGGCTGGGCGGGCGCCGAGGTGGTCCGAAAGGGCCTCTGAGCAGGGAGAACGACGACTTCGGAACCTCCCGGGGCTGGCGCGAGTGCTTGAGGTTCGCGCTCACGTACTTGGTGACCGTGGACACCTCGGCTGGACATGGGCTTCTCGGTCGGGTTCGACCTCGACAAGCGGGTCCGCGCCGCCAATTCGACGGAGCTGAGCTTCTCCACTAAATTAAATTAGGTGGCAAACACTGTCGGGGGCGAACACCACAGCCACCGCGCGCCGTGGCCGGCACCGATATTCGAGTCGAATAGCTGCGGTCTATGCGCTGCCGGCGCCCAGATCGCGTGCGCTGGACGGGCATTCGGCACCCGCAGGTCAGGCGCTTGCTGCGGGCCGACGCTGGCGAGCGAGCAGGCCAGGCAGGACGACCGAGCCGGCCGTGGCGAGCCCGGCCGCGGTGAGCGCCTGCGCCCATCCGACGAGCCCGAGCGGCCGGCACCCGAACAGGTGGCTCAGCCCGGGGGTCTGCACGACGACCCCAAGCACGACGGTCGACCCGAGCCCGGCCGCCGCGACCACGGGGTCACGCCAGCCCACCAGCAGCGTCTGGCCGAGCTGCGTCCCGACGAGCGCGACCAGCGCCACCGTGCTGGCGTGCGCGCGGGTCCCGGTCGCCCGAGCCGCCAGCCACGCCCCGGACGCCCCGGACGCGGTGATGCCCGCGCGCCAGGCGATCGCGCGGTTCAGCGGCGCCCCAAGCGAGGCTTCGGGCCCCTCACGGAGCAGGTCCTCTGGGGAGCGGCGGGCGGGTGGGCGGGTGGCGATCGCCACGGCCGGCGCCGCGTCGGTGAGCAGGTTGACGAGCAGGAGCTGACGGGCGTTCAGCGGCGACCGGCCGCCGAGCAGCGAGCCCGCGACGGTGAAGGCGATCTCGCCCAGGTTCCCGCCGACAAGGATGGCGACCGCGTCGCGGACCGAGGCCCACAGCGCCCGGCCCTCGAGCACGGCGTCGACGATCGTCTCGACGCGGTCGTCGACGACTACCAGTCCGGCGGCGTCGCGGGCCGCGTCGGTGCTGCCGGCCCCCAGGGCGATGCCCACGTCGGCAAGCCGGATCGCTGGGGCGTCGTTGGCGCCATCGCCGGTCATGGCCACCACCCGGCCCGCCCGCTGCAGCGCCCGCACGATCCGCACCTTGTGGGTCGGGGTCACCCGTGCGAACAGGTGCACCTCGGGCAGTAGCGCCTGCAGCTCGGCGTCGCTGAGCGCGTCCAGCTCCGCCCCGGTCAGCGGCCGACCGCGGTCCGGCAGGCCCAGCTCGGCGGCGATGCCCTGGGCGGTGCTGGGATGGTCGCCGGTGATCATGACCACCTCGACCCCAGCACGCCGCAGCGCGGCGAGCGCCGCGGTTGCCGCCGGCCGGACCGGGTCGCTGAAGGCGAGGAAGCCGAGGAAGGTGAGCCCTCGCACGGTGTCGTGATCGAGCGGGGGGCCGGCGGCGCCGGTCGCCTCGGCGACGGCGAGCACGCGCAGCCGCTGCCGGGCCAGGCGCCCTGCCTCGGCGGCCAGCTCGGCCCGGCCGATATCGCCCAGGGGCCGCACCCCGCCAGCCTGGCGCCGGCGCGTGCACCTGGGCAGCACCGCCTCAGGCGCGCCCTTCACCGACAGCAGCAGACCCCCGCCGGTCCGGCCGAGCACGGCGTGGAAGCCGCGTGTCGGCTCGAAGGGGAGCTCGGCGATCCGCCGCCAGCCCGGCGCCCCGCCGGTCTCGGCCTCCCCGAGGTCCCTGCCGCCCCGCAGTAGCGCCCGGTCGGTCGGGTGGGGGGCCTGGTCGGGATGGTCGTCGGGAGTAGCTCGCAGGCCGGCGGCGACGACATCGCGGCCGGCCGGCGACAACTCCTCCACCCCCTCCTCCACGACCCCGTCGCAGACCCACCGCAGGCGGATGTGGCCCTCGGTCAGGGTGCCAGTCTTGTCCGCGCACACCACGTCGACGCGGCCGAGCGCCTCCACCGCCCGCGGTGCTCGCACCAGTACCCCTCGCCCGGACAGGCGGCGGGCCACCGAGAGCTGCGCCATGGTCGCCAGCAAGGGAAGGCCCTCCGGCACCGCCGCCACCGCCAGGCTCACCCCGGCACCGGCGACCTCGCGCAGGGGCAGGCCCCGGGCCGCGCCGAGGCCGGCGATGGCCAGCCCGCTGCCGACCGCGACGGGCGAGCTGAGGGAGGTGAGGCCGGCGAGCCGGGCCTCGACACCGCTCGGCGCGGCTGGCTCGCCCCCAAGCAGCGCACCCATCCGCGCCTCGGTACGCGGGCCAATCGCCACCACCGCCGCGGTGGCCTCGCCCGCCGCGATCGAGGTGCCCTCGTACAGCATCGAGGTCCGCTCGGCAACGGCGACGGCAAGCGAGGGGGCGGCTCCCTTGGCCACGGGCAGGGACTCGCCCGTCAGGCTCGACTCGTCCGCCTCCAGCGCCACCGCCGTCAGGATGCGGCAGTCGGCGGGGACCGTCTCGCCGGCCCTGAGGCGCACCACATCGCCGGGAACCAGCTCGTCAGGGTTGACGAGACGGTCCCGGCCGCCCCGCACGACCACGACCGCCTGGCGGTGCCGGCGGCCCAGCCCAGCGATGGCCCGGTCGGCGCGGAACTGCTGGACCCCGCCGATGAGCGCGTTGAAGCCGACGACGCTGGCGACCATCACCGCGTCGGCGAGCGAGCCGAACGCCGCAGACAGCCCGGCGCCCGCGGCCAGAACCGGCGTGAGCGGGGTGACGACCTCCCCAAGCACGGATCGCGCGAGCACGAGCGTCCCTGGCGGGGACCGTTCGGGCGGCGCCTGCCGCCGTGACGCCTCCTCGGGGGCGAGACCGGTGGCCGACGTGCGAAGCCGAGCGAGCACCGCCGGCGCGTCCTGCGCGTGCCAGGGGGTCCGGTCGCGGACCGGCGGTGGGGGTTGGCGCGCCAGGCCCGCCGCCAGGCGGAGACCGTTGCCGAGCGACAAGGCGGAGGCGACGTTGACCGCCGTCATGACCCGCCGGGTGGCGCCGCCGGGCACGCCGGTCAGTGCCAGCACCCCGCTCACGACAGCGCCGGCCAGGGCGATCCGGACGCTCTGCCGGCTGGCCTGGCGGGCGACGGCGTACGCCTGCACGAGCAGGAAGGCGGGCGCGAGGTCGTCGTCGACGGCGAGCAGGTGAGCGCCCCAGGCCGGCGGCCCGCCAGGTCGGCGCAGGCCCAGCCACAGGTCAGCGGCGGCCCCGCCCTGCGCTTCCCCACTCGCCACGAGGGCCACGACTCGCTCCTCTCGCTGCAGCCGCCGGATCGCCCGCGCAAGTCCCGGCCCGTCAGCAACGACCCGGTCCGCGTCGACCCGGGCGGCCGCGCTCCGGTCGCCCGCAGCGACGAGCACCTCCAGCCCGGCCCTGCGGGCCCCGGCCACCAGTTCCTCCGCGCCCGCCCGCAGCGACGGCTCGGCGCCGACCACCGCGAGCAGGCGTCCCTCGTGGACCAGGCCCAGGACGGTCCGGCTGCGGCGCCGCAGCCGGCTGGCGGCCCGGCGCTGCCCCCGCGGCGGCTCCAAGCCGAGGGCGTCCAGCGGACCGAGAACCCATCCGCGGCGGCGACGCATCCGGGCCGGCCGCTGGGGATCGAACAGCGACCAGGCCCGCCGGCGGACCTCCTCCGGGTCGACGTCGGCGACGACCAGGACTTCCCCCAGCTCGGAGGTCGCGTCGACGAGCAGATCCTGGTGTAGGACAAGGCAGTCGACCCGGTCGAGCAGGTGCAGGGCACGAGGGTCGAGCGGGAGCACCCCGTGACCCGCGAGGATCGTACCCAGGTGGGCCGCGAACGCCTCCCGACCCATCCTGGCCGCCTTCGGGAGCCCGGCGTACAGGGCCGCCGTGGCCCGCTGCAGGCTGCGGGTCGCGGCCAGGCCGGCGGCGAACGCGGCCAGCGAGCCCATCCACACCAGGTCGCCGTAGACCTCGACCGGGCCCGGCGGGACCGGCTCCGGCCGCTCCCCGACCTCCGGTGGGGATGGGGTGTGCCCGGAGGGCTCGGCGAAGAGCTGTGGTTCGAACTCGAGCCACAGCCGCCGGCACGCCAGCGCCTCGTCGAGGAGCACCGACCGGTGGGCCATGTCGAGCATGGGGCCGAACGGGCTGCCAGACAGCCCCTGCGTGATGCCGTTCGCCAGACCCAGGAGCACCCCGGCCGCCGGGGCGCCCAAGTAGCGCTCGATCGGACCGCGTAGGCGAGGGGTGTAGGCCAGCAGCGAGGCGACCACGGCGGCGTCGACGTTGACCGGCAGGGCACGGACAGGAGCAAGGCGGCCGACCAGGCCGAGCGTGGCGCCGAGCGCATCCCCGCCAAGCTCGGCGAGGTTGCGCGGGACGGGCGCGAGGTCTGCCGGGTGGTCCGGCCGCTGGGTCGCGAAGGGACGCTGGTCGACCTCGAACTCCTCCTCGACGGCCTGTGCGCCGTCGACAAGCTTCTCCACCGACATGGTGTCCTCGTCGAAGGCGACGACCACGCGTCCGACGGAGCTCAGGACCTCGACGAAATGGACGCCAGGGAGGTCGCCGAGCCTCTCCTCGAGCCGGGCGGCGAATATCCCCAACCGGGCGGGCTCGACCGGGCGGAGCTCGATATGCGCGCGCCCTGGCGCTGACCACACCCGACGGGACCGGCCAGGAGTGCCGAGCACCTTCTCGACGGGCTCGAGCATCCGGCCGGCGCCGGCCTGGGCCGCTCGGGTAACGGTCGGCACTGTCGAGCGGGCCACCGAAAGCGGCAGCGAGGCGACGGCACGAATCAGGTTGAGCATGCGGGGCCGACCTCACCCCCTCGCACAGGATGGGGTCAGGTCGCCTCGGTTGGACCCGGTGCCCGCCTCAACGAGCGCGCCCGGCGATCCGGGCCCGCTCCCGCCGCCACTCGGCCCACGCCCCAGCAAGGGCCAGCAGAGCCGCAACAATCTCCATCGTGACTCGAACATAGGCAGCACAGGTGAACGCAAGAAGACGTGCATAGGACACCGCCTCGACGCAGCCGCGAAGGTTTGGGCGCGCCCCGGGCCCGCATGAACCAGCACGGTCACCGCGCGACCCAGCCTATGACCTGGTCCGGGCCTGGGAGCGAGCGGCCGCCCCAGGCTCGTCGGTCGACTGGCCACGCCGGCCCGTCTCCCGCTTGGGAACCGGGGGCCGCCCGGAGGTCCGCGTGGAGGTCCGGCGCGGGGCTCGAGCGCCCTCGCCGACCGGCACCCGCACCGCCCGAGCCTGCGCTGGGCGCCCGGTGGCACTGGGCCGCACCGCGCCGGGCGCCCGCCCGACCGCGGCCCGGGCGACCTGCATGCCACCCTTCGCCCCCGCCTGAGCGACCTGCATGCCACCCTTCGCCCCCGCCTGAGCGACCTGCATGCCGCCCTTCGCCCCCGCCTGGAGGACATCACGTCCCCTCCTGGCCGACCCTGCCACCACTCGGTTGCGGGCCAAGCCGCGAACCACCCGTGGCAGCTGCTCCTGGCCCAAGCGTACGAGATAGCCGAGCCCGGCTCCGACCAGCCCGGCGACCACGATCTCTTCCATGTTCGCTTCCTCCCCTCCCACTGGGTGCGGCATGGCCGTCTGGGCCACCATCCTCCTGGATCGTGGCTAAAGCCACCCCTGTTTTGGTCCCGGGCGCACGCTCGCGGTAGCGCGGATCACCTGCTCCGCCAGGGTCCAAGGGGAACAGGCCGATCACCCGCGTTCGGTCGCGCTGGTCATGGGACTGCCGGTGCTCTCGACAAGAGAGAAGGAAGAGATCCTCGGAGCGAACGCGATCGCCCTTGAGGCGGCAAGGTCGCCTGCCGGCCGTTCCTTCCTGGCCATGGCCGTTCCCCTGGGTGGCTACAGGAACTCGAACAGCTCGGCGACCTCGAACTTCGTTCACCCTGGTCGTCCAGAGGGCGGCCTTTAACCGGGTCGGCAGCGGGTGGGCCGCCCAGGCGGCGGGATCCTCGACCGCAGGAGCGTGAGGCCAGACCGAATACCATGCAAACCACGGTTGACGAGGTACTAGCGAGCATTGGCGGACGAGCCCGCACGGTTCACCCTGAATGAGGCGGCAGGGTCCGCTCCCGGGTGCCGCCGCGGTGCTGTTGCGGGCCGAGGACGGCCTTGAGGTCGTAGAGGTAGTTCTCGCACCCACGATCTCACCCGCGGCCGCGGCGCGGTGCTGTCGGTGTCGCTGGAGCAACTCGAGCTGGTGAACGGGCTGCAGACGCTGGCCGCCGCGCTGCTGCCGGACATCCACTATCCGCCTCGACCCTCGCGGAGCTTCCTGGAACAGGTCGCGGAACGGGTGGACCAGGTGGCGATCATGGCCTACGACACCGAGCTGCCTGCGGACTGGCTGGTGGGCCGGCATTTCGCATGGCAGGCCAAGCACGTCACCGAGCTGGTCGGTGACCGGGTCACAGTCTTCATCGGAGTGCCCACCTACGCGCAAGGTCAGCCATTCCCGTGGGCAGAGAATCTCCGAAGCGCCATCCGCGGGACTCGGCGAGGCCTGGACCGCCTCGACCACCAGCCGACCCATCCCGTCGGGCTGGCCATCTACGCGGACTGGACGACCACACCCGAGGAATGGGCGCTGTACCAGGCAGCCTGGGTCCACCCGGCAGGCGAGCGCCGTTAGACACCGAGCTGGAGACTATCCAACTTGACGATTGAACCCAGCGAACGCGAACGGCCACCCATGAGCTTGCCGGTGACGCTTTCGCACGCTATAGCTCCCGCAGGATCGCGCTGAGAATCTTGACGGTCCTGTCTGGGCGCTCGCTGTGGGTGGAGATCTGGTCCATGACGTGCAGGTACTGATCGACGTCGTCGCCCTTGTCGAGATACGCGGCATTGGTCAGATGCTCGAGATACACGATGTCCGGCAGCTCCCGCTCGGCGAACCGCAGGATGCTGAACGCCCCGACCATGGCCGGATGCGCACCCGCGCTGAACGGCAGGACCTGCAGGGTGACGTTCGGCAGCTCGGTAGCCTCGATGAGCCGCTCGAGCTGGGCACG
>JBKPDO010000132.1:0-23239 GCA_046727955.1 bacterium | reverse complement strand
GCCGGGGGGGGGGGGGGGCGGGGGCGGGATCCCGGGGGGGGGTATGTTCTCCCTTTGGGGGGGGAGCTCGCCCCCCCCACGGCCCCCCAAGAGCGCCTGTGCCATGGTCACCGGTATCAAGCTGACTCGGCCACCTCCGGCAACTCGAGGCCGACGGCCGCGGCCATCGCCGCGAAGTCGGGCTGGATGCCGGTCATCCTGGTCACCGCCTCGGCGGCCTGCGCGCAGAGCATGCCCAGGCCATCGGCGGTGGCGGCCCCGCCGGCCCGGCGGGCGGCGCTGACCAGACCCTGCGCGGAGGGGCCGTAGTTGAGGTCCAGCACGCGCGCGCCAGGCGGCAGGCGGTCTTGCCCGGGGACCGGCTCCCCCCTGGCCGTGAGCGTGGTGGCCTGCACCACCACGGCGGCGGTGCCGACCGCCTCGGCGGCCTCGGCCCAGCCGATCTTCACGGCGCCCATACCGGCGTGCGCGGCCACCCGTTCGGCGCGCTCGGGACTGCGCCCGGCGATGGTGAGCGGGCAGGTCTGCAGGCCGCGGAGGCGCCGCGCCTCGGCCAGGCGGGCCCAGGCGAGCGCCACCGCCAGCGCGGCTCCACCGGTGCCGAGCAGCAGCGCCGGCCCGCGGCCGTCCCAGCCGTCGCCCGCCAGCCCGAGCTGCCGGTCCAGCGCCCACAGCGCCCCGGCCACGTCGGTGTTAGCCCCGGTCAAGGCGGGCGGGCCGTCCGCGCGCCACACCGTGTTGACCGCGCCGAGCGCGCCAGCGGGCGGCTCGAGCGCGTCGAGCAGGGGGACGACCGCCTCTTTGTGGGGCGTGGTGAGGTTGACGCTGGCCAGCGCCCCGGACCGCACCTCCCGCAGGGCCGTGGCCAGCTCCTCTGGCGGGGTGGGGCGGGCCAGGTAGCGCCACCCCTCCAGGCCCGCGGCGCGGTAGGCGGCCTGGTGGAGCCGGGGCGAGAGGGTGTGGGTCAAAGGCCAGCCCAGCACGGCCGCGACCGGCACGGCTACAGCAGTCCCTTCCTGCGGGCGTCCTGCTTCAGCCGGGCGAACTCGTCCGGATCGCTGGTGAAGGCGTGGCGCCCGTCCTTGGAGATCAGCACGTAGTACAGCCACGGCCCGGCGGCCGGGTGCAGCGCCGCCCTGATGGAATCCTCGCCGGGCGAGGCGATCGGCGTCGGCGGCAGACCCTCGTGCGCATAGGTATTGTAGGGCGAGTTGACGGCCAGGTCCTTGGTGCTCAGTCGCCAGTTGGTGTGCAGGGCGTACTGCACCGTGGCGTCGATCTGGAGCCGCTGGTGCCTGGCCAGTCGGTTGTAGATGACGCGGGCGATCTTGGGGCGGTCGGCGGGCACCTTGGCCTCGCGCTCGATGATGCTGGCCACGATCAGGGCCTGGTAGGGGGTGAGGTGCGCGGGCGCCGCCCGCAGGTCGTACCTGGAGGTCACCGACTGGAGCTGGTCGAGCATCTGCTGGAGGACCGTGACCGGGGTGTCCTCCTTGTTGATCTGATAGGTCTGGGGGAAGAGCAGGCCCTCGAGGATCTTCACGCCCTTGGGGCGGAACGGGACGTCCAGCTCCGGGCTGCTGAGCGCCTTGACGATCTCGGCCCTGGGGAAACGGCGTGTGGCGGCGAGGCGGTCAACGATCTGCGCCACCGTGAAGCCCTCCGGGATGGTGAACCCAGGGCCCAGGTTGGGGCCGCGGACCAGGATGTCGATGACCGCGTCCACGCTCATCCCGGTCTGGAGGCGGTAGGTGCCTGGCTTCAGGGCGGCGTCGACGCCGCGCTCCTGGGCGACGGCGCGGAAGCGGCCGGCGCTGTCGACCACTCCGTCGCGCTCCAGCGCCTTGCCGATGTCGAGGCTGCCGTCGCCCGCCTGGACCGTGAAGGTGACCGGCAGGCCCGGCCGGATCTTCGGTGGGCGGTGCGCCGTGAGCCGGTACGCCTGGTAGGTCACGCCAGAGACCACCGACATGAGCAGCAGGAAGACGACGACGCCACGCAGCCGCCGGTGGTGGCGGCGGCGCCGCTCCAGCCGCGCGCTCCTGCGCCCCGAGACGCGGCCGGATGGCTGGCCCTGCGTGTCCGCGGCCGGCTCGTCGCCCAGCCCCAGCAGCTCCTCGAAGGGGGTGTCGGCTGGAGGCTCGGCCGGCGCGGGCTGGAACGCCGACGGGAGCTGCGCACGGCGGTCCGGCTGGGCCAGGGGCGGCTGGGCCAGGGGCGGCTGGGCCAGGGGCGGCTGGGCGGGCTGCGGCCGCCGGCCACGGCTGGCGCCGGCCCGCGGATCCGGCGCCGCACGGTCGTCGACCTGCGGGATCTCGCCAGTGAGCTGGTCGAGCCAGGACCCGCCGCCGTCGTCGGGGTCCTCGAGCCAGTCACGCCGCCGGCCCACGCCGCTCACCGCTCCCCTCGGGGATCGCCGGTCGCAGCGGCACGGCGGGCGTCCAGCCAGGCCTGCAGGAAGACGCTGGCGGCGACCTGGTCGACCACCCCTCGGCGGGCGCGACGGCGGACCCCGCTCTCGACCAGCGCGCGCTCGGCCGCGACGGTCGACAGGCGCTCGTCGGCCAGCTCGAAGGCGATCTCCGGGAGACGAGCCCGGAGCTCGTCGACGTAGGCGCGTACCGACCGGGCGGCCGGGCCCTCACGGCCAGAGAGGCTGACCGGCAGCCCGGCCACCACCATAGTGGCGCCATGGTCGGCGGCCAGCCGCCCGATCGCGCTCGCGTCCTCGGCCGGGCCGCGCCGCGGCAAGGTGACGAGCGGCGTCGCCACGGTGCCGGTGGGGTCCGACACGGCGACCCCGAGCCGGCGGCTGCCGACGTCGAGCGCGAGCACGCGGCGGGTCATGCGGTCATTGTCCCCCCGCCCCCCCGATCAGCCGCCGCGCCTCCGCCTCCGCCGCGGCGAGCGCCTCGCCGAGCTTGCCGGCCTCTGACCCGCCGCCGGTGGCCATGTCGCCCTTCCCCCCGGCCCCGCCGCCAACGATTCTGGCGGCGGGCACGACCACCTCTCGAGCGCTCGCGCCCGCGTTGGCCAGGTCGTTGGTGATCAGGCCGACCAGGTTGCCGCGGCCGCCCTGGTCGGAGCCGAGGACCACCACGCCCGGCCCGGCCCCGCGACGATCGCGCACGGAGTTGGCGAGCTGCCGCAGTTCGTCGGCGCTGGCGCCGGCCACCCGCTCGACCACCAGCCAGCCGCCGTCAGCCGGCCTGGCGCGGCCCGCCAGCTCCGCCGCGCGGCCGGCCAGGTCGATCTGACGCAACCTCTCCAGCTCCCGCAGCGCCTCCGCGAGCTGCTCCAACCGGCGCCGCAGCTGCTCGGGCGCATCCTCCGGCCGGGCGCGCAGCAACACCGCCATCTCGGCCAGCAGCCGCCGCTCGTGGTCGAAGTAGCGTAGTGCGTCCATGCCGGTGAGCGCCTCGACGCGGCGGAGGTTGGCCCCGATCGAGGACTCGCCGAGCACGCGCACCGGCCCGACCTGGCTGCCGTGGCCGACGTGGGTGCCGCCGCACAGCTCGCGGGAGAAGTCGCCGATGTCGACCACCCGCACCACCGTGCCGTACTTCTCGCCGAACAGGCCGATGGCACCGGCCGCCTCCGCCTCGGCCAGGCTGGTGTGCCACACGTGCACCGCGGGGTCGTCGATGAGGTGGCGGTTGACCTCCTCCTCGACGGCGGCCAGCTCCTGGGGCGTGACGGACGAGAAATGGGCGAAGTCGAAGCGCAGGCGGCCGGCGTCGACCAGCGAGCCCTGCTGCTTGGCGTGCTCGCCGAGGGCGTGGCGCAGCGCCCAGTGGAGCGTGTGGGTAGCGGTGTGACTGCGCGCAACCGCCGCCCGCCGCGGGGCATCCACCTCCGCCAGCACCGGCTGGTCCGCGCGCAGCTCGCCCTCGACCACCCTCGCCGTGTGGACGTGGAAGCCCTCCAGCCCGAACTTGCTGTCGGTCACCTCCAGCACGGTCCCGTCCTGGGTCCGGATGGTGCCCCGGTCCCCTACCTGGCCGCCGCTCTCCGCGTAGAAGGGCGTGCGGTCCAGCACCAGCTCCAGTTCCTGGCCCTCCTGGGCCGTGGTGAGCTCCTCGCCGTCCGGGCCGAGCAGGCCGAGCACCCGGCCCTCGGCGCTGGTCTGCTCGTAGCCGACGAAGGTGGTGCGACCGAAGCGCTGCGCCAGCTCGCGGTAGGCCTCGACCTTGCGCTGGCTGCCGGCCAGCTCCTTGCGCGCCTGGCTAGCGCGGCGGCGCTGCTCCTCCATCAGCTCGCCGAAGCGGTCGCGGTCGACCCGCAGCCCTGCCTCCTCGGCCGCCTCTAGCGTGAGGTCGAACGGGAAGCCGTAGGTGTCGTGCAGCTGGAAGGCGGTGTCGCCGGGGAGGGTGGCGCCGCCCTCGCGGCGGGTCCTGTCGATGGCCGCCTGGAGCAGGGTGGAGCCCTGGCGCAGGGTGCGCGAGAACGACTCCTCCTCGCTGGCCACCACCTGCCGGATCAGCGAGCGCTGCGCCACCAGCTCGGGCCAGGCGTCGCCGAGGGTGTCCACCACCCGGTCGGCGATCCTCGCCATGACGTGGTCCTCAGTCCCGAGCCGGCGGCTGTGGTCGACCGCGCGGCGCAGCACCCGGCGAAGCACGTAGCCGCGGCCCTCGTTGGAGGGCAGCACGCCGTCGGCGATCAGGAAGCTGGCGCCGCGGGCGTGCTCGGCGACCACCCGCAACGACAGGTCAGCGGCCTCGTCCCGCCCGTAGAAGCGGCCGCAGGCGGCCTGCGCCTCCTCCAGGATCGGCGCCAGCAGGTCAGTCTGGAAGACGTTGTCCTTGCCCTGCAGCAGGAAGGCGACACGCTCCAGCCCCATGCCCGTGTCGATGTTCTTCTTGGGAAGGTCGCCGATCACGACCTCGTCGTCGTCACACAGGTTCTGCATGAAGACGAGGTTCCAGATCTCGAGGTAGCGCTCCTCGTCGGCGACCGGGCCGCCCTCGATGCCGTGCTCGGGGCCGCGGTCGTAGTAGATCTCGGAGCATGGGCCGCAGGGGCCGGCGACGTGCATCGACCAGAAGTTGTCGTCCCTGCCGCGGCGCTGGATGCGCTCGGCGGGGAGGCCGACCTCCCGCCACAGCCGCATGGCCTCGTCGTCGTCCAGGTAGACGGTCGCCCACAGGCGCTCGGGCTCGAAGCCGAAGCGCTCGGTGACCAGCTCGTAGGCGTAGGCGATCGCCTCGGCCTTGAAGTAGTCGCCGAAGGAGAAGTTGCCCAGCATCTCGAAGAAGGTGAGGTGCCGGGTGGTGTGGCCGACGTTCTCGATGTCGGAGGTGCGGAAGACCTTCTGGACGCTGGTCGCGCGGGTGAACTCGGGCACGACCTCGCCCAGGAAGTAGGGCTTGAACTGGTTCATGCCCGCGTTGGCGAGCAGCAGCGTCGGGTCGTTCGGGATCAGCGAGCTGGAGGGCACCAGGCGGTGCCCCCGCTCGACGAAGTAGTCGAGGAACCGGCGTCGGATCTCGGTGGAATTCATCTTCATGGACCTCTGCGCGTCGACTCGAAAGCTCTCGGGTTCCCGCCGAGCCGGGCCAGGGCGGCTAGCCTGCCTCGTCCCCCGGCTCGACGAGCTGAGCTCGCAGCTCGGCCTCGCGCTCGGCCATGGCCGCTCGTCCCTCTTCCAGCGCGTCGGCGAGCCGCTCACGCCAATCCCGCGCGGCGTCCAGGGCACGCCGGCCCACCGACTGCGGCGTGAGCCGCTCGGCGGTCCTGCTCGCCCAGCGCATCACGCCGATGCCGATCACCGCGCCCAGGCCGAGCCCGAACAGCGTCCAGAAGATTCGCTTCATCGGCGCCTCCGGCTGCGCCGTCCCCGACCCGACCGCGGCTCCTCGTCCTCCTCGCCGGCCCTGCTGATCGCCCGGCGCAGGCCCCAGGCGAACGCGCTCAGCCTGACCAGCGGGCTGGTGACGGTGCTGGAGACCACGTTGACCACGTTACCAACCGTGGCGGTGGCCGTCTCGGCGGTCGCGAGGATGCCGTCGACCCGGCTCAGCTCCTGGTTGACCAGGGACACCGTCGTCCCGACCTCGCCGAGCAGCGGCACCGTCTGCCTGGTCACGCCGTCGATCAGCTCCTTGGTGGAGGTGATGACCCGGAACACGTTGGCCATCACGACGCACAGGACGACGACCAGCGCGCCTACCAGGAAGGCGACGATGGTCCAGGCGATGGCCAGCCAGCTCACGTGCTCGGCTCCTCGGTATCGCTCGACTCGGTGGCGGGCAGTCTACCGTGCCGGCGCCGCCATTGGTCGGCCAGATCGGGCTCGCGTCCCTGATCGTTGGGGCGATAGTAGCCGCCCTCGAGGCCCTCCGGCAGGTAGCGCTGCGGCACCCAGTGCCCGGGATGGTCGTGCGGGTACACATAGCCGACGCCGATGCCGAGCGCCCGCTCACCGGAGAAGGTCGCGCTCTGCAGATGGCTCGGCACGCGGCCGGGGCGCTGCGCCCGCAGCTCCTCGGCGGCGGCCCCGAGGGCGCGCATGGCGCTGTTGGACTTGGGCGCCAGCGCCAGGTACACGGTCGCCTCGGCAAGGTTCAGCTGCGCCTCGGGCAGGCCGATGAACTCAAGCGCCTGGAACGCCGCCACCGCCAGCGGCAGCGCCTGCGGGTCGGCCAGGCCGACGTCCTCGCTGGCGGAGATCACCAGGCGGCGGGCGATGAAGCGGGGGTCCTCGCCAGCCTCGAGCATGCGGGCCAGGTAGTGCACGGCCGCGTCCGGGTCGGAGCCGCGGATCGACTTGATGAACGCGCTCGCCACGTCGTAGTGCTCGTCGCCGGCGCGGTCGTAGGTGACCCGGGGCCGCTGCAGCGCCTCTTCGATGTCCTGGAGGGTGATGCGGGCCGGAACGGTGCTCTCCCCCGCGCCGTCGCGGGTGTCGGGGGCACCAGGGGCACCGGGGGCACCACGGTCACCACGGGCGCCGGGGCTGCCGGGGCTGCCGGGGCTGCCGGGGCGGCTGGATACCACCAGGGCGGCGGCCTCCAGCGCGTTGAGGGCGTGGCGGGCGTCGCCGTCGGCGCGCTCGACGAGGTGGTCGAGGGCGTCGTCGTCGAGGGCGATCCCGCTGCGGCCGAGCCCCCGCTCTCGGTCGGTCAGCGCCCGCCTGACGATGGTCTTCAGCCCCTCGGGATCGAGCGGCTCGAGGCGGAACAGCAGCGACCTGCTCATCAGCGGGGTGTTGAGCGCGAAGAACGGGTTCTCGGTGGTGGCGCCGATGAGCACCACCGTGCGGTCCTCGACGCCGGGCAGCAGCGCATCCTGCTGGGCCTTGTTGAAGCGGTGGATCTCGTCGATGAACAGGATCGTGCGCCGGCCGCTGGCGCCGAGCCGCGTGCGTGCCGCCTCCAGCACCGCGCGCACGTCCTTGACCCCGGCGCTGGTGGCCGAGAGCTCCTCGAACTGCGAGCGCGTCGCTCCGGCGACGATGTGGGCCAGGGAGGTCTTGCCGGTCCCGGCCGGTCCCCACAGGATGACCGAGCGCAGCTCGTCCGCCTCGATCAGGGCACGCAGCGCGCTGCCAGGCCCGAGCACGTGCGGCTGGCCCACGAACTCGTCGAGGGTCCGAGGGCGCATTCGGGCCGCCAGCGGCGCCGTCTCCATGCCGATCTCGGCGGCCCGAGCCGAGAAAAGGTCCATATGGCCATGCTATCGGGTCGGCGAGAGGCCCGGCCCGTCCGGCCCGTGCGCCGTGGAGCGCGCTTTCGGCAGCGCTCCACGAGTGCCGTGACCGGTCCGACGTTTGCACCTGCTCTCTAAGGAACAGGTGGAGACCACCCGGATCGCTTCCGGTACCCGGCGGAGCGGGTGCCTTCCCTGACCGCGAGACGGACCCCTACGTCGAAGTGTTGGCGCAAACGAAAAGCCGGCCACCAACAACGTCGGGCGCTGCCGACAGCGCATTCAACCACCACGCCCAGGCGTCGGCAAGTCAGGCTAGCTCAAAACTCCTAGTTCTGCCGGGGACGCCCCCCGCATTCCCCCCAAAGCGGCCCGGCGCTGCGCCCCGGCTTCAACTGCACCTGATCGCGACGAAGTCGCACCCTCGAAGTCGCACCCTCATCGGGGGGTCTGCGGGGGACGCAGGCGTCCTCCGCGTTGCAACTCGATGCATTCCGATATATCGTTGATCCATCGCGATACAGCGGAGGTGATGCGCGATGCGACCAGTATTCAAGTTCATGCGCGGGGAGCACGAGCACGACGTCGCCTACCCCGCGTTCGGCCCTTGGCAGATGCCATTCGGGCCGCGTGGCCCCTTCGGGCCTCCGGGGCCGTTCGGGTGGCGTGGCCACGGGCCCTTCCCCAGAGGCCGGGCCCGGCGCGGCGACGTGCGCGCCGCGATCCTGGCGCTCCTGACCGAGCGCCCCATGCACGGCTACGAGATGATCCAGGAGCTGAGCGGCCGCACCGGCGGGATGTGGCAGCCCAGTCCCGGTTCCGTCTACCCGACTCTGCAGATGCTCGAGGACGAGGGCCTGATCACCAGCCAGGAGACCGAGGGCAAGCGCCTGTTCTCGCTGACCGACGCCGGCCGGCAGGAAGCCGAGCGCCAGCCCGCCGGGCAGACGCCGTGGGACCAGGTCACCGCTGGCGTCGACCAGGCGACGCTGCGGATGCGTGACGCCGTGTTCCAGGCGGGCGCCGCGGTGATGCAGGTGCTGCACGCCGGCACCGAGGAGCAGAAGGCCAAGGCCCTGGAGGTCCTCACCGACGCCCGGCGTCGCCTCTACGCCATCCTCGCCGAGGACGACGAGCCCACCACCGAGCGCTGACAGTTCGCTGGCAGCCGCGGGCGGAGCCCGCCCTCCGCCCGCGGCTTACTGCTCGCATCGAAGGTCAGATGGCGACCGCGTCGGTCAGGACGTCCTCATTCCGGTCCCGGACTTGGGCGTCTGGGCTGGGCGCGGCGCAGACCGACCTCGGCGAGCTGGTCGTCGGGGACGGAGGCGGGCGCGCCGGTCAGTGGGTCCGCGCCCGACTGCGTCTTGGGAAAGGCGATCACGTCGCGGATCGAGCTGCCGCCGGCCAGTAGCACCACGACCCGGTCGAACCCGAAGGCGAAGCCCCCGTGGGGCGGGGCCCCGTATTCCAGGCCCCGGAGGAAGAACCCAAACCGCTCCTGGGCCTCCTCCGGGCCGATGCCGAGCTTCTCGAACACTTTCCGCTGCACGTCGGCCCGGTGGATACGGATGCTGCCGCTGCCCAGCTCCACCCCATTGAGGACCAGGTCGTAGGCGCGCGCGGTGGCCTCCTCCGGCACCTCCGCGAAGGTCTCCTCCCACTTGGCCGCCGGCTGCGTGAACGGGTGATGCGCCGCGTCCCAGCGCCGCTCCTCCTCGTTCCACTCGAACATCGGGAAGTCGGTCACCCATAGGAAGGCCCACCGCCCCTCTGGGACCAGGCCGCGCTCGGCGGCCAGCCTGGTGCGCAGCTCACCGAGGACCGCGCGGGCCACGGGGGTGCGGTCGGCGACGATCAGCACCAGGTCGCCGGGCTCGGCGGTGGTGGCCCGGCGCAGGGCGGTTCGCTCCTCGTCCGAGAAGAACCTGTCCAGCGGCGAGCGCAGCCCGCCGGGCTCGACCGCCACCCAGGCGAGCCCCCTGGCACCCCTTGCCTTTGCGGTCTCTGCCAAGGCGTCGATCTCCCTACGGGAAAGGTCCGCCCCGCCCGGGACCCTGAGCCCGACCACCGAGCCCTCGTCGGCCAGCGCGCCGGCGAGCACGCCGACCTCGGTGGCGGCGAACACCTCGCCGAGATCGACCAGCTCCATGCCGTAGCGCAGGTCCGGCTTGTCGCTGCCGAAGCGGCGCATCGCCTCGGCGTGGGTTAGTCGCGGGAACGGCCGCGGCAGCTCCACGCCAAGGACCTCGCGCCAGACCGCCACCATCAGCTCCTCGCCCAGCCGGTAGACGTCCTCCTCGTCCAGGAAGGACATCTCCAGGTCCAGCTGGGTGAACTCGGGCTGGCGGTCGGCCCGCAGCGCCTCGTCGCGGAAGCAGCGCACGATCTGGTAATAGCGCTCGAACCCGGACACCATCAGCAGCTGCTTGAAGAGCTGCGGCGACTGCGGCAGGGCGTACATCTCGCCCGGCTGCAGGTGGGTGGTCACCAGGAAGTCGCGGGCGCCCTCCGGAGTCGAGCGGGTGAGATAGGGCGTCTCGATCTCGAGGAAGCCGAGCTCGCCGAGCACGCGGCGGACCACCGCGGCGGCCTTGGCGCGCACCGCGAGCTGCCGCTGCATCGAGGGGCGGCGCAGGTCCAGGTAGCGGTACTGCAGGCGCAGGGCCTCGTCGACCTCGGCCCGGTCCTCGAGCGGGAACGGCGGGGTGGCCGACGGGGCGAGCACCTCGAGCTCGCTGACCGAGACCTCGACCTCGCCAGTCTCCAGGTCCGGGTTCTCGTTGCCGGCGGGCCGGGGGCCGACAGTGCCGGTCACGCGGATGCAGTCCTCCAGGCGCACGGCGTGGGCGGCGGCCGCGGCCCGCGGCGCGTGGTCGGGGTGCACGACCACCTGGACGACCCCGGAGGCGTCCCGCAGGTCGATGAACACCACCCCGCCGTGGTCGCGGCGTCGCGCGGCCCAGCCAGCCAGCCGGACCTCGGTGCCGGCGTCGGCCGCGCGCAGCGTGCCGCAGGCGTGCGACCGCATGGCGCCGAGGAGAGGGCGGGTCACGGGGCGGCTCCTTGGTCGTCGGGGCTCTCGCCGATGTCGTCGGCGGTCTCGTCGGCGGTCTCGTCGGCGGTCTCGTCGGCGGTCTCGTCCGGCTCGGGAAGGTCGGCGGGGGAGCCGGCGATCTCGGCGACCCGGGCGGGGACGGCGTCGAGGGGAACTCGCGCCTGCTCCCTGGCGGCCATGTCGCGCACGCTCGCCTGCCGGTCCGCGAGCTCCTCCTCGCCCAGCAGCACCACCGCACGGGCGCCCAGCTTGGCGGCGGCCTTCATGTGGCCCCGCAGGCTCCGCTCCGCGTAGGGCAGGTCGGCGGCCAGTCCGGCACGCCGCAGGTCGCGCACGAGCGCCATCGCCGTTCCCCGGGCCGCCGGGACGAGCGGCAGGACGAGCGCCTCGAGCTGGCGGGGTGGGGCGGGGAGGCGGCCGGACCGCTCCAGCGCCAGCATGGTGCGGTCGAGGCCGATCGCCCAGCCGATGCCCGGCGCGCGTGGGCCGTCGAGCAGCTCGGACAGCCCGTCGTAGCGGCCGCCGCCGCCGAGGGCGCTCTGGGCCGACTCCAGCTCGGTGGCCTCCCACTCGAAGGTGGTGCGCACGTAGTAGTCGAGCCCGCGCACCAGCCGGGGTGCCTCGACCCAGCCAACGCTCACGTCGGCAAGCAGGGCGCGCACGGTCTCGTCGTGCGCCTTGCAGGCGGCGCAGAGCGAGTCGCGCATCAGCGGGGCGTCGGCGGTCAGCTCGCGCACCAGCGGGTCCTTCATGTCGAGCACCCGCAGCGGGTTCTGCTCCGCGCGGGCTCGGACCTCCGCGGGCAGCTTGTCGCCGAGCCCGCGCAGGAACTCGAGCAGGCGCTCCCGGTAGACGGGCCGGCACTCGGCGTCGCCGAGGCTGGTGAGCAGCAGCGTCACCTCGAGCCCGAGGATGCGGAAGATCTCGTGCCCCACCAGGATCACGTCGGCGTCGACGGCCGGGTCCGCGCTCCCGAGCGCCTCGATGTCCACTTGGTGGAACTGGCGCTGCCGACCCGCCTGAGGCCGCTCGTGGCGGAAGTTCGGGCCGCTGGTGGCGACCTTGATCAGCGCTCCGCCGAGGCGGCCGTGCTCGATGAGCGCGCGGGTCACCCCGGCGGTCAGCTCGGGCCGCAGGGTCAGGGAGCGACCGCCTTTGTCGACAAAGGTGTACATCTCCTTTTGCACGACATCGGTGGACTCCCCGATGCTGCGCGCGAACAGCGCGGTGTCCTCGAAGATCGGGACCTCGATGCGCTGGTAGCCGGCGAGCCGTGCCTGCTCGAGCATCACCCGCTCGACCGCCGCGCGGACATCGCCGCTCGGCGGCAGGTAGTCGAAGGCGCCCCTGGGGGCCTCGAAGCGCGGGCTCATCGACGCTCCTCCGCGAGCAGGTCGACCAGGAACGGGTTGCTGGCCCGCTCGCGCCCCACCGTGGTGGTGGGCCCGTGCCCGGGCAGCACCTCGGTCTCGTCGGGCAGGACGAGGAAGCGGCCGGCAAGCGAGGCGAGCATGTCCCGCATCGAGCCGCCCGGCAGATCGGTGCGGCCGATCGAGCCGGCGAAGACCAGGTCACCGGAGAGCAGCGTGCCCGGCAGCCGGAAGGTGACGTGGCCGGGGGTGTGTCCCGGGGTGTGGTCGACGGTGACCTGGAGCCCCGCAAGCTCCAGGACTCCGCCGTCGGCCAGCTCGCGGACGTCGTCGGGCTCCTGTAGCTCGAAGCCGCCGAGGGCGGCGCGCGTCTCCGGCCCCAGCCCGGCCAGCGGGTCGCGGAGCAGGTGGCGGTCCGCCGGGTGGACGTAGGCGGGGATGCCGCGCGCGTCGGCCAGCGGTGCCACGCTCCAGACGTGGTCGAGGTGGCCGTGGGTCAGCAGCGCGGCCACGGGCCTGAGACGGTGCCGGTCGCAGAGGTCCTGGATCCCGGGCAGGGCGTCCTGTCCGGGGTCGACGACCAGCGCCTCGGCACCCGGACGGGCCGCCACCACGTAGCAGTTGGTCTGAAAGTATCCCGCGGGAAATCCGGCGATGAGCATCGGAGGTCGTTGTCTCCAAGAAAGTTCAAGAGGCCGCTGAGGCCGTACGATTCGAGTCGATGGGCTCCAGGCGAGTCTATAGGAAGCGCCGGACCGGCCCATCCGGTTTTCCACAGGCCCCTGACAAGGGATCTTGGCGCGGCAAGGCGGCGCCGGGCGGCCTTGGCGCGGTTCGGTCACGCAGCCCGGCGTTCGAGGCCGTAAACTCCAAAGCGCACGTTTTCTTGCGCGCGGCTTGCGTGCGGCGCGCGATCCCCGTCGAACCGTCGCCGGAGGGAACCAGCAATGCCGAGCAAGACACGCCAGCGCGAGCTGGCCAGGCTCAAGGCCAGGCGCGAGGCGGAGCGCCGCAAGGTGCGGCGGCGCCGCGCCCTGATCACCTACGGGACGCTCGGAGTGCTGATCGCGCTGCTGGCGGGCGTGGGCGGGGTCATGCTCGCCACCCGGCCGGCGGGCAAGCCCTCGGCGAGCAAGGCCACCCAGACCACCGCGCCGACCCAGACCACCGTGGCGCCGACCGGCGCCCGGATCGACGCGCCGAGCGCGCCCGCGACGGTCGCCTGCGGCGGCGAGCTGCCGCGACGCCACGCTCACCCGATGTCAAAGACGGCGCCGACCCAGCGGCTCCAGGCGGGGCACACCTACCTGGCGGAGTTCACGACCTCCTGCGGCAAGTTCACCGTCCAGATGGACCCGGCGAGCGCGCCGATCGCGGCCGCCAATTTCGTGACCCTGGCGCGCAAGGGCTTCTACGACTCCACCTGGTTCCACCGGATCATCCATGGCGGCGCCAACATCGGAGTGATCCAGGGCGGCGACCCGCGTGGCGACGGCAAGGGCGGGCCCGGCTACACCATCAAGGACGAGCCGCCAAAGGGCGCGGCGCCGTACGCGAAGTACACGGTGGCGATGGCGAAGTCCTCGACGCCGAACTCGGCTGGCAGCCAGTTCTATATCAACACCAAGGACAACAACAACGCCGGCTGGAACCGCGCCTACGCGGTCTTCGGCAAGGTGGTCTCCGGCCAGTCGGTGGTCGACAAGATCGGGCAGGCGCCGGTCGGCGGCGCCAGCGGCGACAGCCCGACGCAGGCGGTCTGGATCGAGAAGCTCACCATCCAGGTCCGCTGAGCGCGGTTGATGACCTCAGAATAGGCGTGCGCTGTCGAGCAGGATGGTGACGGGGCCGTCGCCGGCGGACTCGACGGTCATGTGGGCGCCGAAGCGACCGGCGGCGACCTTGACCCCGGCGGCGGCCAGCCGCTCGGCGACCGCGTCGACCACCGGCGCCGCCTGCTCCGGACGGGCGGCGTGCACGTAGGACGGCCGCCTGCCCCTGCGGGCGTCGCCGTAGAGGGTGAACTGGCTGACCACCAGCGCCCCACCGCCAGCCTCCGCCAGCGAGCGGTTCATCCTGCCGGCCCCGTCGTCGAAGACCCGCAGGCCAGCGACCTTGTCGGCGAGCCACTCCACCTCAGCGCGCCCGTCGCCGTGCGCAACCCCGACCAGCACCAGAAGCCCCGGCCCGATCTCCCCGACGATCTCCCCTCCGACCACGACCCGCGCCCACGCCACCCGCGACACGACGGCTCTCACCGGGCGAGCCACGGGAGTGCGGCGGCGACCGATCTTGCGCGCCGGCCCGATCCATGTGGGGGGAGCTCGCTCCCCCCACGGCCCCCCAAGAGCGCCTGTGCCGGCCTCACCCTAATCCCGAAGAGCGCCTGTGCCATGGTTGCCCGCAGCCGGTCGTGCACTGGCTACTCCGAGCCGTCGTCGTGGCCGTTGCCGTGGGGAACCACCCGGAACGCGTCGTAGACGCCGTCCACCCGCTTGACGCTGGAGAGCACGTGGGCCAGGTGGGAGATGTCGGCCAGCTCGAAGGTGAAGCGCAGCGTGGCGATCCGGTCGCGGCCGGTGGCGACCGTGGCCGACACGATGTTCACGTGGTGGTCGGAGAGGACCTCGGTGATGTCCCGCAGCAGCTTGGTGCGGTCGAGCGCCTCGACCTGGATGGTGACCGCGAACACCGAGGGCCCGGAGGCGTCCCAGCTGACCTCGATCATGCGGTTGGGGTGACGGCGCAGGTCGGCGGCGTTCGGGCAGTCGGAGCGGTGCACGCTGACCCCGTGGCCACGGGTCACGAACCCGATGATCGGGTCCCGCGGCACGGGGGTGCAGCACCGGGCTAGCTTGACCCAGACGTCATCGACGCCCTTGACCACCACGCCCCGGCTGGCGGGCAGCGGGCGGACCGGGCGCGTGGCGCGGCGCAGGGGCAGGTCCTCGTCCTCCTGCTCCTCCTCGCCGAGGTCCGCCTGCAGGCGGCCGACCACGTTGGGGGCGGTGACCTGGCCAGAGCCGACCGCTGCGTAGAGCGCGTCCAGGTTCTGGAAGCGCATCTCCGAGGCGAGCGCCGCCAGTGCGCCGCCCTGGGTCAGCCGCTGCAGCGGCAGGCCAGCCTTGCGCATCGCGCGGACCAGCGCCTCCTTGCCCGCCTCGATGGCGTCCTCGCGCCGCTCCTTGGAGAACCACTGGCGGATCTTGTTGCGGGCGCGCGGGGTCTTGACGATCCCCAGCCAGTCCCGCGACGGGCCGGCGTCTGGGGCCTTCGAGGTGAAGATCTCGACGGTGTCGCCGTTCTGCAGCGCGTACTCGAGTGGCACCAGCCGCTTGTTCACGCGGGCGCCGACGCAGCGGTGGCCGACTTCGGTGTGGACCGCATAGGCGAAGTCGATCGGCGTCGCCCCGGCGGGGAGCTGGATCACGTCGCCCTTCGGGGTGAAGACGAAGACCTCGTCGACGTAGAGGTCGGTCTTGAGGTTGTCGATGAAGTCCTTGGGGTCGGACAGCTCCCGCTGCCAGTCGATGAGCTGCCGCAGCCAGCCCATCTCCTGCTCGGTCGGGTTGCCCTTGGCGTCCCTGGACTTGTAGCGCCAGTGGGCGGCGATGCCGTACTCGGCGGTCTGGTGCATCGCCTTGGTGCGGATCTGGATCTCCAGCGGCTTGCCCTCCGGACCGACCACCGTGGTGTGCAAGCTCTGGTAGAGGTTGAACTTGGGCATCGCGATGTAGTCCTTGAAGCGCCCCGGCACTGGCTTCCAGAGCGCATGGACCTGCCCGAGCGCCGCGTAGCAGTCCTTGATCGAGTCGGTGAGGATGCGCACCCCCACCAGGTCGAAGATGTCGGAGAAGTCCTTGCCGCGCAGCACCATCTTCTCGTAGATCGAGTAGTAGTGCTTCGGCCGACCGGTGATCTCCGCACGGATCTTCAGCGTCCTGAGCTGGGCGTTCACCTGCTCGATCACGTTGGCGAGGTACACCTCGCGCTCGGGCTGCCGGTCGGTGGTCATGCGCACGATCTCTTCGTAGCGCTTCGGGAAGAGCGCGGCGAAGGCGAGGTCCTCGAGCTCCCACTTGAGCTGGTGCATGCCGAGCCGGTTGGCCAGCGGCGCGTAGATCTCCAGCGTCTCCCGCGCCTTGCGCTCCTGCTTCTCGCGCGGCAGGTAGCCGATGTCGCGCATGTTGTGGAGGCGGTCGGCGAGCTTGATGAGCAGTACGCGGATGTCGCGCGCCATGGCGATGACCATCTTGCGGATGGTCTCGGCCTGGGCGGCCTCGCGCGTCTCGAAGCCGATCCGGTCCAGCTTGGTGAGCCCGTCGGTGATCTTGCCCACCTCGGGCCCGAACTGGGCCTCGACCTCGTCCAGGGTCATGGACGTGTCCTCGACCACGTCGTGGACCAGCGCCGCGATGATCGAGGTGGCGTCCAGGCCGAGGTCCGCCACGATCATGGCGACGCCGAACGGGTGGGCGATGAACGGAAGGCCGGACTTTCGCACCTGCTCCCCATGGCGCGCCTTGGCCACCTCGTAGGCGCGGCGGACGAGCACCAGATCGGCCTTGGGATTGCGGTGCTTCATCTTGCGGAGCAACGGCTCCACGTCAGGCTCTGGCGGCGGCTCAGCGTCGTAGGGGCGCAGCCGCGTGGCCGCGAGGCCGCCGGCGGGGTCGTCGGCGGCGCTGTTGCGACCGGGCGCAGCCGGCACGGCAGGGGGCTCGCGATCAACCGCCAGCCCATTGGGGACCGCTGCGGGGTGCTGCTGCGCCATCGGCCCACCTACGTTCCACGTTCGTTCCTGCCGCCATCATGGTCTGACCCGGGGCATCCGCCATCAGGAAACAAAGTACCCCAGGTGGGGCCGTGATTGCCGCGATTGGGGGGCCAATACGGGCAAAGGCGTAGGCCCAATACCGAATACGCCCTAGTGGCGCGGATGGCCGGCTGGACCCGTGCCGGCAGGTCGCCTCCACGAGCCTGTCGACCTTGATTCAGTAGGTGATCAGGCTGAAAAACTCGTACCCTTCGATCTGTTTGCGACCGCCGAGGAAACCCAGCTCGATCAGCGTGGCGATGCCGATCACCTTCCCACCCAGGCGCTCGACCAACCGTGCGGTGGCGCGCGCGGTACCGCCGGTCGCGAGCACGTCGTCGACGATCAGCACTCGCTCCCCCGTCGAGATCGCGTCGGCGTGGATCTCGAGAGTGGCGGTCCCGTACTCAAGGGTGTATTCCTCGGACTCCACCGCCGCCGGCAGCTTGCCCGCCTTGCGCACCGGCACGAACCCGGCGCCGAAGTGGTAGGCGACGGGCGAGGCGAGGATGAACCCCCGCGCCTCGATGCCGACCACCTTGTCGACGGTCCCCCGACCGAAGTGGACGACCGTCTCGTCGATCACCGACGAGAACGCCACCTGGTCGGCCAGCAGCGGGGTGATGTCCTTGAAGATCACCCCTTCCTGCGGGAAATCGGGTACGTCGCGGATCAGCTTGCGCAGGCGGTCGGTGTTGATCGGCACTTCAGGTCCTCTCCTTCAGGACAACGGCTGGCTCAACGGCGGCGGCGCTTGGAGGAGCGTGACGGCTGGCGCCCGCGCCCGGAGGATTTGCGCCGCTGCTGGCCCTGACGCGGCTTCTGGGTCTGGCTGCGCTGTGCCGGCACCGCCGCCGCGGGCTCCTCGACCGGCTGCGGCTCCAGCTCCTCCTCGTCCGGCTCGAGCTGCACGCCGTCCTGCCCATCGGCGAGCGCCGCCTCGGCATCGTCGGGCACTAGGCGGTAGTCGTCATGGCGCGGACCGCGAGAGCGGCCGCCGGTCGGGGCCGGGGCCGCCAGGCCCTGCTGGGACTGCGGCAGCGCCCTCCTGGTCCGCGGCTCCTTGGCGCGTGGCTCGGTGCCCGCCGCCCCGACCGTGGCGAGCCTCGCCACCCGCGCGCGGAGCTGGCGGTTGCGCGGCTCGGTCTCCTTCCACAGCGCCAGGAACGGCGTGGCGATGAAGATCGACGAATAGGTCCCGGCGGCGACGCCGACGAACAGAGCCAGCGCCAGGTCCTTGATGGTCTCCGCGCCGAGCCAGAAGGCGCCGACGACGAGCAGCGAGCCGATCGGCAGCAGCGAGGTCAGCGAGGTGTTCAGCGAGCGGACCAGGGTCTGGTTGACGGCCCGATTGGCCGCGTCCGAGTAGGTGATGCGCGACATCGAGCTCAGCGCGCCGGTGTTCTCGCGGACCTTGTCGAAGACGACCACGGTGTCGTAGAGCGAATAGCCCAGGATGGTGAGCAGGCCGATGACAGTGGCCGGGGTGACCTCGAAGCGCGCCAGGGCGTACACGCCGGCGGTGATCAGCAGGTCGTGGACCAGGGCGATGATCGCCGCCACGGCCATCTTGAAGTCGAACCGCAGCGACACGTAGAGGATGATCGCCCCCAGGAACACCGCCAAGGCGATGAGGGCCTTGCGGGTTACCGTGCTGCCCCACTTGGAGCCGACCACGCTGTTGGAGACCTGGCTCGGCTGGACCCCGGTGACCCGGGCGAGCTTGGCGCGCACGTCGGCGATCTGGGCCGAGGTGAGCGACTCGGTCTGGACGATCACCTGGCCGTGCTCGCCGGCCTTCCCGGTGGTGAGCTGGACCACCTTGGCGACGGGGCCGAGCGCGTTCGAGACCTGGCCCTGCGTAACGGCCGTGGCGGGCTGGACGGTGAAGACGCCACCGCCCTTGAAGTCGATGCCGAACTGGAGGCCGGGGTAGAACAGGGCGGCCACCGAGATCAGCATGGCCAGGCCCGAGATCAGGAACCACGTGCGCCAGCGGCCGACGTAGTCGACGCTGATCTCCCCGTGGTACAGGCGACTGGCGATGGACACGAGGGTGAGCTCCTCCTCAGGTATTCAGGCCTAGACCGCGGCGCGGATCCCGACGAACCGCCCCTCCTGGAACAGGCGCGTTCGGGTGAGCAGGCTCACCGCGGGACGGCCGAAGAACCAGGCCGCGAAGAAGTCGATCAGGGTGGCGAGACCGAGCGTGAAGGCGAACCCGCGGACGGGCCCGATGGCGAACAGGTAGAGGATCAGCGCCGCCAGGAACGACACGCTGTTGGCCGACACCAGGGTGTGGAACGAGCGGGCCCAGCCGCGGTCGACCGAGGTGCGCAGGGTCCTGCCCTCGCGCACCTCGTCTTTCAGGCGTTCGAAGAACACCACATAGGAGTCGGCGGAGATGCCGATGGCCACGATCAGCCCGGCGATCCCGGCCAGCGTCAGGGTGAAGCCGATGGCCTTGCCCATGATCAGCACGATGCCGACGTTGAGCGCGGCCGCGATCAGCAGGCCCATCCAGATGACCAGGCCGAGGCCGCGGTAGTACAGCGCCACGTACACGAAGGTGATGGCCAGGCCGAGGATGCCGGCGATGAGGCCGGCGCGCAGCGAGTCGGCGCCGAGCGTCGCGCTCACGGTGTTCTGGTCGATGTTCTCGAGTGTCAGCGGCAGCGCGCCGGTCGAGATCAGCGGGGCGAGGAACTTGGCCTCTGCCTCGGTCTGCCCCTGGATCACGGCCCCGTTGCCGCCCGGGATGCCGTGGCCGCAGCTGATGCTTGAGTCCTCGGCCACCGGCGGGTGGTTGATGACGACCGAGTCGAGGGTGATCGCGATCTCGCGCTTGGGGTCACCGCTGGGGTTGCAGGCGGCCTTGCCGGTCAGGTCCTCGAACCTGCGGGCGCCCGCGCCCGAGAAGTCCAGCTTGGTCTCCCACTGGCCGGTCGCGACGCTGTTCTGCCCACCAGTCGTCTGCAGCTGCGCGGCGGCGCCGGCGACGTCGGTACCGCCAAGCGCCACCGGTCCCATCTGCAGCTTGGTGGCGTTCGCCGCCGGGCGCTGCTGCCCGCTCTCGGCGGAGCAGAGCACCGTCTGCTCGCCGGGCTTGTCCTTGCCCAGCCAGGTCGCCTGGTTGGCGCAGTCGACCTTGTTGAACGGCGCCTGCTTGTACTTGGGGTCGCTGGCGGTGACCTCGGCGAGCACCGGCCGGAACTGCAGCTGCGCGGTGGTGCCGACGGCCCGGATGACATCGTCGGAGTTCTTCACGTCCGGGATGGACACCACGATGTTGTTGCCCTCGGCGGAGACCTCGGATTCCGCGACGCCCTTGGAGTTCACGCGGTTGCGGATGATGTCGAGGGTGGTGTCGATCTGCTGCTTGGTGGGCTGGCTGCCGTTGGGGTTGTGCGGCTGGAAGGTGACGCTGGTCCCACCGCGCAGGTCCAGCCCGAGCCTGGGCTTGATGTTGAACGCGAAGATCGCGCCCCAGATGGCGGCGATCACCACCGCCACGGCGACCAGGGGGACGACCAGCCGACGGGTTCCTGGCACTTGCCTTGTCCTTTGGTTTGGGCTTCTGTTGGTTTGGGCTTCTGTTGGTTTGGGCTTCTGTCGAGACGTCGCAGCTAGACTACCAACCCTTGGTCATCTTCCCATTGTGGGGGGAGCGAGCTCCCCCCACGGCCCCCCAAGAGCGCCTGTGCCATGGTCGGGCGGGTCGGAGAGATCACCTTGGTCGTCACAGTAGGGATTGGCCGTTGACGGTCATGCGGAACTTGCAGCCGAGGCCTTCCGCTGCCCGGCGGCACATCATCATCCGGGTCAGGAAGATCTCGAAGTACTCGAGGATATCGGAGACCTCGGTGTCGATCTCTAGCTCCAGCGTCACTGTTCGCTGATCCGCATCGACACGGACGAAAGAGTGCGTGGCGGAGAAGTTCACCCGGTCGTGGATGTCGAACTTCACCTGCGCGTCCTTGCGCACGCGAGAGCGGTGGACGTCGGACTTGTCCGCGATCACCACCGCGGCTGCCACCGGCGAGACGGCGTGGCCCAGCTCCTCCTCGTGGTTGCCGATCGCCCCGATCACCAGGCCGATGTCCTCGGTGGCCAATCCCACCTCCGCCAGGATCGGCATGGCGATGAGCGCGGAGGACTGCGGATGGTTGTGGCGGCTGATGACGTTGCCGACGTCGTGCAGGTGTCCGGCCACGGCGGCCAGCTCGGCGACGTGCCGGTCGTGGCCGAGCCGGTCGAGGATGTTGAAGGCGATGCGGCCCACCAGGTTGGCGTGGCGGAAGCCATGCTCGGTGTAGCCGAGCTGGGCGGTGAACTGGTCGGCGAGAGCGAGATAGGTCTGCACGACCTTGTTGCTCGCGATCTCGTCGAGCAGGAGGAGCTGGCCCGGCGGTTGCCGCCGGTCCTGGGATCCCTCGAGCCCGGCCGTGGCGCCGGCACGGCGTCCCGGCTCACCGGCCTGACGCTCGCCGGCCTGACGCTCGCCGGCCTGACGCTCGGCCTGTCTCTCGTCAGGCTGACGCTCGCCGGCCTGACGCTCGCCGGCCTGACGCTCGCCGGCCTGACGCTCGGGGTCGGTCACTGCTGGGTGGCCTCCGGTTCATCAGGCTCGTCCGGATCATATGACTGGTCCGAGTCGTCCGTCGGCCGGCTCACCTTTCCCGAGATTGCGCGACGGTTGAGGCGTGCCTCGACGCCGGGCGACAGCTCGATGGTCACCACGTCACCGTCGAACCGCCGGATCGTGCCGAAGAAGCCGGCGAAGGTGACGATCTCGTCGCCGAGCTCCAACGACGACTGCAGTTCTTGCTGCGCGCGCATGCGGGTACGCTGCGGGCGCACGATCAGGAAGTAGAAGAACGCAACGAGCAGCAGAAGAAAGAAGATCTGAGCAGCACCGGTACTCATCGTTAGAGGACCTCCGAGAAGCCCGAGCAGTTCACGGGCTAGCATCCCACCGCGAGTTGCGGCGGGTGGATCGCACGTCAGCAATGCCACGGCCGCCTGGCCGTGACACCGGCGCAATCGTAGGCACGGATGGCAGGTGGGTCAACTTGCCTCGTTCGCCAGGACCCTATCTGAGCTGCGGTTTCCGATGGACCCACGGAGGGCCGGAGCCGAGGCCCCGCGTTACACGTCGTCGAGCAGGGTGCGCTCGGGGAGGTTTCCCCGCGGCGGCCCCGGCGCATCGCGGGGCGGGCTCAGGCCGAGATGCTCGAACGCGGCCGCACTGGCGACCCGGCCACGCGGCGTGCGCTGCAGAAAGCCGAGCTGGATCAGGTAGGGCTCGGCCACGTCCTCGACCGTGTCCGGCTCTTCGCCGACAGACACCGCCAGCGTGGCGAGCCCGACCGCCTGACCGCCATAGCGCTCGCAGAGCACCTTGAGCAGCGCCAAGTCCAGCTTGTCGAGGCCGAGCGGGTCGACCTCGAACAGCTCCAGCGCCTGCCCGGCGACGGCGGCGTCGATCCGGCCGCTGCCGCGCACCTCCGCGAAGTCGCGCACCCGGCGCAGCAGACGGTTCGCGATCCGCGGGGTGCCGCGCGAGCGGCGCGCCAGTACCTCCGCGCCGTCGGTGTCGATCTGGACCCCGAGGATCGCGGCCGACCGGATCACGATCGACCGCAGCTCCTCCGCTCGGTAGAAGTCGAGCCGGGCGGAGAAGCCGAAGCGGTCGCGCAGCGGCGAGGTGATCAGGCCGGTCCGGGTGGTCGCGGCGACCAGGGTGAAGCGTGGCAGGTCGAGCCGCAGGCTGCGCGCGCCCGGCCCCTTGCCGAGCACGACGTCGATCTGGAAGTCCTCCATGGCGGGGTAGAGGACCTCCTCGACGGCGCGGGGCAGGCGGTGGACCTCGTCCACGAACAGCACGTCGCCGGGCTCGAGGCCGGTGAGGATCGCGGCCAGGTCTCCGGCGCGCTCGAGCGCGGGGCCCGAGGTGACGCGGAAGCCGGCCTCGAGCTCGTTGGCGACGATCGCCGCGAGGCTGGTCTTGCCTAGACCGGGCGGCCCGGAGAACAGCAGGTGGTCTGGCGGGGCCCCGCGACGCCGGGCGGACTCGAGCACGACCGCGAGCTGCTCGCGGGTGCGGGACTGTCCGACGAACTCCTCCAGGCGGCGCGGACGCAGGCTGCCCTCGGTGACCCGCTCGTCGGGGGTGGCGTGGGGGGCGAGGAGGTCGGTCATGCCGGGTCACCGGCCCTGTCCGGCGCCGCCACGCCGTCATCGCGAGGCCCGGCGCCGTCGTCGCCACCGGACCCTGCGCGGCCGTCGCCACCCAGCCCGGCGCGGCCGTCGCCACCCGGCCCGGCGCGGCCGGTGGTGTGGGGC
>JBKPDO010000131.1:0-9985 GCA_046727955.1 bacterium | reverse complement strand
GGCCGGGGCCTCGGCACCTGCCCGGTGGTCGGCCGGGAGGGGGCGCGGCGTCCGTCCACGGCAGGCCATCCCGCCGAGCTGGGCGCGCGAGCGGCGGCGACCCCTATGGTGGTGTCCATGCGGGCCGCCGGCGCCACGACCGTGTCGAGCCTGGCGGGGGGCGGCGCCGGGGACGGGAGCAGCGGCGAGGCGGCGAGCAGTGCCTGGTCGACCCGGCGGCGCGGAGCGCCGATGGCGGCGGCCAGCTCCGAGGCGCGGCCGAAGCGCCGCGCCGGGTCCGGCTCCGTGGCCCGCCAGACGGCGGCGTCCGCCAGCTCCGGGATGCTCTGCACCAGGCGCGACGGGGCGGGCACCCGGCCGTGGAGCACCTGCCAGGTGACCTGGCCGACGTCGGCGCCACCGAACGGCGCACGGCCGGTGAGGCACTCGTAGGCGACCACGCCGAGGGAGTAGACGTCGGCGCGGCCGTCGACGGCGCCGCCCCGCAGCACCTCTGGGGCGCAGTACTGGGCGGTCCCGGCCAGGGCGTGGTCGCGGGCGCCCTGCGCCGCCCGCGCCAGGCCGAAATCGGCCACTTTGACCGAGTCGGTGGTGATCAGCACGTTCTCCGGCTTCACGTCGAGGTGGGCGATGCCGTGGCGGTGGGCGTGGTCGAGCGCGTCGGCCACCTCGCCGAGCAGCTCGGCGGTGGTCTCCAGGTCGAGGCGGCCGCGCGCCTCCAGCAAGGCGCGCAGGGTCTGCCCGTCGACGTACTCCATCACGATCCAGGGCAGGCCGCGCTCCTCGCCGGAGTCGTGGACCGCGACCACGTTGGGGTGGGCCAGCCGGGCGGCGGCGCGCGCCTCGCGCCGGAACTGCTCGCAGAAGGCGCGGTCGCGGGCGAACTCGGGGCGCGGCACCTTGACCGCGACCACGCGGTCGAGCTGGCGGTCGTGCGCCCGGTAGACGGTGGCCATCCCGCCCCGGGCGATGCGCGCGACCACCGCGTAGCGGCGCCGGCTCAGGCTGCGGCCAACGAAGCGGTCGACGTCGGTGGAGTGCTCGGCCACGTGCGGTCCCAGGTGCGGATCAGGTCCGGCGGCTCGCCGGTCAGCAGCTGATTCTACTTGGCGCGTCTACTTGGCGCGGGCATGCCCGTGGGCCGCACAATGCTGCACATGTCCTTCGACGACGATCTCAAGCTGGTGGGGTTCCGCCCCGGCCAGCAGCGGCGGGACGGCACCAGGACCTTCTCCCTCCCCCGCAACCGGTACCTGACCTACTGGCTGCACGTCCCCTTCGCCGAGGACGAGCCGGCCCTGTTCACCTGGGAGTTTGCCATCGGGGAGTACATGGACGAGTACGGCCTGCAGGTCGGCTCCAACGAGCCGCTGAACCAGTACCTGTTCCCGCAGCGCGACACCGAGGTCGCGCAGGACCTGGCCGAGGTGGTCAAGGCGATGGAGCAGACCGAGACGATGTTCGCGGGCATGAACTTCGGTCACCGGGGCGGCTGACGGCACGGTCAACGAGTCAGATTGAGGGCGGAGCCCTCACCGCTTTGGGGGGTCTGCGGGGGGCCAGGGGCCCCGCATCACCCGAGTCAAGTTTCGAGGGCGGAGCCCTCACCGCTTTGGGGGTCTGCGGGGGGCCAGGGGCCCCCCGCATCATCACCCGTGCTGCTCCAGGCGGTGGAGGCGCTTGCGCACCCGCTCGGCGATCCCGACGGCGTCCAGCCCGAGCTCGGCCAGCAGTGCGTCGCGCTTGCCGTGCTGCAGGAACTGGTCGGGCAGGCCCAGGCGCAGCAGCGGGGTGTGGCTCTCCTCGTCGGCCAGCACCTCGGCGACGGCGCTGCCGAAGCCGCCCGCGAGCACGTTGTCCTCGACCGTGACCACCAGCCGGTGGGACGCGGCCACCGAGGCCAGCCGCTGGTCGAGCGGCTTGACCCAGCGCGGGTCGACCAGGGTGACGCTGATGCCCTCCTGCCGCAGCAGGCCCGCCGCCTGCTCGCAGGCGCCGTGCAGCTTGCCGAGCCCGAGCAGGAGCACGTCCGAGCCCCGCGAGCGGACCTCCCAGTTGCCGACCCGGAGCCTGCGGACCGGCTCGGACAGGTCGACCCTCGGCGTGGTGGCCCTGGGGAAGCGGATCGCGAAGGGGCCGCCGGTGTAGGACACGGCGGTCGCCAGCGCGCGGCGCAGCTCGTTCCCGTCCCGCGGCGAGGCGATCACCATGCCGGGGATCTGCCGCAGGTAGGTGAGGTCGAAGACGCCGTGGTGGGAGGGCCCGTCGTCGCCGGTGATGCCGGCGCGGTCGATGGCGAAGATGACCGGCAGCTTGTGCAGGCTGACGTCCATCACTATCTGATCGAAGGCGCGCTGCAGGAAGGTCGAGTAGATGGCGCACACCGGGCGCAGGCCGCGCATGGCCATGCCGGCGGCCATGGTGACCCCCACCTGCTCGGCGATGCCGACGTCGTAGACGCGCTCGGGGAACTCGCGCGCCATGATCGTCAGCTTGGTGGGGCTGAGCATCGCCGCGGAGATGGCGACCAGCTCTGGGTGGCGGCGCGCCTCCTGGAGCAGAGCCTGCCCGAACACCTCGGTGAACTGCACCTCGTCGCTCGACTTCGGCAGCGCCTTGCCGGTGGCCGGGTCGAACGGCTGGACGGAGTGGTGCTTCTCCTCCTCGTGCTGCTCCGACGGCGCGTAGCCGCGCCCCTTCTCGGTGATCACGTGCAGGATCACCGGGCCGGGGACGCGCTTGACGTGGTCGAGCGCGCGCTCGAGGGCGGCGATGTCGTAGCCATCGACCGGGCCGGCGTACTGCCAGCCGAGGTCCTCGAAGACGACCCGCTCGGCGACCAGGGCCTTGGCGCCCTCCTTCACGCGCTTGGCCGCCTCGAGCATGCCCTCGCCGACCAGCGGCACGCCGCCGAGCGCTACCTCCACACCCTTCTTGAAGGCCTCGTAGCCGGGGTGCAGCCGCAGGGGGGCGAGGTGGCCGGCCAGCCCGCCGACCGTCGGCTGGTAGGAGCGGCCGTTGTCATTGAGGATCACCAGCAGGTTCGGCTTGCGCTCACCGATGACGTTAAGCGCCTCGAGCGCGACGCCTCCGGTGAGCGAGCCGTCCCCGACCACCGCCACGACGCGGCCCTTGCCCCGGCCGGCGCGGCCCGCCTCGGCCAGGCCGAGGGCGTAGCCGAGCGCGGTGGAGGCGTGGGAGTTCTCGATCACGTCGTGCGGGCTCTCGCTGCGCGACGGATAGCCGGAGAGGCCGCCCATGGTCCGCAGGGTGGCGAAGTCCGCCTGCCGCCCGGTGAGGATCTTGTGCACGTAGGCCTGATGGCCCGTGTCCCAGACGATCCGGTCCACCGGCGAGTCGAAGGCGCGGTGCAGCGCGATGGTGAGCTCGACGACGCCTAGGTTGGGTCCCAGGTGACCGCCGTGGGGCGCGCACGCCCGGACGAGGAAGTCCCGAATCTCCGCGGCGAGCTCCACCAGCTGGTCGCCGCGCAACGCCCGCAGATCGCTGGGCTGTCTGATCGCTTCGAGCATGACCACGCGAGGATAGGCTCCTTTCGCATCGATGTCTCGTGCTTCCGACGACACTCTCCTCTTCAAAGGTCACGATTCTGCCGCGATCCGGCCTTTGGGGGAAGTAACCTTTGACGCATGGCCGATCTCTCGATCCGACTGCGCCGGGCGTCGCCCCGCCTGCTGAGCCTGCCCTGGATGGAGCCGCTGGAGACCTGGCGGCCGGAAGCGGCCGACCTGCGCCAGATCCTCGTCGGCCCGAGCCGCCACACCGTCCGCTTCGTGCAGGCGGACGGCGTGCTCTACGCGCTGAAGGAGCTGCCCAGCCGCGCGGCGGCCAAGGAGTACCGGGTGCTGCGGGACCTCGAGGCGCGCGAGCTGCCGGCGGTGGAGGCGGTGGGCGTGGTCGAGCAGCCAGAGGGCGGCAACTCGATCCTGGTGACGGAGTTCCTGGAGCACTCGTGGCAGTACCGGCGGCTGTTCCGGCGTCTGCCGCAGCGCGGCAAGCACCGGGAGCGGCTGCTGGACGCGATGGCCAGCCTGCTGGTGGACCTGCACCGCGCCGGCGTTTTCTGGGGTGACTGCTCGCTGGCGAACACGCTGTTCAAACGCGACGGCCAGGCGCTGCAGGCGTTCCTGGTGGACGCGGAGACCAGCGAGGTGCACCCGCACCTGTCCGATGGCCAGCGCGAGCTCGACCTGGGGATCCTGGTCGATAACGTCACCGGTGACCTGCTCGACCTGGCGGTGGCGCTGGGCGCTCCCAGCGAGGAGGTCGACGAGCACCTGGCCGCCGCCCAGAGCGCGGCCAGCGGCTACCGGCAGCTGTGGGAGGAGCTGACGCTGGAGGAGACCTTCGGTCTGGACGAGCGCTACAAGGTGGCCGGGCGGGTGCGGCGGCTGAACGACCTCGGCTTCGCCGTGGACGAGCTGGAGCTGGAGCCGGTCGACAAGGACCGCAGCCGGCTGCGCCTCAAGGTCGCGGTGGCCAACCGCCGCTTCCACGCCGAGCAGCTGGACGAGCTGACCGGGCTCGAGGTAGGGGAGGGGCAGGCGACCGTGCTGCTCAACGACCTGCGTGCCTACCAGGCCAGGCTGGATCGCGAGCGGCCCGGCGAGGCGGGCGACGACGTGATCGGCGCACGCTGGCTGGCGGAGTCCTTTCGGCCGGGGGTGGCCAAGGCGGCAGCGGTCGTCGGGCCGAGCGTCGACCCGATCCAGGCGTACTGCGACCTGCTCGAGGTCCGCTGGCTGCTGTCGGAGCAGGCCGGCCGGGACGTCGGCGACGAGGCCGCCCTGCGGGCGCTCGCCTCCCGGGAGGCGCCGTCGGAGTCGGCCGCCGAGATGGCCGTCGTCGAGGCACCCACCGGCACCTTCCCGAGCCTGGACGAGGAGCAGGCGCGGTAGCGCTGGTAAAGGGATGCTCACCGCCCGATGTCGCCGGTGAGGTAGCGCTGGATGGTCCCGGCGAGAGCGGGGACCAGAGTCTTTCGGGGGCGGAGGCCAGCGGCTCGATGCGGACGACGTAGCGGCCGATCACCAGGCCCATGATCTGGGAGGCGACCAGGCTCGCGCGCAGCGGCGCGTCCGGCATGCCGAGCTCCTTGGCCACCCGGGTGAAGATCGCCGCGGTGAGGAACTCGCGCAGCATCGTGGCCGCCTGCTCGTTGGAGACGGCCGAGCGCACCAGCCCCAGCAGCGGGCTGCGCGTCTCGGCGTTGTCCCACAGCAACAGCAGCAGGCTGGCGAGCCGCTCGCCGGTGCGCTCCGGGTCGCCGTCGGTCACCGCCGCGACCACGTCGAACTGCGCGGGCACGGCCGCCGCCACCTGGCTCGCGCCGGGGTCGACCACGATCGTCTTGAGCGAGCTCACGTCGAAGCTGGCGGCGTAGCCGAAGACCACCAGCAACAGCAGGGGGGGCCGATCATCAGCGCTGCCGTGCGGCGGTCGCACCGTAACTGGCGGAGCTCCTTGAGGGCCATGGCAAGCATGCCGACCTCCCGTCCGACCAGGAATTCACGTTCTGTTGAACTACTCGGCAGCAGAAGTCTACGCTGAATGAAATTTTTTCAAGGGCTCCCGGAGGGAAGATTCGGGAGTGAGGCGAACCGGCGGGCGGGCTCGAGCGTGTCTGGGGCGAGCGCTCATGAACCCAGCGCTCATGAACCTTACGGAGGCCAGGTGACTGGGGACGACGGGTTCGATGACTACTATCTGCGGAACTACGGGCGGCTGGTCGCCGAGCTCTATCGCGTGGTGGGATGCCTCGCTGACGCCGAGGACGCCGTGCAGGAGGCGTTCGCGCGAGCGTCCGTGCGCTGGGATCGTCTGCGGGACTACGACCACCCGGACGCGTGGGTGCGCCGGGTGGCCCTCAACCTCGCGGCCAGCTCGCTGCGGCGCGCCCGCCGCAAGCTGGTCGCCTACCGCAGGATCGGTCCGCCCGCGCCGGTGCCGCCGCCCGGGGAGGACACCGTCGTCCTGGCCCAGGCGTTGCGGCGGCTGCGGCGGCGGCACCGCGAGGTGCTGGTGCTGCACTACCTCGCCGAGCTGCCGGTGGAGGAGATGGCGCGCGTGCTGAGGATCCCGGTCGGCACGGTCAAGGGTCGCCTGTTCAGAGCCCGCGCCGCGCTCGAGCGCGAGCTGGGCGGGACGGTCTCCGGGGAGGTCCGGCATGCGTGACGACGAGCTGCGGGAGGGGCTCCGCTCGCTCGCCGGGCCGGTGGCCCAGGGTGTCGAGCCTCCCGATCCTCGGCTGGTCCGCGAGCGCGGCCGCCGGCGGCACCGCCGCCTGGTCGGCGGCACCGTGCTCGCGGTGGTCCTGGCACTGGCCGCCGCGGCCGGGGTGGGGGCGGGCCTCGCCGGGCGCCAGGAGCCGTCCCCCCTCACCATCGGCCCGGCCAGCAGCGGCCCGGGGGCCCCGACGACGCTGCCGGCGCCCAGCAGCGGTCCGGGCTCGAGCGCGACCGCTCCGCCGTCCACCGCGGCGGCACCGGCCACCACGCTGCCGCTCGGCAAGATCGAGCGACTGCACGCGGTCCAGTTCGTCGGCGGGACCGGCAGCGGCTGGGCAGTCGGCAAGGGGACCATCCTGGCCACCAGCGACGGCGGGCGCACCTGGGGGCGGGTCTGGCGCGGCTCCGGCGTCCTCCGCGACGTCGACTTCTCCAGCAGCTCGAGCGGCTGGGCGCTCGGCGACGGCATCCTGCTGGGCACGGTCGACGGGGGTCAGCACTGGCGGACGCTTGGCCAGCCCCGGTCGGGCCCGCTGCGCCGCGTGCATTTCTCCGGCCGTGGCGAGGGTTGGGGTGTGGCCGGGGGGAGCGACCAAGCGGGCGAGGGGCCGATGCTGCCGCAGGGCGCCACCACGCTGGTTCATACCAGCGACGGCGGGCGGACCTGGTCAGTGCTGGCCGCGCCGGCGCCGCCGCAGTCGGTCTGCTTCACCTCTCGGGCTGACGGCTGGCTGGCGAGCGGCAGGAGCGTGTGGCGCTCGACCAACGGCGGGCTGAGCTGGGGGCGGCGGCCGAGCTTCACGCTGCCGGTGCCGGCCGGTGGGCCGGGGTATCTCGCCGAGCTGCAGTGCGCGGCGCCTGGAGCGGCCTGGGTGCGCTTCAGCGGCGGCGGCGCCGCGGCCGGGCACGTCCCCTACGCGCTTTACACCAGCGGCGACGGCGGCGCGCACTGGCGCGGCGTGCTGGCCGAGCAGGGCACGCTGGGCCAGGTGCTGCCGCTGCCGGCCGGGCCGGGCTCCTACCCTGGCCCGTTCTCGGTGATCGACCCGGGGCGGGCGTTCGTGCTCAGCCCGACGCCGCCGGCCGACGCGGTCGGCGCGGCCATGGTCAGCGGCGGGCAGGTGCGGCGGCTGCCCGACGTCCCTGGTGCCACCCTGCTCAACCCCCTCTCGGCGAGCTTCGCCAGCGCCACGCGCGGGTGGGTGGTCGGCAGCGACGCCGCCGGCCACGCAGTGATCCTGGCCACCACGGACGGTGGCCACAGCTGGCGTTCCCAGCTCGTCTCCTGACCGTCGCCGCGCGGCAAGGTCGGCCGCCACTGGCGGGGCCAAACCACCGAAACCGCCCAGGTGGCCAGCCCTGGTGGCCGGCCAGGGACGGCGCCCCAGGTGGCCGGCCCCGATGGCTTGCCCTAGGTGGCCGCCCGGTGGGCAGGCGCCCCGCGGGGGTGTCAGCAGCCGGAGCGGCAGGGCGGCTCGGGGGTGCCGGCCTGGGCCAGGGCGGCGCGGACGGCGGCTGCGGGGGAGCGGTTGCCGCCCGCGCGCCAGGAATCGAGGTAGGGCCATGGGTACACGATGCCCCGGCGCACCCACCAGATCCCGTCGCGGGTCGGCCAGGAGATGCCGAAATGCAGGTGGGTCGCGGTAAAGCGGGCGTCGCCGGAATTGTCGATCAGGCCGAGGAGCTGACCGGCCCGCACCCGCGCGCCCGGGGCGATGTCGGCGGCCACCCGCTCCAGGTGCGACCCGTAGTAGCGCACCCCGTCGGTCCCGACCATCGCCACCGAGCGGCCGCCGCGGTCGGCGCCGCGGTCGCTGGACGAGTCCCAGCGGTCGACCCGGGAGACCTCCGTCACGGTGCCGTCGGTGGGCGCCACGAAGCGGCAGCCGCGGCTGGTGAAGATGTCGGTGGCCGGGTAGTCATGGTGGAAATGCCCGTAGCTGACCTTGCAGCCCGCCGACTGCGGCACCGGGAAGACGTAACCGGCAGCCTTGCGTCCGGTGGTCGAGGTGGAGGTGGCCGGCCGGGTCACCCGGGTGGACCAGGTCCCCGCTGGCTTGGAGGTGGCCGGCCCGGCGCCCGCTCGGGTGGAGGCGGCCGGGGTCGCCACCCCCGAACGTTGCTGGACGGAGCAGGCGCCGCCCACCAGGGCCAGCGCGAGGGCGAGCGGCAGGGCGAGGCTGGCCCGGCGGGACAGGGTCAGGCACCTCCTCCAACTGCTTCCAGGGCGGCCCGCACCGGGGCCGCCACGACCGCGCGATCCTACCCGGTTCACGGCCACGCCCGCTCGCTTGACCCGAACACCCGTTCCTCCGCACAGTTGGGAGGTCATGGGAGAGCGCGAGCGCCTGCCGGCGGCCCGGCGGCCGAGGCCAGTGGGGAAGCGGGTCGAGCGAGTGCGGCCGACCGGCGAGGTCGTGGTCGGGGGCCTGCCCATCGGCCCTTCTGACGACCAGGGCCTGCACGTCCTCCACGCCGACCTCGACGCCTTCTACGCCAGCGTCGAGGTGCTCAAGGACCCGAGCCTGCGCGACCGGCCGCTGCTGGTCGGCGGCACCGGCAACCGCGGGGTCGTGACCAGCGCCTCCTACCAGGCGCGGGCGTACGGCTGCCGCAACGCCATGCCGATGGCGCAGGCTAGGAGGCTGTGCCCGCAGGCGGTGGCCATCCCACCCGACTTCGCCGCCTACCGCCGCCACTCCAAGCAGGTGCTCCAGATCTTTGAAATGATCACCCCGCTGGTCGAGCCGCTCGCCCTCGACGAGGCGTTCCTCGACGTCCGCGGCGCGCGCCGGCTGCTCGGCGGGGCGATCGAGATCGCCCGGCGGCTGCGCGCGCAGGTGCGCGACGAGATCGGGCTCGCGCTGACCGTGGGCGTGGCCGGCAACAAATTCCTGGCCAAGCTCGCCTCGACCCGCGGCAAGCCCGACGGGCTCCTGGCGGTGCCGCCGAGCCGCGCGCTCGAATTCCTGCACCCGCTGCCGGCGGAGGCGCTGTGGGGCGTCGGCCCGGCCGCTGTCACCACCCTGGCACGCTATGGACTGCGCACCGTCGGCGAGGTCGCGCGCACCCCGCGGGACACCCTCGAGCGGGTGCTCGGTGCGGCCGCCGGAGCGCAGCTCGCCGAGCTTGCCTGGGGCCGGGACGACCGCCCCGTGGTGCCGTTCGAGACGGCCAAGTCGGTGGGCTCTGAGGAGACCTTCGCCAGCGACCTGGACGACCCCGAGCAGCTCGTGCGCGAGGTGCTGCGCTGCTCGGTGCGGGTGGGCCGCCGGCTGCGCGGCGCCGGCCTGGCGGGCCGCACGGTGACGCTCAAGCTCCGCTTCGCCGACTTCCGCACCATCACCCGCTCGCGCACCCTCGGCGCCGCCAGCGACAACGACACCGAGATCTTCCAGGTCGCCCGCGAGCTGCTCGCCAGGCTCCGCCTCGGCAGGGTGCCGGTGCGGCTGATCGGGGTGAGTGTGTCCAACCTTGCGGGCGAGGGCGCGCCGCTCCAGCTCCGCCTGGGAAAGGAGGGCGCCGCCTGGGAGGCCGCGGTGCGGGCGGCCGACGCGGTCCGCGCGCGCTTCGGCGAGGGCGCGCTCGACCGCGCCTCGCTCACAGGTGAGCGGCCAGAGCTACCTGAGTCGCAAGCGGGCCGGGTCTTGGGGGGCCGTGGGGGGGGCGAGCGCCCCCCACCAGGATATATATTCCCGGCGCCCGGAGCGCGCGCCCGGGGGGGGGGGCGGTCCCCC
>JBKPDO010000130.1:0-20795 GCA_046727955.1 bacterium | reverse complement strand
GCACCGGGCGGCGGCCGCGGGTCGCCGCGGTCGTGCCCGCGCGGGACGAGGCGGCGCTGCTGCCGGAGACGCTGCCGAGCCTGCTCAGTCAGGACTATGCCGGCGATCTCGCCGTGGTGCTGGTCGACGACCAGAGCGCCGACGGCACTGCGGAGATCGCCGGCCGGCTCGCCGCGGGAGCGCCGCGCGTCCTCACCGTCGTGCGCGGAGAGGCGCCACCGGATGGGTGGGCGGGCAAGGTGTGGGCGATGGCACAGGGCGCTGGGGCCGTGACCCCCGGCGGCGGTGCGGCTGGCGGCCCGGCTGGCGGCCCGGACTACCTCTGGTTCACCGACGCCGACGTGGCGCACGGGCCCGGCACGCTGGCGGCCCTCGTGGGCGCCGCCGAGGCCGACCGCCGCGACCTCGTCTCGCAGATGGCGCTGCTGCGCGCCGAGACCGGCTGGGAACGCGCGGTAGTCCCGGCCTTCGTGTACCTGTTCGCCCAGCTCTACCCGTTCCGGTGGGTCAACCGCCAGCACGGCCGCACCGCGGCGGCGGCGGGCGGCTGCATGCTGGTGCGGCGCGACGCGCTGGAGGCCGCCGGGGGCCTCGCGCGCATCAAGGGAGCGCGCATCGACGACATCGCCTTGGCGCGCCTGCTGAAGCGCCGGCCAGGCGGCCGGGTCTGGCTCGGGCTCGCCAGCGGGGTGGCCAGCCGCCGCCCCTACCCCCGCCTCGCCGACCTCTGGTCGATGATCGCGCGCAGCGCCTACACCCAGCTCCGCTACTCGCCGGCGCTGCTGGCCGGCACAGTGGCCGGACTGCTAGTTGTCTACGCGGTCCCGCCAGCCGCCACCATCGCCGCTCTGGTCGCGCTGGCGCTCGGCGGAGGCGCCGCCGCGGGCTGGACGGCGGCCGCCGGTCTTGCCAGCTGGACGCTCATGTCCGCGAGCTACCTGCCGATGCTGCGCCTGTACCGACTCTCTCCCCTGCGCGCCCCGACGCTCGCACCGATCGCGCTCCTCTACGCCGCCATGACGGTGGACTCCGCCAGGCGGCACCACCTCGGCCGGGGAGCGATCTGGAAGGGCCGCGCCGCGCCGCTCAGCGGCGGGCCGCCACGCGGGCGGCGCGTGCCGCGGGTGGACGTGTCGAGAGCCACGAACCGGCGATGATCAGCAGGAACCCGGCGATGATCGTGGCGGTGAGCGGCTCGCCGAGAACGGCCGCGCCGAGCGCGACCGCCACGGCCGGGTTGAGGTAGGTGATGACGGTCGCCCGGCTCGGGCCCGCCTCGACGATCAGCGCGAAGTACAGCATCAGGGCCGCCGCGGTGCAGAGCACGCCGAGGCCGGCCAGCGCCAGGACCACGTGGAGGCTGGGCAGGCGGGCAGGCGTCAGGGCAACGGCGAACGGCGCCAGCAGCAGGCTCGCGATGGTGGTCGCGACGGTCACCACGCCGAGCATGGACGTGTCGCTGAAGACGCGCTTGACCACCAGCGTGGAGATCGCGTAGCACCACGTCGCCAGCAGCACGAGCGCGGCCCCGAGCAGTTGCGCGCTGTCGCCGCCGACGTCGATCCCCAGCAGCACGGCGACCCCGCCGATGCCGAGGAGCAGGCCGAGCAGCCGCAGCCCGCCCACCCGCTCGGCGCCGTCGAAACGCAGGGCGAGCAGCGCCACGAACAGCGGCAGCGCGGCGATCAGCAGCCCCGCCAGGGAGGAGGCGATGCGCTGCTCGCCCATGCTGATCAGCAGGAACGGGACGGTGATCTCGGTCAGCGACAGCATGAGGAGCTGCGGCAGGCGGCGGCGCAGCCCACGCAGCGCCCCGCGCCGCGCGGCGATCGGCCACAGCAGCAGCGCCGCCATGGCGACGCGGGTGAACACCACGGTCACCGGCGGAACCTCGGCGACCGCGACCTTGATCAAGAGGTAGGGAAGGCCCCAGAGCAGCGAGACCGCAGCGAACATCAGCCATGCCCGTCGCGTCATGCGCCCGATGGTAGCAAGTGCGCGTCGGGGGAAGCCGGCGCCGGTTCCCCCCGAGAGCCTCCTCTCCTGTCAGATCAGCCCAGCTGGTCCAGGTCGTCGCGGTCGAGCTGGAGCTTCCAGATGCTGCGGCCGTAAGTGGCGGCATAGAGCGTGTTGGTCGGTAGGTGGTAGCGGATGTCGTTGACCGGTGCGGCAGGCAGTCCGCTGCCCAGCTGGCGCCACGTGACGCTCGACCCCTGCGCCTTGGAGCCGCTCTTGGCCACGTTGGCGATGAACACACCCAGGTCGCTGGCGACGAAGACCCGGTTCCTGTTCGTCGGGTCGACGATGACGTCCTGGGTCGGAGCGGCAGGCAGGTTGCCGCTGATGTCGACCCAGTGCGCGCCACCGTCGGACGAGCGCAGGACGTGGGCGCTGTTGTCCGCGTTCCGGTAGCCCGAGTAGGCGACGTAGACGACCTTGGCGTCGGTTGGGTCGACCGCCACTCTCGTCACCCAGCGGTCGGGCAGGGCGGGGTCGGTGAAGCGCGTCCAGTTGGCGCCCCCGTCGGTCGTGCCCCACAGCAGACCGTCGTCGGTGCCGGTGTAGAGGACGTCCGGGTCGGTCTTGGCCGCCGCGACCGTCGTGATAGTGCCGAACGGATAGGCGGGATCGGTGCCCGACGCGGGGTTGCTGAGGCTGGGGCTGATCGCGTTCCAGACCGGCGGGCCCGAGCTGGGCTTGGCGTTCGCTGTGCGGTTCAGGACGTTGCCGGCGTAGTACATGATCGACGGGTTGCTGGGGTCGAACACGAGCGGCGTCTCCCAGTTGCGCCGGTCAGAGGTCGTCGCCCCGATCGTGCTGCTGGTGTTACCGGCGTTGGTGGAGCGGCGGCAGGAGCCGAACTGCGAGCAGGCGTAGACGAAGTTCTGGTCGGTATAGTCGATCAGCGTGTATTCGCCGTCGCCGCAGCCACCGTAGGAGCCCCAGCTGCCGGTCACGACGCCGGCCGAGTTCCACGAGCGCAGGCAGCCGTTGTCCTGCGAGCCGCCGACGACCCGCTCAGGCGTCTGCTCGCCCACGTCCACGGTGTAGAACTGCGTCCAGGGCTCGTTCGCGCCCTCGGTGAAGCTGACGGCATTGTCGGTCGAGCGGTAGAAGCCGCCGTCGTTGCCCTGGTACACCCGGGCGGTCGCACCGGAAGTGGTGGGATCCCAGGCCATCGCGTGGTGGTCGACGTGGATCCCGGGGACGGAGGCCCAGGTCGCGCCCCCGTTGGAGGACACGCGCAGGCTGACCCCGGCGACGAAGAGCCGGTCGGCGTTCGCCGGGTCGACCCAGATCTTCGACGTCCAGACGGTGTCGCCGCCCGGGCTCGCGTTCGTCATCGTGGTGAAGGTGCTGCCACCGTCGTCCGAGCGGTAGAAGCCTCTGAACGACCGCTGCGCGGTGGAGGTCTGCGACCACGAGCCGACCGTGACGTAGACGCGGTTCGGGTTGGACGGCGCGATCGCGACGCCCATCCGGGCCTGGAGGTCGGCGTTCTGCGCGAAGCCGATGGTGTCGCCGGGGGTGAAGGTCGTGATGCGGTCGTTGTCCAGCCGGGTCCAGTTGTCGCCGCCGTCGGTGGTGAGGTACAGCCCCGTGCCGACGCCCGCGTAGCAGCGGCACAGCGGCTCGCGGTGGTGGTCCCACATCACGGCGAACATCCTGCTCGGATTGGTGGGGTCCATGACCAGGTCGGAGGCGCCGGTGAAGTCGGTCGCACCCGCCAGCACCCTTGTCCAGGTCGTGCCGCCGTCGGTCGAGCGGTAGACGCCGCGGACCCCGCCGGGGGTGAACAGCGAGCCGCCGGCCGCAACGAAGACCCGGTTCGCGTTGGTCGGGTCCACCCGGACCGCGCCGGTCGTGGTGACGCCGCTGCCGAGGTCGAGGCGCTGCCAGGTGGCGCCGTGGTCGGTCGAGCGGTAGAGGCCATCACCGCCGTAGCTCAGGCTGCCGCCACCGGGGTTGACCTCACCCGTGCCGACGTAGACGGTCCCGTTCTGATCGACCGTGACGGCGCCGATCGCCTGCGGGAAGTCGTCAGGCCAGCTCTGCCTCAGGGTCGCGCCGCCGTCGTCGCTCTTCCACACTCCGGCCGTTGCCACCGCGACGAAGACCCTGCCCGACTGCGTCGGGTCCGGCGAGATGTCGGTGACGCGCCCGCCGACGTTCGACGGCCCGACCAGGCTCCACTGCGGGTTCAGCAGGCCTGGGAGCTCCTTGAGGGTCGATGCGTGGATGGCGTCGGCCTGCTCGGCGGCCGCCTGCAGGTCACTGGCGGCGATGGCCCCGCCGGCCGCCTGGGCGCGAGAGTCGAGGAAGAAATCGTTCCCCTCGTCCTCCTGCCCCGCGTCGTGGTCGGCCGCGACCTCCTCCCGGCTCTCACGTTCCCCCAGCGGCCCGCGGGCGGCGACGGCGTAGGTCGACAGCCCCGCGACGACCACCAGCACCGCCCCGATCAGGAGAAACCGCCTGCCTGGTAGCTTCATGTCCCCTCCCCAAAGAAGTCCGCTCGCCGGCGCCGGGACGCTGCCCGTCGCCGCCGATCCGGTCATCTGCCTACTTATTTAGCGTATGGGAGTGGGCGGGGCGTTACGGTCGATCAGGGCCCCCCGAAGATCACGCCCGGATGACGACGCGCGCCTCGGGGTTGCGAACCGGCGTGTGGTCAGCGCGGACGAGCTGGAACGTCAGCGTCTGCTGGCCGGAGAGGAGCGTCGGGGATCTCGATCACGCCGTGGCGGTCACCGCGAACTGAGCGACTCCAGCGACGGCCCGGCGGGCTCCCGCTCCGGACCGGCCGTGACCGCCGGCTCGGCGGCGCGGCGACGGCGCGGCCGCGGCAGGCCGCTGGCGAGCACGGCCAGCCCCGCCGCGAGCACGCAGGGCGCGAGCGCCCGCGTGGCCGATAGGAAGCGGCCGAGCAGGCCGCCGTCCAGGGACAGGCCATAGCAGGCCATGAGCAGCCCGGTCCAGTCGGCCAGGGTGCGCAGCCGGAGGCTCACCACCACCGCCAGCGCCAGCACCACGAACATGCCGACGATCGCGGCCGGGCCGAACGGCCCCACCGGAGCGTCCGCGACGTACCGCCCGCCGCCGACCTGGGCGATGACCTGCGCCCATCCCGCCAGCGGCCTGGACAACGCCTGCATCCCAGCACTGTCGCGGGCGGTGGACGGCACCATCCGCGTCACATACCACCACCACACGGCGAGAAGGGCCACGCCGGGCACGGCGACCGCCAGGGCCGAGCCGACCCGCTCCCGGATGGCGCGCCCTGATCGCAGCAGCAGCCAGGCGGCCGCGGCGGCGGCGAAGCCGAGGTAGGTCTCCTTGGTCAGGCCGGCGCCCGCGAAGGCCAGGCCGGCGGCTATGGGCTGGCGCTCGAGGACAAGGCTCAGCCCGAGCACGGCCAGGGCGAGCCCCAACGGCTCGGCGGTGCCGAACATCACTCCCACGGCGACGCCGGGGATCAGCGAGAACCCCAGGCCCCACCAGCGGGAGCGGCCAAAGCAGGCGAGCACGCGCCCGGCCGCCGCGCAGCCGAGCGCGACCGCCAGCAGCTCGACCGCCAGCAGCGCCACCGGGATGGCCGCCGGCTGCCCCGCGCCGAGCACCCACCCAGCCATCGACAGCAGCGGGCGGTGCGCCCGGTAGCGCGGCATGTCGAACCCTTCGGCGAGGTGGTCGCGCAGCAGCGGGTCGTAGGCAAGCCCGAGGAACCACTGCCCGTCATAGCCGGGCCCGGTGGTGACCGTCGCCGGGATCTTCCGGGCCGCCAGCTCGTCGTCGAGCTGCCACCGGGCGCCGACGACGAACGGGGCGGTCGGGTCGCTGCCCTGATGATCGCTGGCCAGGCGGATGAACTGCAGCGCCAGCAGGACCGCGGCGACGGCGAGCCCGGCGGCGGCGACGCCGAGGAGCCTGCGCCAGGAAGCCTGCACGCCCAGCCGGCCAGGCGCCTCGGCGCTGGCTGAGACCTCGGCTGCACTCCTGGATCGCATAGCCGCGACAGCATCACAGGCGTGGCGGTCCAGCGCAAAACGGCGCAGCCGGGGCCGCCCGGTGGGAAGACCGCGCCCGGGGCATCCCGCCAGGCAGCCATGAGTCGACCGGCGCCCAGCGGAACTGGCCAAAGATCCACGAGCCGCGCGGGCGACCGCGGACGATCCGCCTGTCACGCGGCGGCACGGCCGCCATGACCCTGAGGCGCCTGCTTTCTTACCACAGCGCCGCGACTAGGCGTCCTGGGCGGCATGGCGGGCCAGCAGGTCGGCGCCGAAGTCGCCGAGCGGGTCCCGCAGGACCGAGTGGACGTGGTTGGCGCCATTTTGTGTGTTGTCGTACTCGATCAGCAGCCGCGGGCCCTGCACCCGGTAGTAGTGAGGCCGGCCGCGCTCGGTCGCTCCCGCCCAGGCGAAGTGCAGGCCCGCGAGGCCCGGCCCCTCGAGGCGCTCCCGGTAGATCGCGGCGACCTCGTCCGGCAGGCGGTCGAGATACTGGTGGACCAGGGCGCTCAGCAGGCGCTGCTGCGCTCCGCTCAGCCGCGCCGCCGCCAGGCCCCTGGGCCCTTGCAGCGCGCCCGGGTCGACCACAGGGCGGTTCGTCTGGAGGATGTCGGCCGGCGCCGTGGGCGACACGATGGCACTGGCGCGCTGGTCCGCCGCCAGGCTGCCGACGAGCTCGCGGCCCAGGTCCTCCTCCCCCGCCAGCGGGCGGAGGACGCCGGGGCCGACCAGCGCTGAGCTGGCGGGGTTGGCGCCGAGGAACAGCGGCCCCGCCCCGACCTGGCGGCCCGCGACGATCGTGTAGCTGAGGGCGACGTGGTGGCCGCCGACCCGCCAGCCCCACGAGCCGCTCGCGGGATCGCCGAAGACGGTCAGGTAGTAGAGCTGAGGGTCGCGATGGCGGCTCGGCGCCGGCCGCCCCGGATAGGAAGTACGCCAGCCCTCCACGGCGTCCAGGACGTTCTCCAACCCCATGACGGTCGACGCCGCAACGTAGCCGGGCCGGCTGAGGCCGCTGGCGACCAGCCGGTGGGCGAGGCTCTGCTGGACGGGACCCATTTCGGCCAGGGGGAGGCCGCCCTGCTCGGTGGGGGTGTAGTACCAGCGGGTGCGCTCCTGGGGCGATGGGAAGCCGTAGGCTGCCTTGGCCCGCTGCCCCGGTTCGAGCGACGACAGCCAGGCGGTCGCCGCCTCCGCCATCCGCCGGGCCGCCGCGGCCAGCCGATCCGGCCCGGGCGTGCCCGCTCGCACTGGGCTCGATGTCATAGAGGTCTCCCTTCGGCCGTCGAGCGTCCAGGTGACATCATGCCCGCCGACGCCCGCCGACACGGAGACCGTTCGCGGGATCGCTTCAGTCGCGAGCGGGGATCTGCTGCACCGACCAGGCGTTGCCGTCCGGGTCGTTGAAGAAGACGAACCGGCCCCAGGGGAACTCCTGGACCTCCCCGACCTCCACCCCCCGCTCGACGAGCTCGGCGCGAGCGGCGTTGATGTCCGAGACGACCAGCTGCAGACCCTTCACGGAGCCCGGCGGCGCGTCCACGATCCCGGCGCCCAGCGCGATCGAGCAGGCCGACCCGGGAGGCGTCAGCTGAACGAAGCGGATCTCATTGCTGACCTTGTGGTCATGGTCCAGATTGAAGCCAGCCTTCTCGGTATAGAAGGCCTTCGCGCGGTCCACGTCCGAGACGGGAACCGCCACCAGCTCGAGCTTCCAATCCATGCTTCGTCTTCCTTTGGGTGTGGTGGGTGGCGCGCTTCCGCGGCTGACCACACTACCAAAAGGGTCTTTTGGAGACTCCGACAGCTGCAGGGCTGGCGGGGAGCGAGCCGGGGGGCAAGGCTCGCCGGCCGCGGCGAGCACCATCGAAATCATCACCGGCGGGGAGGATCCTCGTCAGCAGTCGCTGATCAGCCCGGCGCGGCGCGGGACCGCTACCCAATCGGGCGGCAGGGATCGGGCGCCTGACGTGAGCGCGCGGGCGCCGCTGCGGGAGTGGTCGCGGCGTGGGCGGCGTGGGCGGCGTGGGCGGCGTGGGCGGCGTGGGCGGCGTGGGCGCCCGGCTGCGGCGCCCGCAGCGTTGTCCGGACGGTCTGCTGGATGCGCGCCACGTCGGGAACCGGGTACCCGCCGGAGGCCCACCCCATGACGTAGTCGGGTGGGGTGAAGCCGATCGCCTCGACCCGCGGGCGCTGCCGCCTGGTCGTGGCGATCAGGTCCGGAAGCTGGTCGAGCGGGATGTCGGTGGAAACGTCCCGCTTGGCCACCCGCACCAGGCTAGGGAAGGCCCGCAGCATCCGGCCGGTGTCGGCCTGCCGGGCCAGCCCGCCCAGCAGGCAGCGCTGCCGGCGCATGCGGTCGTAGTCGCTGGTCGTTTTGCGGGAGCGGGCATAGGCAAGCGCGGTCAGCCCGTCGAGGTGCCGCCGCCCGGTCCCTAGGTCGTAGGCTGGCCCTCCTGGGCCCGCTCCCAAGTGGTCGATCTCGACGTGGATGGGCTCGGTGACCCAGATCGTCACTCCGCCGAGTGCGTTCACCACGTCGACGAACCCCTTGAGTTTGACAAGAGCGTGGTAATCGATGGGGATGCCGAGCAGCTGCTCGGCCGCGCCTCGCAAGGCGTTCACGCCCGGAGGGCCGCGACCCGGGAACAGCGCGGGATGTTCCTCCGCGAACGCATACAGCTCATTGAGGGGCCGGGGGAAGCAGCGGCAGCCGAACGCCTGGCCTGGACCGGGCGGCAACGGCACCCGAACGAGGTTCCGCGGGAGTCCGAACAATGCGATCCTGCCGCTGGCGGGCTGGATACTCGCCACGATCATGGTGTCTGCGCGCAGACCGGTCCTGCCTGGACCGGCGTCCCCGCCGATCAGCAGGATCGTGATGCGGCCAGGCACCAACGAGGGCGAGATACCGCTGATCCCGGACGAACCGGACGACGCCTCCAGGCGGCGCTGCTGGTGGAAGACGGAGGTCAGCAGGTCATAGGCCTGATAGTCGTAGTAGCCGACCACGGCGTGGGGAAGGATCGTGGCGGCGAGGACGAGGCCAAGGCCGGTGACAGCCAGGCTGGGTCGCGGCGGGGCGAGCGCCGTGCCTGGCGGGCTGCTCGCACCGAGGCGGTACGCGTCGAGCACACAGGCGAAGCGGAAGGTGAGCAGTAGCCCGTCGAGCATGAGCACTGCGATGAGCCAGGACGGTTGCAGCATGAGTCGCGGCAGGCCCTGCCGGTTCTGGAAGACGACGCCAGCGCCGAGCAAGCACAGGCCGACGATCAGGAGCATCGCGATCCCCCGGCGCCGGCGGCCGGCGTAGAGCTGGCCGACGCCCGGAACCAGGCAGGAGAGCGACGCGGCCACGAACGCCCGCTCTCCGCGACCCCGCCGGACGCCTCTCTCCGAGGCACCCTGCCGCCGATCCAGATCTACCCGCACCCCGACCGCCACCTGTGACGGACGCTCCCGTCACGCTCGCGTCAGTCCCCCTGCCTGCATGGTGGTCTTGCCCGACATTCAAGACAACAATCCGATGCCGTTGACGAATTCGCCGACTCAGCAGGGAGCACCGGTACGGGACGGCGAGGCGAAGCTGCCTTGCCCGCGGGTCCGGAGCCTCAGGGGCCGGTTTGCTCGGTGCGCTGGGTGAGGCTGAACCAGTTGCCGGAGTCGTCGCGGAACACGGCCTCGATGCCGTACGGCCGCTCGGCCGGCTCCTGCAGGAACACCACGCCGCGCCCAGAGAGCTCTTCATAGGTCTTCCAGCAGTCGGCCGTGGCCATCACCCCGGGGCCTAGCGCGCCCTTTGCCACCAGCTCGCGAAGCTGATCGGCGGTCTGCGAGTCGTGGCCCATGCCGCAGTCGGCCAGGATGAGCTCTACGTCAGGCTGGTCCGGCGGACTCACGGTGAGCCACCGGAACCCCTGCCCGGCGCTCTCGAGCTCGGTGCCCATCGAGATGTCGTTGCGCACCTCGAAGCCCAGCTTCTGCGTGTAGAACTGCTTCGCCCGCTCCTGGTCGAGCACGTAGACGCAGGCGTGAGACATGCGGCTGATCATCGGGTCCTCCCCGGGTCGGTGGATCGTGCGCCGCCAAGGTTAAGATGAGCGATCCCGCGCTGGCTTCTCCCCGATTGCGCTGCTCGGCAGCGGCCTGCTCCAGGCCATGAGGAAGCACCCGGGGATCGGCGGCAGGCCACTCTCTGCCACGTGCAGCCGCCGGTACTCGGTTGGCGGCACGCCGACGAGCTCGGAGAACTTCGCGCTGAACGATCCCAGGCTGTGGAAGCCGACGAGATGGCAGATCTCGGTGACCGTCAGATTCGCCGAGCGCAGCAGGTCCTGGGCGCGTTCCACGCGGCGCCGGGTAAGGTATGCACCCGGCGTCTCGCCGTAGGCGTCGCGGAACGTGCGAGCGAAGTGGTAGCGGGAGAACCCGGCTGCGCGCGCCATGGCGTCCAGGTCGAGCGGCTCGGCGAAGTGCCGGTCGATCAGGTCGCGGGCACGCCGCAGGTGGAACACCGCAGGGACGACCGGGCCGCTCATGCGCTCATTCTGGCGCACGGCCCCGACGAACGGGGCCGGGACCCGTGCGTCAGAAGGTGATGCAGTGTCCGCGACCAGCCGCTATTACGTGTACGTGGTCGAGCTGGACGACGAGGTGGGCCCCCGACGGAACCCACAGTATCCCTCGGTCTACGTCGGCCAGAGCGCGGTCCCGCCCGAGGAGCGCTTCCGCCAGCACAAGGATGGCTATCGCTCGTCGCGGTATGTGAGGAAGCACGGCAAGCACCTTCGCCCGCGCCTGTATCGTCACTTCAACCCGATCGCCACGCGCGACCAGGCCGTCGCGGTAGAGCAGGAGCTGGCCAGGCGCCTCCGCAACCGCGGCTACACCGTCTACGGCGGCCACTGAGGTGGGGCACGGTCGAACGGATGGCTGAGGCGGATCAGGCGGCGTGCGCTACGTCCAGACCTCACGCTGCCGTTGCTCCGTCCGAAATGGACGAAACCCGCGACGTTCATAGTTAGGCTTGGCGTGCGGGTTGTCGCGCGACGAGGTATGCAGCCACACCCGACGCACGGGGACACCGTCCAGGCGCTCCACCTGCCAGGCGAGCCTCGTCCCCACGGTGAGCACATGGGCGCCAAAGCCCTTGCCGATGAACTCAGGGACAAGCCCGAACACCACGATCTCGACGTCACCGCCAGGCTGGACCTCCAGCTCGACCATCCCGGCGACCTCGTCGCCCACCCGGGCGATCCAGGTGTGCACATCCTGGCGCCCCAGGAGCTGTTCCCACCGCTCGTCAGCCCAGAATCGGCGGCTCTGCCAGTTGAGCGGCGCTCCGATTCGCGCATACGTGCTGCGCAGCAGGGACGCTGCCGTCCGGTCGAGCTTGACCATCGCCACCGGCGCCGGGGCCGGGCGACCAGGGCGGAGCTGGTCGGGAGACGTCATCTCCAGGTAGGTGACCGTCTCTTCGACGAGCATCGAGCCATGCTCAGGCCTGTCTGGGGGACGCTCCTGCGGGTTGCGGCGCGCCGCCGGCACCGCGGCCTCCTGAGCCATGTGCGATCCGGGACTCAACTTCGTCCACAGCGGCAGCAGGGCCGCGGCGACACGCTCCAGCGCCTGCTGGTCGGCCGGCGTGAACGCCTCGCGGCGGTCGCTCTCCACATCCAAGGTGCCGAGGACCACGCCGTCATCGGGGTCGCAGACCGGCACCACGATCTCCGACCGGGTGTCGCCCAGCGCCTCCAGGTAGCGCGGGTCGGCGCCGACGTCGCCCACCAGCACCGTGGCCCTGGTCGCGATGGCCGTGCCGGTCAGGCCCTCGGTGATCCCGAAGACCGGATGCGCGGGGGGAGCCGGCCCGGTCCAGGCCAGATTGACCACCCGCTCGCCGGCCACGTCGTACAGGCCCACCCACCGGTAGCCCCCGGCACCGCGGATCGCTTCGGAGGCTCGCGACGCCCTGACCCAGCGCTCCGCCGTCCCGCCGAGCAGCTCGGCGATCTCCTGTACCACCACGGCCAGGTCCATGCCCAAACGGTAGGCGACCATAGGCGCCAGCGGCCAACACCAGATTCGCACACGGGCCGGACGTCACCGCAACGCGTCATGACAGATCATCCCTTCGCAATATTCAGGGAGATTTAGTTATCCGTCACAGCTGGCTAAATTTTTCATGACATGATCGTGGTGTCCTAGCATTCAGCTCGTAGACGGATCTGTTGGGCAGTGAGGGACGTCCATGATGCTCTTCCCCTTCGGCCCCGGGACGTCGTTGCCCGAGTCGAATGCACTCTCATCTGGAGTCGTGTTTGAGAAAGCTCATCATCAGTCTGATCACAAGCCTGACGATCACGACGCTCATTGCACCTGACGCCAATTCCGCTTCCGCAACGATCAGCCTCTATGATGGCTTCGAGCGACTGGCAAATGCGGCAGCACCACAGGCGACACCTACGTACGATGGCTCTGGCCAGGCCACCGAGCCAGACATCGTCTTCTTCACCGGACGGGTGGCACGGCTACAAGTACTGGTTGGCGAACGTCCCCTACCCGAACGGCAACGACAGTTTTGAGAACCCATCGGTCCTGGCGAGCGACGATGCCGCTTTCTGGCAAATTCCAGCGGGCGGCACCAACCCGCTCGTGAGCGCGCCCCCGTGCGACCACAATAACGATCCAGATTTGGTGTACAACCCGGCGACGGACGAGTTGTGGCTGTACTACCTCGACACTCGACGCTCTTCCCGCTGCGGGGCGAGCTACAACGACAATTATCTGAAGCTCATCAAGTCGAGCGACGGCGTGCACTGGTCAGAACCGCTGACCCTCATCGACTGGCCGCTCGCGACCAACCCGCTCTACGTCTCGCCGACGATCACCGTGGTGAACGGAACGTTATACCTGTGGGCGGTCAACTCGGCGACGTTTACCATGCGGACGGCATCGTCGAGCGACGGCATGCATTTCGGCCCGTCGTCCGGGCTGAACATCGCCAATCTCGCCTGGCACGTGGACGTCGAATACGTCCCGAGCAAGAGCGAGTAGCAATTTCCTCCAACAATGGTACCCAGAACTGTGGGCTGGCATAGATTCGGCCTGCTGCTTCGGTCTGACAGCAGCGTCACGTTCTTCGTCGACGATCAGCAGGTGGGCACGATCACCGGGCAATTCGCCAACGCCAATCAGGTTCAAGTCGAAGGATATAAGGATATACAGGCGGCCTTACCACCCTCTATGTCGACGACATAGAGGTCAGCAGGGCACAGTAGGCCACGGTCCCGCCCCAGCCCCGCGACGACCTGGTGGTCCATGATGCCTCCTCCGCTTTCGCAACCCATTGCGTCGTGCTGTGCCCGTTTGGAAGCCCCGAGCCCCGCGTTATGGCCGCTTCCCCTCCAGTCGCTGCAGCCCGTCATAGGCTGCGTACTTGTACGTCTCGCTGAAGGTGGGAAGGTTGAAGGTCCGGTCGATGAAGGTATCGATGGGCTCGCCGGCGCCGATGGCGCCCTGGCCGATGTGGACCAGCTCCGCGGCGATCTCGCCGACGATGTGGACCCCGAGCAGGCGACGGTCGTCTCGCCGGAAGACCAGCTTGATCAGCCCCTGCGTCGACCCGGCGATCTGGGCCCGGGGACTGTGCTCGAACCATCCCCGCCCCACCTCGTAGTCGAGGCCCGCCGCTTTGGCCGCTTGCTCGGTCATCCCCACCATCGCGGCCTCGGGGATGCATCGATGCAGTAGACGCCGTAGGGCGCAAGGGGGTCCAGGGTCTGCTTGAAGCCGATCCCGAAGGCGTGGGTGGCCGCCACGCGCCCCTGCTCCATGGAGACCGAGGCCAGCGCCGGCGGACCGATGACGTCGCCGGCCGCGTAGATCCCCTCGGCCGTCGTCCGGTAGGTCTGGTCGACGACGATCCGTCCCCGCGCGTCGGTCTTCACCCCGGCCTCCTGCAGCCCGAGGCCCTCGGTGCTGCCCGCCCGCCCCGCCACGAACAGCACCTTCTCCGGATGCAGGTGCTCACCGCTGGCCAGCGTGACCCGCAGCTCGCCGCCGACCCGCGCGACCGTGCCCACCCCCGACCCCAGCACCAGCCGCATCCCCATGCCAGCAAACGCCCCGGCTAGCACGTCAGAGATCTCCGCGTCCATGAACGGCAGCACCCGATCGGCCAGGTCCAGCAGGGTCACCTGGACACCGAGCGCGGTGAACACCGAGGCGTACTCGCACCCGACGGGGCCGCCGCCGATGACCACCATCGTCCGGGGGATGCGGTCCAGGCCGATGATGCTCTCCGAATCGTGCACATCCGGGTCCTCGAAGGGGATCTCGGGCGGACGCAGCGGTCTCGAGCCAGTGGCGATTAGGACCACGCCGGCCTGCAGGGCGCGCTCGGGTCCGCCGTCGGACCGCACGACCACCGAGGGGCCGGGTCCCACCCTGGCCTCACCACGGAGCAGCTGGACCTCGTGTCGGTCCAGGTTGGCGCGGACCGACGCCGTCCTGGTCGCGATCACCTCGGCGGTGCGGGCCAGCAGCCGCTCCAGGGCCAGCGACGGGAGCAGCTGCAGGCTCAGCCCGTAGGTGTCTCGCCGGCGGAAGCCGGTGAGGTAGCTGGCCGTCTCCCGCAGGGTCATGGTGGGGACCCCGGCGCTGCGCACCGCCGACCCTCCGGGGCTTGCGTCCCTGTCCACCAGGGCCACGCGCTTGCCGTAGAAGGCGGCCTGGACCGCCGCCTTCTCCCCCGCCGGCCCCGCGCCGATCACGATCATGTCGAACGAGTCGTCCATCTCTCTGCTCTCCTAGCGGCGTGATGTCAGGTGCGGTGCAGGCCCCGCTCCTATAGGCGGGTCCTGCACCGGCTCGATCAGGTTGGGTCAGGCCCCCTGGGTCAGGCCCCCTGGGTCAGGCCCGTTGGGTCAGGCCCGTTGGGTCAGGCCCGTTGGGTCAGGCCCCCTGGGTCAGGCCCCCTGGGTCAGACCCCGGGTGCCCGGAAGGCGGCGGCGTGGTCGGCGACCCACTCGGCGAAGGTGCGCGCGGGGCGGCCGAGGACCCGCTCCACCTCGCCGGTGACGGGCGCCGGGTACCTGATCTCCCGGGCATACCTGGCCATCAGGGCCTCGACGAACGGTTCGGGGATACCGAACTGGACCATGCCCTGCTTGGCCGCCTGCGGCGGGATCTCCTGGTAGCGCAGCGGCCTGCCGATCACCTCGCCGATGATGGCGACCATCTGCTGGTGGGAGAGGGACTGCGGGCCGGTCAGGTCGAGCCTTCGGCTCCTACGGGCCACCAGCTCGTCGCTGCGCAACGCGCAGGCGACGGCCTCGGCCAGGTCCCGTTCGTGGACCGGCGACTCCGTGAAAGCCGCGTAGGGGCCGCGGACCACGTCACCGGCGTGGATCTGAGCACCCCACGCGCGCACGCTGTTGCTGGCGAAGGAGCTTGCCCGCAGGCTCACCCACGCGAGGCCGCTGTGGACGGCGGCGTCCTCGACCTCCTTGTTCCTGTCGCCTTGATAGCGGGACGGCTGCTCGTCGAGGTGCTCGTCGACGTTGATGGCCGACAGCGCCACCACCCGCTGCCCCCCGCGTTCCCGAGCCAGCGCCAGCAGCTCGCCCGCGGCGAGCCCGACGGCGCGTGGGTGGAGGAACAGGGCGGTGACGCCCTCCAGGTAGGGGGCGATCGTGTCGGGCCGTGCCGGGTCGCCGTCGACGGCCTCGACACCGGCGGGCAGCTTGGCGGCCTGTGGGTTGCGGGTGACGGCGCGGACCTTTTCGCCCGCGCTGACGAGGACGTCGACGAGGGGGCGTCCGACGATGCCGGTCGCTCCAGTTACGAGGATCATGGCAAGCCCTTCCGTGAACCTGGTCTGTGAGGACACGGTGGCATCGGGGGGGGCTGCTCACATCGGCTGGGTGGATCATTCACCCCGGCGGCTGGCCGAATGGCTCAGCTGGACCATGCGGCCGGACCGCGATCGGCGGTCATGCGTCGCCGCCGCTGTGCTGCTGGACCACCCACGCGGCGATCTGCGCCCGTGAGGCAAAGCCCAGCTTGGTGAGGATGTGCGCCACGTGATGGGCGATCGTCGGGCGGCTCAGGTACAGCCGCCGCGCGATCGCCGGGTTCGACAGGCCTTCGGCCACCAGTCCGGCCACCTCCAGCTCGCGAGGCGACAGCGGAGTGGCCGCGCCGGTGCCGCTTGGCGGCCACGCGCCCAGGCGTCGCAGGACCCGCTCCGCCCGCTGGACGCCAAGGTCGGCGCCGATCCGCTCGAACAGCGCGCGTGCGTCCTGCGCCGCCTGCTGGTCCGCGAGGAGCTCGCCGCGCCAGCACCCAAGCAGCGCGTCGAGCCACGGCCAGGGCGCCGCGGCCGACAGCGACTGGGCGTGGGCGGCCCCGTCGGGCGCTGGCTCCAGCCGGAACCGGGCCGCGGCCAGTGCCGCGGCGAAAAACCGCGGCGGCTCGCGCTGGCTGGACGCCGCCGCCTCCACGATGGCCGTGGCACCGTCGGGCCGGCCGAGCCGCACGAGCGCGTCGACCTGCAATGGCAGGCACATGGGTCCCCCGATCATCAGCTGCCAGCCGCCGACCCAGTACTCCAGCGAGCCGGTCAGCTGCTCGGCGGCCTCCTCCCAGCGATCTTCCTCCCACGCCAGCCATCCCAGCGCCGTAGCGCGATCGGCAACCCGACCGGTCCGGTGGGCGGCCTGACCGGCGCCAGGCCGGTGCAGGAGCCGCCGGGCCTCCCCCAGATCGCCCCGGTGCAGGTGCAGGAACGCCTCAGTGGCGTCGACCCAGGGGACGGGTGAGGCCGGCCGTGAGAACCGGATCTCCGGGCCCACGCGCACGAAGATGGCCTCGGCCTCGTCGGCCTGTCCCTCGAGCAGCAGGATGGCACCCTGCAGCAGCTGCGCCAGGTTGACGTAGTCCCAGGCCCCGGCGCGCTCCGCGGCCTGCTGGGCCGCTTGGGCGTCCTCGACCGTGGCCGTAAACTGCGCCACGGAGAACAGTGCGGCCGCCTCGCCGGCGGTCAGACCGTGCGCGCGGGCGAAGGCGACGGTGTCGCGGGATCGGGCGATGGCGGCCTGCCGGTCGCGATCCAGCTGGTAGCCGGTGTAGATATCGGTGTATCGCGCGCGGAGCTCGGCCTCCACGTCGCCACTGCGCCGGGCGATCTCCAGGGCCCGCTCGGTGTGCCGCCGGGCCTGGGTGTTGTCGCCAAGGAACCCGGCCACGAACCCGGCCTGGGCCAGCAGCATGGCCCCCTGGTCCAGTGCGTCGTGGTGTTCCAGGTACGCCAGTTCCTGCTCGATCAGGCCAGCGCTTCGCTGACGGCGCCGGTCCAGAACAGGTGCAGGGCCAACACGTTGGCCAGCCATGCCCGCTCGTGCAGGGGCAGACGATCGCGCCGGGACCAGGCGTCCCGGACCAGCGGATCAAGGTCCGTCCAGCGGCCAGCCAGGAACAGCTCGCGGATCGCCGCCTCCTGCAGCCCGGCCCGGCGAGGAGCCAGCGATGCCTGCCTGCCAGCAAGCTGCAGCGCCGCAAGGTGCAGCGTGGCGGCGCGGCCCACGTTCCCGGCCCGCCACGCCTCCTCGGCCCCCCTCCAGGACCGACAGCGCAGCCTCAGGCTGCCCGGCGCGCTCCAGGTGGCCGGCGACGCGCTCGCCCGGCTCAGCGCCGTTCCAGGCCAGCGCCTCGGCGAGCTCCTGGTGGATGGCGCGGCGCCGCTCCGCCGGAACGTCCTGGTAGGCCGCCTTCTGCAGCAGGGGGTGCCGAAAGCGCAGGCACGTACCATCCCGCTCCAGCAGCCCCGCCCACACCAGCTCATCCGCTGGCGGCTCGGGCCGCAACGACGCGAGCAGGTCCTGCTCCACCTCAAGGCCCGCCACCGCCGCCACCGCCAGCAGCTCGCGTGCGGCAGGGCCCAGGCGCACCGTTCGCCCCCGGACGGTGGCCCGCACGATGTCTGGCAGGTCCGGAAGCGCACCCGACCGTGCGGCCAGGCCCGCCAGCTCCTGCACCAGCAGCGGCGTGCCGGCGCTTCGCTGGATGATCGTGGCCACCAGCCCCCGCGGCAGCGACGGCGCCACCGCGTGGACCAGCCGCTCCCCGTCCGCGGCCGACAGCCGCCGCAGGGCGACGCGCAGGACGCCGGGGTCCTGCCGCAGCCGGACCAGGCTCGCCCACCAGGGGTGGGCCGCACCGATCTCCTCCTCACGGTAGGTGACGCCAAGGACCAGACCCATCCCCGCAACGCGCCGCGCCGCGTACCGCACGAACTGCCAGGTCGCCTCGTCGGCCCAGTGCAGGTCGTCCAGGACCCACAGCGTCACGCGATCGCCGGCGGCCTCGTCCACGGCGTCCAGCAGCGCCTCGAACAGCACCGGATGGTCGAAGGAGCGGCGCTCCACCTCCCTCTTGGCGGCCAGCTCGGGGGCGATCGCCCACAACACCGACGCCCGGGCCAGCGCCGCCTGCCACAGCGGCGGCTCGCCCCGCCTGGCCGTCCTGAGCGCATCGGCGATGGCACCAAAGGAGATCGCCGCCTCCTCGGGGAAGGCGCGGCCGAGCAGGACCAGGCCGCCTCGGGCGCGGTGGGAGCGGCTCAGCTCCTGGCACAGGCGCGTCTTGCCGATCCCCGCCTCGCCGGAGATCAGCACGACGCTGCCGGTGCCCGCCGCGGCGCGGGTCAGGACGAGCTCGAGCAGCCGGAGATCCGCATCCCGGCCAACCAACGGAACCTGCTGCTGGAACACTACATATCCCTATATCCCTCGACATCCCCCCGCCCGGGTCTACCGGCACGGCCACCGGGCACCCAGGACGCTTGGCCGCGGCCCAGACGGCTAGGATGGCGGCAGCATGGAGACGGAGACGGGTGCGCTGTCGGCAGCCGAGCTGGCCGAGCTGGCGGGCGTGACGCAGGCCGAGGTCAACCGCCTGGTCGGCCTCGGCATCCTGGTGGCCCGGGACGGCGCTGGCCCGTTCCTGCCAGCCGACGCGCAGAAGGTCCGCCTGGCCATTGCGTGCGAGCAGGCCGGGCTGCCGATGGACGGGATCGCGTCGGCGATCCGGGCGGGCCGGCTGTCGTTCACCTTCGTGGAGGCCGCGCCGTACCGGCGCTGGGCGGTGCGCTCGGCGCGGACCTACCGCCAGGTAAGCGAGGAGACGGGCATCCCGCTGGACACGCTCGGCAGCGCCCTTGAGTCCATGGGGTTTGCCAGGATGGCGCCCGACGAGCTGATCAGGGAGGACGAGCTGGAGATCGTGCCGCTGCTGCAGCTCGGCTTCTCCAGCGGGCTCTTCGACCTCGCCTGGACGACCCGGCTCGGCCGGGCCCACGCGGAGGGCCTGCGGCAGGTCGCCGCGGCCTGGGCCGACATCTACCACGCGCGGTTCGAGGGGGCGGAGCTGGCGTCCGGCGGCGACCAGCGGACCGCCATCGAGGCGGCCGCCCGACGGAGCGTCGACTTCCTGCCGCTGGCGGACCCCGCGCTGCTGGCCATCTACCGCAGGCAGCAGGAGCTGGTGTGGACCGAGGACCTGGTCGAGCGCATCGAGAGCGAGCTCGAAGCGGCCAGGATGCTGGGGCGGCCCGGGCGGGTCCCCGCGATGTCGTTCCTGGACCTGGTGGGCTACACCCGACTCACCGAAGAGCAGGGCGACCAGGTCGCCGCCGAGCTGGCCGGCACCCTGGCGGTGCTGGTCGACCGGTTCTCGCGCGAGCACGGCGGCGTGCCGGTGAAGTGGCTGGACGTCCATGCCGTGAGGCGAAGGGCGTCAATCCCTCAGGCGGTGGTCTGGTCGTGGCGGTGGTTTGCCACCTGTTCCAGCATGCCCCGGTCGACCCGGTCGACCGGCACGACCGCGACCCGGCAGGGCGTGACCGCCCGCAGGGTGGCCGTGCGCCGCCCCCCCTCCAGCAGGGCCATCTCCCCAAGGACCGCACCCGGCCCGACCTCGGTCACCGGCCGGCCGTCGCGCAGCACCAGCAGCACCCCGTCGAACAGCACAAACAGCCGGCCGCCAGGCCCGCCCTGCTCGACCAGGTCCTCGCCCGGCCGCAGCCGCACAAACCGCGGGTGGGCGCCGATCATGACCGCCGACAGCTGCCGCTCCAGGGCCGACTCCACCGCGGTCACCAGCACCGGTAACTGCTCGCCACCCCACGGCGTGTGCTGGCCGAACGACCGCCGGTACCAGGCCGGGAAGTCGATCAGGCCGCTCTTGGCGACCAGCCGGCCGGTGGGATCGTAGAGCCAGTGCCGCGGGAACGGGCTGGCCCCCAGCAGCTGGAAGTCGGCGCGGCCGTCGGCGTGGATGGTCAGTGCCAGGGTCGTCCACACCGTCGGCGCGGCCAGCTGCACGAACGGCCGGCGGCGCACCAGATGGGGCGCGGCCACGCCGGTGCGGCCGCCCGCGGTCTGCGCAAAGCGCACCCAGCCGTCTCCCACCTGTGGCTGCGGACGCAGGTCCGGATAGGCCGCCCCGGGGAAGGTCACCGCGGCGGCCGCCAGCCGCAGGGTGGTCCCGCCGATGCGGCCCCCGCCCAGGTGGCCGTGGGCGGTGATGCGCCCGTCCTGCACCTGGATGAAGGCGCGCAGCTGGTTGACGAAGCGGGCGCCGTCGCTGGCCAGCAGCCCCGCCGGGTCGTGGAGTTGGTCGGGGGGTGGCGGGTCGTAGTGGGCGACCCCGCTGGCGAAGGCGAGGTCGGGCAGGGCCTGGACGGCGCCCAGCGGGAGCCACGAAACAGAAGTGACCGAGGACTCG
>JBKPDO010000129.1:0-6282 GCA_046727955.1 bacterium | reverse complement strand
GGTCGGCGTAGCGCCACCGGCCGGCGACCTTCACGTCGGGCTCGTCGGCGGACCAGCGACCCCCGACGGCGTGCCGGCACGGCCGGGCGGCCTCGGCCAGCAGCGGCGTGAACCGCAGCACCCACCGGTAGACCGCGACGTCCCGGTCCATGGCATCGACCTGTCGCGGGCGATGGTCGCCCGGCTGCGCGCCAAGCCGGGCAGCGAGGCGATCGGCGTGACGATCGGCGACTTCGCCACCACCAGGGTGGACGGGACGTTCTCCCTCGCGTACCTGGTCTTCAACACGATCATGAACCTGACCACGCAGCAGGCGCAGGTGGCCTGCTTCGGCAACGCTGCGGCGCACCTTGCGCCCGGCGGCTGCTTCGTCATCGAGACAAGGGTCCCCGAGCTGCGCCGACTCCCACCCGGGCAGAATGTCCTGGCGTGGCACGTCAGCCCGGACCAATGGGTGTGCTACGCCTACGACACAGCCACGCAGGTGATGCGCGGGCACTACGTCGAGTTCGCCGACGGCCGCGGCGAGTACAGCACGATCCCGTTCCGGTATGTGTGGCCGGCCGAGCTGGACATGATGGCCCAGCTCGCCGGGCTACGCCTGCGCGAGCGCTGGGCCACCTGGACGCGGGAAGCCTTCACCAGTGACAGCCACCAGCACGTCTCGATCTGGGAGAAGCAGACCCGCATCCCACCGGCCTGAATCGATTGGTACCTCCGATCAACCGCAACATTGGCGGCTGGCGATGTCAACGGCGCCGGCGGGCGGGGTCGGCGGCGGTAAGCGCGGCGACCGCCTCGGCACCGGGGCGGGCGTAGCGCTGCAGCGACCGCAGGCTGGTGTGGCGGCTCTTGGCCATCAGCAGCGGCAAGGGGACGTTCTGCTCGGCCAGGTGGGTGAGCGCACTGTGGCGGAGCCGATGCAGGGTCCACCGCCGGAGGCCTGGTGGAACAGCGCCTCGGCGTGGCGGTAGGACAGCCGCGCCCGGCCGGTCTGCGGGCAGCGGTCGGCCGTCGCTTGCGCCCGGGCGGGGACCGGGACGCGGGCGGCACAAACAGCGGGCCGCGGGCTCGCCCGCCGATCAGCTTGGGCAACAGGCGGGCCGAGCCGGTCTGGAAGTGCAGCCAGTCCGTATCGCTCTTGGCGCCTTATCCAGATTTCGGGATAAGGCGCCCCAGCTTCGGGAGCTGCTGGCGTTCAAGCAGGTCGAGGCCGTGCTCGGCGAGGACGCCGCGGTCCAAAACCTCATCGGGGTCACCCCGGAGGAGGACCGCGATGTGGTCGCCGAGGTCGTCCGCAGCGTGTTCGGCCGCCGCTACAGCCCGCTCGCGCTGGGCCGGCAGGTGTAGCCATGCGCCGGCACCTGCTCGCAGATCCCGGCGCCCAGCCGGCGCCGGATGAGGAGGCGGGCTGGTTGCGGCTGTCGGCGCGGCTGACCCGCGAGGTCGGCCGGCTGGCCGACCGCGACGACCTGATCGTGCAGGCCGCCCCCGGCGCGGGCCGCGGCCCGCCAGGCTGCTTCGTGCCGGCGCTTGCCACCATCGAGGTCGACGGTCGCCTGCTTCCCGCTGGGGTGGACCCGGCCCGCGCCCGGCCGCGGCGGCTGCCGGACCGGGAGCGCTACCCGGTGCTGTGGGGCGTGCTGTCGCACGAGGCCGGCCACGCCCGCCACACCCACTGGCAGGCCCCCGACGACGCCCCTGCCGCCACGGTGGCCGCGGCCAAGCTGCTGGAGGAGCCTCGCGCCGAGGGCTGCCAGCTCGGTCGCCGTCCCGGGGACCGCCGTTGGCTGCGCGCCTCGGCCACCCAACTGGTCCTGGAGGGCGAGACCCCCGACGAGGCGGTGACGCCGTGGGCGGTGGCGCAGGCCGCCGCGCTGGTGCTCGGCCGGGTGGATGGCGGCGTGCTAGACCCCGACGGCGTGCAGGTCGGCAAGGGGTCCGATGAAACCGCGCAGCATTCCCGTCACGTTCTCGGCACCGGCGACGTCACCGAGGATGCCTCCGTACCACACGACGTCCGGTGTGACGTAGTCACTGACGAGGTCCAGTTGGCGTTCGTTGAAGACGCGCTGGATGTAGTCCCGCGCGATCTTCTTGTTCGCTTCCGCACTTGCCTGTTCAGACACGCTTCCTCCTTCTTCTCGCCCCGCAATGCAGGCCTGGCATCTGTTTCTCTGGGCGTGCAACTGACGCTCCCGGACAGCGTGATACGGGGACGGCGGCGCTCGCCTCCGCCAGTGGCCAGGCGAGTGACCAGTGGTGGCCTGGCAGTGCGCCGACCGGGGCACCGACCGGCCGGCGGGGCTACAGCGGCGGGACGGTGGCCGGGCCGCTGGGCAGGACGCGGTCGAGTTGGCTGCGCGAGCTGATGCCGAGCTTGATGAAGACCTTGCGCAGGTGGTACTGGACGGTGCGCGGGCTGATGAAGAGCCGGGCCGCGATCTCCGGGTTCGAGAGTCCGTCGCGGGCGAGCCGCGCGATCTGCGCCTCCTGGGGGGTGAGCTCGTCGCGCGACTCGACACTGCGCTTGCGGACGCTCTCGCCCGTGGCCAGGAGCTCTCGGCGGGCGCGGTCGGCGAACGCCTCCGCCCCCATCGAAGCGAACATCTCGTAGGCGGTCCGCAACTGGGCGCGCGCGTCGACACGCCGGTGCTCGCTGTTCATCAACGGCCGGCTGCATCTCGCCGGCTACGACGATGCGACCCTGGGCGCGGCCCTGGTCACCGCGATCAAGGAGCGATGACGACGGCAGCCTGCACCCACCTGGACCAGATCAAGCTCACCGAGCCGCGTGGACCGGTCGCCGGCTGCCACGACAACCACCCATAGCCCGCTCGGTCGAGCCCGGCGAGGACTGGAGCTGGTGCTTGGTCGACCAGGTCGGCTTCGTCCTGGACACCCGCGACTGAGCACGAGGAGGTGTCCATGGCCTCGACCGCCACCGGGCGTAGTGAACTCCGGTAGGCCCAGTGGTCCAGTCCCCCTCCGACACGAACCATTTCCACGACCTCGCCCAAATCGAGCACCGGCTCTTCGCCTTCGAGCGTCGCTACGAGCAGACCGCGAAGCCCTTCGAGTGGAAGTTCACCCGCTCCGACCTCGCCCTGCTCATCAAGCGGCTTGCCGACAAGGAAGCGCCACAAGCCGCCTGACTCCATACCGGGCGAACGTCCTGCCGACTTTCGCGCGGAGCTTGCATCGCGGGCGGCAGCGAGCCGACGCCGGCAAGCCGGCCTCGGTGGCGGTGAAGGTCGAGCCAGACGCCGGCGGTGTGGCCCCTGTCAGGGAACGTCACTTGAGCGCCGACGGCGGGCGACGAACACGTATTCCCGGCTGTCGTCGGCAAACGGCTCGCCGGCGAAGCCGGCGTAGAGCGCCTCCAGCTCCAGACCGGCGATGTCGAGCAGCCCGAGCCACTCGTTCTTGGTTGCCCACCACAGGGAGCTCCTCGCGCCGTCGTCGCGGGTGATGTCGATCCGGTTGTCGCCCACCCAGTACCGGATCGTGTGCGGCACCGGCTCCTGCTGGTGCTCGCCGTCCAGGCGCGCCGCGATCCGGTGGTCGAAGGCAAAGGCGTTCCAGGCAAACCGTCCTTGCGGCCGCAGCGAGGCGGCGACGCGCTCGAAGGTGCGGCGGCGGTCGGCCCAGGTCGGCAGGTGCAGCAGCGCGCGGAACGGGCAGTAGATCAGCGCCGCCGGCTCCTGGAGCGCGAGGTCGCGCAGGTCACCCTCGCGCAGGTCCAGCTCCACGCCCGCCTCGGCCGCACGGGCACAGGCTTGGGCGAGCATCGCCGGCGAGGAGTCAATGCCGATCACTCGCTGGCCGGTCGCGCGGGCGACCGGGATCGCGACCCGCCCGTTCCCGATCGCAAGCTCGACCAGCGGCCCGTCCGCCTCGCGTGCGAGCTCGACGTAGAAGGCGACGTCGGCCGTCATGTGCGCCGACCATTGCTCGTAGTGGTTCGCGAACGCCTCGTCCCAGCTCATGGCCCATGCTCGCATGCTACGGCCACGTAGAGCCGACCACTGCCGCACAACGGCTTGGCGGCGTCAACGCTCGGCTGTGCGGCCGTGCCTCGCCCGATCCACAGTCAGACCTTGGACATGAGGTTCAGCGGCCCAGCTGCAACCGTGTGGTTCGCGCAACGCCAAGTTCCGACCATCAATACGTGATCGAACTTACGATCCAGAGCACTAACTGTACTCCGTTAGGTTGGCGCGGCTGATGGGTGTAACCATGCCGTTGATCGTGGGAGTCTGCGCAGGCACACCGGACACGCGCCGGCCCAACAAACGAGCAGCACTTGCAGCTCGCGCACCACGGCAAAGGTAGTCAGGCCGACGCAGCCGCCTTTGGGTCCAGCCGCTGCAGCGTGACGAAGGCGTGGGCGACCGACACCAGCGTCACGTGGTGGTGCCAGCCCTTGAAGGAGCGGCCCTCGAAGTGGTCCAGCCCCAGCGCGTCCTTCAATTCCCGGTAGTCGTGCGCCACCCGCCAGCGCAGCTTGGCCAGGTGGACCAGCCGCTGCAGGGGGGTGGTCTCTGGCAGGCTGGCCAGCCAGTAGGTAACCGGCTCGGGCTCGCCGTCTGGCCACTCGGCCACAAGCCAGCGCACCGGCAGCTGCCCGCCGCGGGCGGCGCGGCGCAGCCGCACCCCGGCCGGGCGCACCCGCAGCGCCACGAACCGGGAGCGCAGCTGTTGGCCGTCGGCGCCTTGGCGCCAGGCGAGGGTGCGGGCCGCCGGCTCGCCCACGGCCAGCACCAGCTGCCGCAGCGACGAGCGCCGCTGGCGGTAGCCCGCCACCGGCGGGCGGCCCCGGCCCGCGTACGGCACGGTCTCGGGGACCACGTCCTGGGGGTAGGCGCTGATGGTGCCGGGGACCTGCACCAGGTAGGCCAGCGCCCGCTGCTCCAGGCCGAGCCGGAACTCGCTGACCTCGCCGTGGGCGGCGTCGGCCAGCAGCACCGGCGGCGCCAGGTCCCAGGCGGCCAGCTCGTCCAGCAGCTCCAGGCCCAGCTGCCACTTGGGCCGGTGCCGCTCGGTCTTGGGCACGTGGGCCTTGCGGCGCCGCTCGGCGTCGGTGTCCCAGGACTCCGGCAGGAACAGCCGCCAGTCCAGCGGGCAGGAGGCCTGGCCGGTCACCGCGTGCACGCTCACGCCGACCTGGCAGTTGGCCACCTTGCCCAGCGCCCCGCAGTCCTGCGGCGCCACCCCGACTGACCAGCGGCCGTACTTGGGGAAGCCGGTGTCATCGATCACCAGGCATCGGGGACCAGGGCGGCGGTCATGCGCTGGGCGAGCCGGCGGCGGACCGCAGCCCAGTCCCAGGGGCTTTGGTTGACGAACTGCTGCAGCGCCTGCTCCAGCGCGTCGGCGTCGGCGGCGGGGTCGCCCTGGGCCAGCCGCGTGGCCATGGGCTGGATCGACTTGCGCTTGCCGTCCAAAAGCAGGCCCCGCAGGTAGGTCTGGCCCCAGCGGCACTGGTCCTTGCGGGGCATGGACGCGAACAGGTCCTCGGCGAACGCGGCCAGCCGGGTACGGATGCGGCGAAGTTGGGTGGGTGTCATTCCTTGCCACCAGTGGTGGTGGCGCACTCCTTTCAGCTCAGGGATATCACCCGAGAGGTACACCCGACAGCAGCACGCTCGCAAGACCTAACAGAGTACAGGTACCAGGTCGTTCCGCAAGGACACGCTGCCATACTCAGCCTCGCGGTGTCCGCCTGAACGGACACCGCGAGGCCGCGCCGCGACGACATCCGGGCTTACGCCCCGATTAAGGCCAGCAGGTCGGCGTTGAACTGGTCCTTGTGGGTGGCGAACAGGCCGTGCGGGGCGCCGGGATAGACCTTCAGGGCGGCGTCCTTGACCAGCTTGGACGACAGCAGGGCCGAGCACGGAGCGTAGCTCGGCCAGTGCCGGCTCCGATAGCAGCTCTTGTGCGTAGGTGAGCACCTGACGGGCGCTTGTGCCGACCTCGACCATGAGAAGCTGCACGAGTGCACGAGTACGTCGCTGCCGGACAGACCTGGCCAGCCATGCGCTCACCGGGGCCCTGGTGAGCCTACGGCGCCGATGGTGAGGCCCCCGGAGCCGACCGACCCCGGGGGCCTCCCAGTTGGCTGCGTCGGCGCGTGGCGCCGGCGTCAGCCCCGTGTTGTGCTAGCCGTTGACGATCGTCAGCGTGAAGTTCTCCGTGCCGCAGGCGCTCGTCGCGCCGTCGTGGGTCGCGTCCCCGTCGTAGACCACCAGCCACTTGTAGGTGCTGGCGCTGGCCGTA
>JBKPDO010000128.1:0-11150 GCA_046727955.1 bacterium | reverse complement strand
GCCGCCCCCTGCCCGCCCGCGCCGGACCCGGCCGCCTCCTGCCCGCCCGCGCCGGACCCGGCGGGTCCGCCGGACTGCGGCGGGCTCAGCCTCACCGCTCGGCCCGCCCCAGGACGCCCTGCGGCCGCAGCGCCAGGAAGGCGAGGAACACCACCAGGCCGATGAAGTCACGGTAGCCGTCGCCGAACAGCGAGCCGCCCACGCTCTCGATCACGCCAAGGCCGATGCCGCCGATCAGGGTGCCGAGCACGCTGCCGAGCCCGCCGAGAACGACCACGGCGAACCCGGTCAAGAGGTAGCCGGTGCCGGTGGTCGGCGTGAACGCGAACGCCAGGCCGACCAGGACCCCTCCGACACCGGCACAGGCCGCGGCGAGCGCATAGGTGCGCGCGTAAACGCGGCCGACGTCGACGCCGAGCACCGCCGCGGCTCCAGGGTCCTCGGAGGCGGCGCGGATCTCGCGGCCAGCCCCGGTGCGCTGCACCAGCAGGTGGACGGCCCCGACCACGACCAGGGCGACCGCGAAAGAGATGACGTAGATCGCCGGCACCTCGAACCCCGCCAGCCCGAGCGGGGCGGTCGCGTAGGCGCGGCTGAGCGACCTGGTGTCGGCGTGGAACACCTGGATGAAGAGGTTCTGGGCGATCACCGACAGGCCGAAGGTGGTGAGCAGGGGAGCCTCCTGCCCCTTGCCGAGCAGCGGCAGCAGCAGGGTGCGCTGCAGCGGGTAGGCGAGCAGCGCCAGCGCCGGCGCGACCAGCAGCAGGCCGACCAGCGGGTCGAGCCCGAGCCTGGACAGCAGCACGTAGCCGAGGTACGCGCCGAGGATCACCAGCTCCCCGTGCACGAGGTTGATGAGCCGCATCACCCCGAGGACCAGTGAGAGCCCCAGCGCCGTGACCGCGAACAGCCCACCGAGCAGGGCCCCGGAGACCAGGGCGGTGACGAGCGTGTGCCCACTGGGAAGATGCACAAGGACCCCTGGTCTGCGCGGCTACGTCGCAGGGAAGAGCAGCTCGCCGGTCTTGCGCTGCTCCGGCCACACGACCTTGGTCTGGCCGCCCTGCCACTGCAGCTCCGCGATCGGCAGCTTCGAGGTGTGCTGGTCGTCGAACTTCACCGGCCCGACCTCGTAGGTCTTGTCGGTCCTGCCGATCGCGTCGTTGATCTTGGCCGCGTCCGTCGAGCCCGCCGCGCTGATCGCGTCCAGCAGGATCCGCGCCGCCGCGTAGCTGTCGGCGATGTGCTGTGAGTAGGTCTGCTTCGTCTCCTGCTCGAACGCCCGCCGCAGCTCGGCCGCGCCGGGGTAGGGGAACGACGAGTCCCAGTAGCCGCCGACGATCACCCCGTCGGCCAGGCTGCCGAGCGCCTGCGCGAACTGCACCGGCTCCGCCCCCTTCTCCGCCACGATCACCTGCGGGTTGTACCCGGCCGAGGCCATCTGCTTGCGGATCGTCACCGCCTGGGGCGTCACCGCGTCGATCAGGAACACGTCGGCGCCGGCCGCCTTGGCGTTGGAGATCAACGAGTTGAACTGCGTGTTGTCCACCGGGAAGGACTGGTTCGAGACCACCGTGTAGCCGTACTGAGCGGCCAGCTTCGGCCACAGCTGCCCGCCGACCACGGCGCCGTCCGGGCCGTTGTCGTGCACGATCGCGAGCTTGTTGTTGGTCTTGGCCCCGGCGGCCTGCAGGGTCTTGAAGGGCGCCTCGGCGAGATCGGGCTCGTCGAAGAACACGTCCCAGACGTACTGCCAGCGCTTGACGCTCTTGAAGGCCTCCAGCGGCGCGCAGCCGGTCACCATCGGCACGCGGTTGCGGTCGGCCACCACCGCGCCGGCCACCACCAGCGCCGGCGTGCACGAGCCCAGCAGCGCGGTCACGTTGTTCCTGGAGACCAGTGTGTCGGTGTTGGACGAGGTTGTGTTCGGGTCGGTCTTGTCGTCGAGCAGGATCAGCCGGACCTTGCGCGTGGAGCCGGCGACCTGCAGGCCACCGGCGCGGTTGACCAGGTCGACCGCGTGCTGGTAGCCCCAGCGCTGGAAGCTGCCGAAGCCGGCCAGCGGACCGGACAGGGGGATCGACGCCCCGATCACGATCTCGGAGCTCTCCGTCGAGGTGCCGCTCTTGCCACAGCCGGCCGCGAGCACCACGAGCAAGGCAACGGCGGCGGCAGCGGCGTGCCGCGCTCCCATTCTCATGTGCTGTGCCCTCCGGAGCGCCCCCGCAGGCTGTCCCGTATCGCAGCGCACTTGTATCGAGAAGAGGTACGCTATGGGTCCGCCCGTCTCATGTCAAGGTGTCGGATTTGCGGCGGCCGTCCGGACGGCCGCCGCGGATCGCAACAAGGGGACAGCTGTGAGCCAGCAAGCCGTGAGCGCCGCCTCGGAGGTGCAGGCCATCGCCCGCGCCGCGCGGATCCTCGCCGCGCTCGAGGCGGCGCCGGGTGGCCTGAGCCTCGCCCAGATCGCGCAGCGGGTGGGGCTGCCCCGCTCGACCGTGCACCGGATCGTGAAGGCGCTGACCAGCGAGCGCTTGCTGGTGCCGGTGTCGGCGGCCGGGGGCGTGCGGCTCGGCCCGCGCCTGGCCGGGCTCGCCTCGGCAGCGCTCGGCGAGCTGCGCCAGCAGATCCGGCCCCAGCTCGAGCGTCTCTCGAGCGACGCCAACGAGACCGTCGACCTGGCCGTGCTCGACCGCGACAAGGTGATCTTCATCGACCAGGTGGCCGCGCCGCAGCGGCTGCAGGCGGTCTCGGCCGTCGGCGCCAGGTTCCCGGCCCACTGCACCGCCAACGGCAAGGCGCTGCTGGCCGAGCTGCCCCCCGAGCAGGTCGAGGCGCTGCTGCCCGCCAGGCTCCCGCGCCTCACCCGGCACACCATCACCAGCCGCGCGAAGCTGCTGCGAGAGCTGGAGCAGATCCGCGCCGAGGGCGTCGCCTTCGACCGCGAGGAGCACACCGAGGGCATCTGCGCGGTCGGCAAGACGATCGTCGACGGCATCGGCGGCCGCGCGGCCATCACCATCCCCCTTCCCGCGCTGCGCTTCTACGGCAGGGAGCGCCAGCTCGCCAAGGCGCTCGTCCACGCCTGCGCCTCCGTCACCGAGATGCTCGAGGGCTCAGCGCGGCAATCGGGCTGAGGGCGACCAGCGCAGCGGCTCGGGCTGGCCGAGCCGGTTGCGGAGCAGACCGACACCGCTCACCTCCAGCTCGACCACGTCCCCAGGCTGGAGCTGGCGGCCGAGCTCCAGGCCGCAGCCGAGCGGCACCGTGCCCGAGGCGATCAGCTCGCCGGGGACGAGCGGCTCCGACGAGGACGCGTAAGCGATCAGCTCCTCGACCGACCACATGATCTCGCCGGCCGAGCCGCGCGACCACTCCTGGCCGTTGACGCGGGCGACCATCTCGAGCTCCCGCAGGTCGAGCTCGTCGGCGGTGGCGATCCAGGGGCCGATGGCGGTCGCGAAGTCCTTGCCCTTGGCCGGGCCGAGGCCGCCGCCCATCTCGCGCGCCTGGGCGTCGCGGGCCGAGAAGTCGTTGAAGATGGTCACGCCGAACAGGTGCGAGCCAGCCTCCTCTGGGGTGAGGCTGCGGCCCGCGCGGCCGATCACGAAGCCGAGCTCCAGCTCGTAGTCCATGTACCGCGAGTAGGCCGGCCAGGTCACCTCGGCCTCGTGGCCGATCAGCGTCCCCGGGTTGCCCTTGTAGTAGATCGGCAGCTCGTAGATCTGTGGCGGCACCGGGCTGCCGAGCCGCCCGTAGGCGTTGCGGATGTGGCCCTCGAAGGCCATGCAGTCACGCAGCCGCGGCGGGTCGAGCGGCGGCAGCAGCCGCACCTGGTCGAGCTGCAGCGCGGCTTTGTCGCCAGCGGCCTCGACCGCGCGGGCGGCGGCCTCGACCAGCAGCGGCCCCGCCCCGATCGCCGCCGCCATGCTGCCCGGGAACAGGGCCTCCGCAAGGCGCAGGGCCGCCGTCGGGCTGGCCCCCTGGTGCTCGAGGCGGAGCCGCTCCGCCCGCACGAGGTCGACGACCCGCCCGCGCGAGGGGTCCGCGAAGGCGAGCCGCGCGACCGGCCCGTCAGGCCCCTCGACCTGGATCCTGCCGAGCTTCACCCGATGCCTCCCCGGAGATTGACAAGGCTGGTGGCCCCTGCGATCGTCATCCTTTCATCGGGACCACATCGTGGGCAATCTGTACCGCGAACCAGGACACGGGGAGGTGATGGTGGCCTTGGGCGAGCCCACCGGACCCGGCAGCGGCCCAGCTCCGGTGATGACCGGTGAGGAATGGAAGATGCACCCGGCCGGGCGCACCGGCCTGGAGTTCTACGACCTCAGCCACACCTTCGGGCCGAACGCGCCGCTGTGGCCGTACTTCGAGGACGTGGAGATCAAGCGCATCCACTACCACGCCAAGTCCGGCGTGCTGTCGCAGCGCGTCTCCACGGTGATGCACTGCACCACGCACCTGGACGCGCCGGCGCACGTGGTGGAGGGCACGCCGTACACCGACGAGGTGCCGCTGGAGCAGTTCTTCGGGACCGGCGTCGCGGTGTCGATCCCCAAGAAGCAGTGGGAGGTGATCACCCCCGAGGACCTCGAGGCGGCGCGGCCGCAGATCCGCCCCGGCGACTTCGTGATCATCAACACCGGCTGGCACCACTACTACGCGGACACGCGCAAGTACTTCATCTATTCGCCCGGCCTGTACAAGGAGGCCGGGATCTGGCTGCGGGAGCGCGGCGTCAAGGCGGTCGGGGTCGACCAGCAGGCGCTCGACCACCCGCTGGCGACCGCGATCGGCTGGCACCCGGAGGCGCCCAGCGCGCCGCTGGCCCCCTGGGCGCTGGACGAGTACCAGCAGCACACCGGCCGCGACCCACGCGACGACTTCCCGGAGTGGGAGCCCTGCCACCGCCAGCTCCTCGGCAACGGCATCGTCGGCTTCGAGAACGTCGGCGGCGAGCTGGACAAGATCACCGGGAGGCGCTGCACCTTCGCCGCCTTCCCGATCAGGTGGCAGTACGGCGACGGCTCGATCGTGCGCCTGGTGGCGATCGTCGACCCGACGGGGGAGTACCGGATCGAAACAGGGGGTCCGGGGGACCCATGAGCGAGGCCCTGAGCTGGGGACCGCGAAGCGAAGCAAGGCCGAGCGTCGTCCCCCGGTGTAAACAGCAGGAGGGTTGAGCATGGAGGTGGTGCGCCTCGAGGAGGCCAAGCCGTACCAGGCGTCGAGGCACTTCGACATGCGCGGCCTGCGCCTGCAGGGCTACGAGGCCAGCGGCGCGGAGAGTTTCTGGGTGGGCCTGTCGTATTTCCTGCCGGGCGGCGGGGCCGAGATGGACGCCACCCCAGTGGAGAAGGTCTACGTGGTGGTCGACGGCGAGGTCACGGTCACCACCGAGAAGGCCGTGGCCACCCTCGGGCCGCTGGACTCCTGCCGGCTGGCCCCGAACGAGGCCCGCGCGATCTCCAACCGCACCAACCGCCCGGCCACCATGCTGGTGGTCATGCCGTACCCACCAGCGGGCCCCGGGGGACCCCAAGGGCTGGCGGGATCCGGGGAAGCCCAAGGTATCCCGGTGGCTCCCGGAGGGTGGCCGTGAGTGCCGCCGAGACCGTCCTGCCCCGCGCCGTGCGCGAGCCGCTGTCGCTGTTCGACGTGGGCGGGCGCTCGATGCTGGTCACCGGGGCCACCGGCGCGCTCGGCAGGGTCGCCTCGCTGTCGCTTGCCGCCGCCGGCGCCCGCCTGACCTTGGCCGCCGGCAACGCCACCAAGCTCGAGGCGGTCGGCCAGGAGGTCAATGGGCTCGGCGGCAAGGCGGTGCTGGTCGACCGGCGCCCGGTCCAGGCGGCCGACGCCGAGGCGATGGTGGCCGCCGCGGTGGGCGCGTTCGGGCGGCTCGACGCGGTCGTCACCGCCTCGGGGCTGAACAAGGTGGCGCCGATTGTCGAGCAGGACCCGGCCGACTGGGACGAGGTCATGCGCGCCAACGTGCGCGGCTCCTGGCTGGTGTGCCAGGCGGCCGGCAGGCAGATGATCGCCCAGGGCGACGGCGGCAAGGTGGTGCTGGTCTCCTCGACCCGAGGCAGGCTCGGCCACCCCGCCGGCTACACCGCCTACTGCCCCTCCAAGGCCGCCGTGGACCTGCTCTGCAAGACCCTGGCCTGCGAGTGGGGTGCCCGCCGGATCAACGTCAACGCGATCGCGCCTACCGTGTTCCGCTCCGACCTCACTGCCTGGATGTACGCGGAGGAGGGCCCAGGGCGCCAGACGCGCGAGACGATCCTGTCGCGCATCCCCCTTGGCCGCCTGGGCGAGCCGGAGGACTTCGTCGGCGCGCTGATCTACCTGCTCTCGCCCGCCTCCGATTTCTGCACGGGCCATGTCCTGTACGTCGACGGCGGCTACACCGCGGGGTAGCGGGGACATGGCTGGCGAGCGAGTGGCGGTGGTCGGTGCCGGGCTCATGGGCCACGGCATCGCGCAGGTTTTCGCCACGGCGGGCAGGCCCGTCGCGGTCTGGGATCCCGACCCGGTGGCGCGCACCTCCGTGGCTGCGCGCGTCAGCGCCAACCTGCGCGCCACCGGGCGGGGCCAAGACGCCCTCGAGCGCCTCCACGTGCGCGACTCGCTCGAGGACGCGGTCGGCGACGCCGACGTGGTGATCGAGGCGGCGCCCGAGGACCTGCCGCTCAAGCAGGAGCTGTTCGAGCGCCTCGATCAGCTTGCCCCAGCCGAGGCAGTGCTCGCCACCAATACCTCGGTCATGTCGGTGGGTGAGATTGGCGCCCGCGCGAAGCGGCGCGAGCGGGTCCTCGGCACCCACTGGTGGAACCCACCCTACCTGATCCCACTGGTGGAGGTGGTGCGGGCGCAGGCGACCGCCGAGGAGGTCGTGCGGCGCATGATGGAGCTGCTCGCCGAGGTCGGCAAGACGCCCGTGCGCGTCCGCCGTGACGTGCCGGGGTTTGTGGGCAACCGGCTGCAGCACGCGCTCTGGCGCGAGGCGATCGCGATCGTCGCCGCGGGGATCTGCGACGCCGAGACGGTCGACACCGTGGTCAAGCAGAGTTTCGGCCGCCGCCTCGGCGTGCTCGGCCCGCTCGAGAACGCCGACCTGGTCGGCCTCGACCTCACCCTGGCGATCCACGAGTACGTCCTGCCCCACCTGGACCGCAGCCCCGGCCCCTCCCCGCTCCTCCGCGACAAGGTCGCCCACGGTCACCTCGGCATGAAAACCGGCACCGGCTTCCACCACTGGCCCCCCGGCACCCCCGACGCCCTCCGCGCCCGCCTCCTCGAGTTCCTGGTAGAGCAAGGCTGACTCGCTGCACGGTGTCGCCTTACTCCAATGTGTCTAACGACCTTGCCATCTAAGATCTCTGAGGCACCGTGCTATAAGTGAGCCCCGCCGTCGCTGGCGGCGCCCCACTGCCATCAGCTCACTGAGGAAGTCGATGAAGCGACCGAAGTCGGCAACTGTGGTCCTGCCCGCTTATGGCGTCGAGAGTGCGATCGCCTCGGTCGTGCGCGACCTCGCCGTCGCCGCGTACGCCTTGCGCTCCCGCGAGATCGAGCTGAGCGTGCTGCTGTTGTACGCGGGCGGGGATCAGACTACGGCAATCGCCACCGCGACCGCGGAGGAGCTCGGCCTGGATCTCACCGCGGTGCCCGCGCCGTCCGCCGGGCCGGGCCAGGCGTTCCTCGAGGGCTTCCGCCGGGTGGCCAACTATGGCCCTGCCGACCTGGTGATCACCATGGACGCCACCGGCCAGCACGACGGGACCCAGATCCCGCACTTGGTCGACCGGCTGATCGAGCGCGAGCTGCACGTGGTCATCGGCTCCCGCTGGACCCGGGGCGCGGGCACCCCAGGGCTCAGTGCCCGCCGCTGGGCGTTGGGCCGGGGGGCCAACCTGGTGTTTCGCACCCTGACCAGAGCTCGCGACATCAGTGACGCCACGACCAGCTTCCGGATCGCCCGCATCGAGGTCGTGCGGGACTTCGACATGACTGGGATCGCGGTCAACAGCTACAGCGTGCAGACGGCATTCGTGGCGACGGCGATCGCCAGCGGCTACCGGGTCGGCGAGGTGCCGATCATCTACTGGCCGGCTGCGCGTCCCCGCGGGCCCGAGCTGCGCAGCGTCGCTGATATCCGCGATTTCACCAGGCACCTGCTGTCGCTTCGCGGCGAGGTGCGCCAGACCCGGCAGGCACGGCTCGCGGCACCAGGCAGAACCTTCACGGACGAGCACTTCGGCGCCGCGGACGACCTGGAGCGCCTCGGTACGGCCGAGAGCTTCTTCAACTGGGTCCTGGACGAGTTCCGCCCCTACCTCAAAGGGTCGGTGCTGGAGGTCGGAGCCGGAACCGGCACGATTACCCGCAAACTAGTCGAGCGCTACCCGGAGCTCAAGGTGACCGCCTTGGAGCCCGCCGAGAACGTCTATGGTGACTTGGAGTCCTTCGCGGCTGTCACACCGCAGGTCACCGCGCTGCGCCAGACGCTGGCCGCCGCGGGCCGACTGACGACGGGCAGCCACGACGCCGCGCTGTACCTCAACGTGCTCGAGCACATCGACGACGACGCCGAGGAGCTTCGCCTCGCGGCCAGCGCGCTGCGGCCCGGCGGGGCACTTCTCATCTTCGGCCCGGCGTTGTCGTGGCTGTACAGCGAGCTGGACTACAAGGCCGGCCACTATCGCCGCTACAGCGTCGATGGGCTCCGGCGGCTTACCGAGGCGGCTGGGTTCGAAGTCGTCAAGGCCAGCTATTTCGACGTGCTCGGCGTCCTGCCGTACTGGCTGGTCTATCGGGTGGCTCGCAGAGCGAGCATCAGCGGCACGTCCATATGGGGGTACGACCGGGTGATCGTTCCGGTCAGTCGCATGCTTCAGCGGGTCGCGCCCGACCGGCTCGTCGGCAAGAACGTGCTCCTGATCGCGACCAAACGCTGACCGCCTCTCAGCAGGCCAGGACGGGCGGCACCGGCGGCGGTGAGGGTGTCAGCGTCCCCCGCGGTGTGGCGACCCCGAGATACATCGTGCGCTTGTCGGCTGCCCAGGTGTGGGCGGCGCGCTCCAGCACGGCGTTCAGGTGCGAGGCGCGGATGCAACTGATCGGCTGCCACGCAGCGTCGGCCGCGATGACCTCCCCCGGGACCGACTTGCGCTCGGTGAAGGCCACGTAGAGCCGCCGGCCATGAGCGCCCGATGCGGCCTGGATCTGGCCGAGTTGGACGGCAGTGGGCTGCTCCACCATGCCGGCCACGGGCACGCCGTCGCACCAGGACCGGGCGGTCTGCTGGTAGGTCTTGGCGAGCGAGCCGGTCAGCACCAGCGCGGCGTCGGCGGGCAGGTCCGCGCACAGGTTCTGCACCTCCACCAGCTGCGGCACCCCATCGCGAACGGTGACCACCTGGGCGCTGACGTACGTCGGGATCGCCACCATGACGCCGGCCAGCGCTGCGGCGATCCAGACGGCGGCACGCGAGCGGCGCGCCAGCAGGCCCAGCGTCACCGCGGCCGCGAGCAGCAGCCCGGGGATGACCACCGGCAGGTAGCGCCGCATCGCGTTCACCTGGTCAGGGACAGCGCTCGGCACGGTGAGGTACAGCAGCGCCGCCGACAGGAACATCCCCAGCGGCGCGACCAGACGCAGGTCGCCTCGCCGCAACAGCCGGTACACGCCGTAGGCCGCGCCAAGCACCCCAAGCGCCAAGGTGATGGGCCCCCAGTACCAGGAGAACCACTCCAGCGACTGCTCCGCGTAGGTACGGGTGCCGTCGAGCCGGAGCCCTTCCGCCTTCTGCAGGAAGGTGATGTAGTGGGTGTAGGGCTCAGAGGCGTTCGGGTCGCGGGCCAGGTACCACAGCGGCCTGCTGGCCGCGACGATCGCCAGCAGGACCACCGCCAGGGCTCCGGCGGCCGGCAGCCAACGGCTGGTGGCCGCCGCGATCCTCTGGAGCAGGCTGCTGCGCCACGCGAGGACGACAGCGGTGGCGCCGACCACGGCGATGGCGACCCCCACCTTGGCGATCATCGCCAGCTCGCTGCCGAGGTTGTGGAGGTAGGTCGGGCTCAGGTTGACCAGGTTCGCCATGGCGACCCCCGCGGGCACCGCAGCGCCGAAAAGCAGCGCCCCGACCTGGCCGGCGGCCTCGCGGCGGCGCCCGGCCGGCGCGGCGGCCAGCACCACCGCCACAAACATCGGCACGGCCAGCAGGAAGAAGAACCCGTCGACCCGGGCAAGCACCGCCGCGCCGAGCACCAGGCCGGCGAGACCGTACGCCCAAGGCCTGCCGCGCCGCTGCGCCTCCCGCAACAGCGCCAGGCCGCCGACCAGGAACAGCATCGTGACCGGCTCGCTGTAGGGGTTGCGGCTGAAATACAGCAACGGCAGGGACACGCCGAGCGCGACCATCGCGACCAGCGCCCACGCCCGCCCCGCGTACTGCCGGGCCAGACCGTAGAAGGCCAGCAGCGCCCCGGCGCCCAGCAGGACGTTGACCCGCAGCAACAGAGAGTCGCCGCCGAGCCAGCCGCCCACCCCCAGCAGCCCCGGCAGCAGGTTGCTGAACTGTGAGTGGATATACCCCGGTGTGGTGCCTGCATCGAACCCCAACGAGGAGAACGACACGCCGTCGACGGGGCCGAACACCTCGGGATGCACCGGAATCGGCAGTGAACCACTGTGCATCAGCCATTTCCCGGTGAGCGTGTAGGTGGCGGGGTCGCGGAACACCCAGAGGTTCTGCGCCGAGTAGCGGGCGTTGAGAGCGGCGAAGGCGAGCACGCCGAGCAGGGCGACGCCGTCGAGCCAGCGCGGTCCCGCCAGCGGCTCGGGGCGGGTGCGGGCGACCCCGCGCGCCGCCACCGCCGCGCCGGCCAGCCCCAGCGGCAGCACCAGCAGCGGCCGGAACAGCCCCAGCCGCAGCAGGGCCATGCCGACCAGCGAGAAGCCGGCAAGCGCCGCCGGCAGCAGCAGGGGCAGGGCCTCCAGCAGCGCGGCCGCCAGGGACGCCCGGGGCCCTGGCGGGCCAGCCTCGGTCGGCGCGGGCTCCGGCCGGGCGGCCGGTGCCCGCGCCGGCTGTGACCGCCGGGAAGGGGACATGCGCGGGATACTACCGGGAGCGTGGTGGCCGC
>JBKPDO010000127.1:0-88869 GCA_046727955.1 bacterium | reverse complement strand
CCCATTCGGTGGAGGACGTGCGGGAGGCGCTGGTGGTGGGGCCGCAGACGCCGGTGGTGTTTTGTGACGCCAGGGTGCGCGAGTCGGCCAAGACCACGCTGATCGAGCTGGTCCAGCACGCCCTCGCCCGCGCCTCCGCCGCCCTGCGCCCGAACACCAGGCCGCGGGGAGTCGGCGCCGGAACTCTCTAGAGCGCCGCCTCGAGCGCCGCGAGCCTTCCAGGAATGGCTCACTCGAGAGCGCGAGCGATCGCACCCTCGAATCGTTCCCGCAGCGTGCCGAGGTCGAGGTCGAGCAGGCCGGCGACGTTCAGGCGCTCCCCGCCGGTCGAGCCGATGCGGGTCGCCGGGACGCCGGCGCGGTCGGCTGCCCCCGCGACGCCGCTCGAGCTGGCCGGTTCCACCGCCACCAGCGCACGCGACGGCGACTCGCTGACCAGCAACGCCAGCGGAGGTAGCCCCACGTCCCCTGGCAGCTCGAGCCGCGCGCCCACCCCAGCCGCCAGGACCGCCTCGACCAGGGCCAGCGCGAGGCCACCGTCGGAGAGGTCGTGCGCGCCTGCGAGCAGCCGGCGCGCGGCCAGGTCCACCAGCAGGCCATGCAGACGGGCCTCGGCGGCGAGGTCCAGTGCTGGCGGGCGCCCCTCGAGCCGGCCGGTGGCCAGCCGCTGCCAGGCCGAGCCACCGAGGTCCTCACGGGTCTCACCGAGCAGCCAGACCTCCAGCCCGGCGCGCGGAAAACCGCTCGGGACCGCCGCGGTCGCGTCCTCCAGCACGCCCAGCATGCCCACCACCGGCGTGGGATGGACCGCCTGGCCGGCCGACTCGTTGTAGAAGCTCACGTTGCCGCCGGTGATCGGGGTGCCGAGCGCCCGGCACGCCGCCGCCATGCCGGCGACCGCGGCCGCGAACGCGCCCATCACCTCTGGCCGTTCGGGGCTTGCGAAGTTGAGGCAGTTGGTGACCGCCAGCGGCCGCGCGCCCGTGCAGGCGACGTTGCGGGCGGCCTCGGCAACGGCCAGAGCGGCTCCGGCGGCCGGGTCCAGCGCGGTGTAGCGCCCGTTGCCGTCGACCGCGAGCGCCAGCGCTCGACCGGTGCCCGGCACGCGCACGAGCGCCGCGTCGGCGCCCGGCCCGGCCAGTGTGCCGTGGCCCACGTAGCGGTCGTACTGCTCGTACACCCAGCGCTTGGAGGCGCAGGTGGGATCGCCCGCCAGGGCCAGCACCGCGGCGGCGGGGTCGGCGTCCAGCGGCACGGCGGCTTCGCCCTGCGGCACGGGAGCTTGCAGCGGCCGGTGGTACACCGGGCCCTCGTCCGCCAGGCTGCGGGCGGGCACGTCGGCGACCAGCTCGCCGCGGTAGCGGACGCGCAGCCAGCCGCCGCCGACCATCCTGCCGATGACGCTCACGAGCACCCCCCAGCGCTGGCAGATGGCCAGCACCTGCTCGAGCTTGGCCGGCTCGACCAGGGCGAGCATGCGCTCCTGCGACTCCGACACCAGGATCTCCCAGGCCTCCATGGAGGGCTCCCGCAGGGGCACGGCGTCCAGGTCCACCTCCATGCCCATGCCGGCGCGCGCCGCCACCTCGGAGACCGCGCAGGAGATGCCGGCCGCGCCCAGGTCCTGTAGGCCGGCGAGCAGCCCGCCCTCGACCAGCTCGAGGCAGGACTCGATCAGGAGCTTCTCCTGGAACGGGTCGCCGACCTGGACGTTCGGGCGCTTGGCCTGGTCGCCCGGGGAGAAGTTAGCGGAGGCGAGCACGCTGGCGCCGCCGATGCCGTCGCGCCCGGTCTTGGCGCCGAGCAGCACGGCCAGGTCGCCGGGCCGCTCAGCCCGGCCGAGCACCAGGCGCTCGGCCGGCATGATCCCGAGCGTCAGCGCGTTCACCAGCGGGTTCCCGGCGTAGCAGGGATCAAAGGCGACCTCCCCGCCCACGGTGGCGACGCCGACGCAGTTGCCGTAGTGGCCGATACCGGCCACCACCCCCTCGAGCAGGTGGCGCTGCGGCGGGTCGGCGAGGTCGCCGAAGCGCAGCGAGTTCAGGCTCGCCAGCGGCCGCGCTCCCATGGCCAGGATGTCCCGGATGATCCCGCCCACTCCAGTCGCCGCCCCCTGGAACGGCTCCACGAACGAGGGGTGGTTGTGTGACTCGATCTTGAAGACCGCGGCGAGGCCATCGCCGATGTCGACCACGCCAGCGTTCTCGCCCGGGCCCTGGAGGACCTGCGGCCCGTCGGTGGGCAAGTCGCGGAGGTGCACCTTGGATGACTTGTAGGAGCAGTGCTCCGACCACATCACCGAGTACATCGCCAGCTCGGCACGGCTCGGCTCGCGGCCGAGCACCGCCACGATGCGGTCGTGCTCGTCGTCGGTCAGCCCGAGCTGCCGGTGCAGCGGTGAAGCGATGCTCAAGGTCACGACTCCTCCTGCCGAGTGCGGGCGGCGACGACCGGCCCAAGGCTATCAGGGGTGTACCGTCGCAGCAGGACTCGCGTGCTCGGAGGCAGGTGAGTGTTTCGGAGGCAGGTGAGTGTTATGGACCTTCTGGACGAGGCCGCGATCGAGACGGCCCTGGACAAGCTGCCGGAATGGGAGCGGGAAGGCGACCGGATCGTCAAGACCTATACCCTGGACGATTTCCGGTCGGCCATGACCTTCGTCGATCGGGTGGCCGAGGCGGCGGAGGCGGCCGGGCATCACCCTGACATCGACATCCGCTGGAACAAGGTGACGCTCTCGCTCACCACCCACTCCGCCGGCGGCCTCACCGAGCGCGACCCCAGTCTCGCTCGCCGCATCGAGCGCCTCTTCGGCGACCACCGCCACCCAACGGGCCCGGCCGGTCCGTCGTAGCCGTTATCCGGCAGCCGTGACAGCAGCGCATCCTCGACGTAGTTATCCGTAGGTCACTAGTGTCCCGAGTCGTTGATTCGTTGCTGTTCTCGGGGCGGCTCTTGGCCCCCTGACCAGGAAGGTTGGCCGCTACGAATGTGAAGCGAATCAGTAACTCGGGACACTAGCCGGTTGGGCTGGCGGCCAAGGCAAGCAGGCTTTCGAAGAGGGCGCGGCCGCCGGTTGGGCCGAGCGCGGGGTCGACCGCGTGCTCCGGGTGCGGCATAAGGCCGACCACGTTGCCGCGGCGGTTCGAGACCCCGGCGATGTCGGCCAGGGAGCCGTTGGGGTTGTGCCCTGGCGCGTAGCTGAACACCACCTGCCCGTCCGCAGCCAGCCGGTCCGGGTCGGGGTGGACGTAGCGTCCCTCGCCGTGCTTCACCGGGATCGCCAGGCGCTCGCCGGGCTGGCAGCGACCGCTCCAGAGCGTGGCCGTCGAGCGGACCTCCACCTCGACCTCGCGGCACACAAAGCGCAGGCCGGCGTTGCGCAGCAGTGCGCCGGGCAGCAGGCCAGCCTCGCACAGTACCTGGAACCCGTTGCAGATGCCGAGCACTGGGCCGCCGGCCCCGGCGAAACCGGCCACCGCGGCCATCACCGGCGAGAACCGGGCGATCGCCCCGCAGCGGAGGTAGTCGCCGTAGGAGAAGCCACCGGGAAGGATCACCGCCTCCGACCCGCGGAGGTCGTCGTCCCCGTGCCAGAGCGCCACCGCCTCGGCTCCCATCAGCTGGGCCGCGGCCCGGGCGTCCCGGTCGTCACACGAGCCCGGAAACGTCACCACGCCCACGCGCACTGGCGAAAACCTCCTGGTATCGGTATCGAAAGACTGGTACCGATTGGTACCCGACTGGCGGATGTCGCCGTCAAGCCTACCAACCCATAACCCTTGATCCATGTGGGGGGAGCTCGCTCCCCCACGGCCCCCCAAAAGCGCCTGTGCCATGGGTCACCGAAGTCCGAAAAGCGGCTGTGCCATGGTCACCGGCCTCCTGTGGGGAGTGCTACTCAAACCGCCGGGAGATGGTCCGACCAGGCGGGCCAGGTGGCCATCGCCCAGCGCTGGTCCTCGAAGTTGCGGTCGGTGACCGCGACGGCCGCCAGGTCGACCGCCGGGTCCACCCAGAGGAAGCAGCCGGTGGCACCGAAATGGCCGAACGCGCCCGGGGAGCGGCGCTCGCCCATCCAGTGCGGTCGCTTACCGTCGCGCAGCTCGAAGCCAAGGCCCCAGTCGCACGGATCGAAGTAGCCGACGCCAGGGACCAGCCCGGCGAGCCCTGGGAACTGCACCTTGGTCGCCTGCGCGAACAGCTCCGGGCCGACCACCGGCGCGCCGCGGTCCAGCAGGCACCGCGCGAGCCGCACCAGGTCGGCCAGCGTGGACACCGCACCGGCGGCCGGATCGGCATCGATCCCGTTGCGCCCGGCCAGCCGGGTGGCGCGCATGCCCAGCGGGTCGAGCACCGCGCTGGCGAGCCATCCCTCGAAGCTGGTCCCGACCGCCTCGGCGACCACCTCGGCCAGCAGCCGGAAGCCGGCGTTGGAGTAGACGCGGCGCTGCCCCGGCGGGCGGCGCCGGCCTCGGTGCTCGTCCTGGGGCAGGCCGGAGGCGTGCGCGAGCAGGTGACGCACAGTGGCCCCCTCCTGGTCCACCCGCTGGTCCAGGTCGACGTGCCCGGCCTCGACCGCGTCCAGGGCCGCCATGGTAGTCAGCAGCTTGGTCACCGAGGCCACCGGCAGCTCGATCGCCGGATCGGTGCCCTCGACCCAGCGCTCGTCGACGCCGGAGGTCGTGACCACCGCGGTGCCGCCACGGCGCACGGGCCAGTCGAGCCGGCTCACCGGTAGCCGGCCCTGCGCAGCGCCGCGAGGGCGTCCGCGTCACCGGTGGCGAGCAGCGAGGCCGCGTCGCGGCAGCCCTGGTTGGGAGCCACCCCACCGCTGGCAGGAAACAGCCGCTGGCAGGCCTGCAGCTCGGCCGTGCGGGCGGCGAGCTCGTCGGAGGCAGTGGGTGCGCGTTCAGCGGCGAGATGAGTCCCCTCGTGAATCAGCAGCGCCGCGACCCGCTGCGGGGTGCGCCGCGAGTAGGCGCCGGTGACCAGCACGGTGTCCCGTCCCGGCTGCAGCACGGAGGTGGATTCGACGCTGGCGACCTGGAACTCCGCGAACGCCACCTCGATGCCTTGGCGGTCGAGACCGCCGCGGGCGCGGTTGATCTCGGGGGTCGACCGCAGCGCGCAGGTCAGGTCGGCGGCCTGGGACAGCAGATCCACCTCGCCGGCCGTGCCGACCAGGGTGAGGTTGGCCAGGCGCGGGCAGCTCGCGCGCCGCCGCACTACCCGGCCGGCGTTGGCCGGCTCGAGCGCCGGCACGCGGTAGGCGCCGATGCCGTGGGTCAGCTGGCCTGCCGGCGGCGGGCGCAGGGCGCCGACCTCCACCGGAGCGGCTCTGTCTCCCTGGCGGAGCAGCGTGAGCGCCAGCACGATCATCGCCGCCGTTGTGGCGACGGCGGCCAGCCACAGCCACCACGGCAGCCGCGGCCACGGCCGGGCCTTGATCGCGGTCGCCTCGGCGGGAGTGAGACGCCGCGGCCGCACCTTCGGCAGCAGCCGAGGGCGGCGGAACCTGACCATGTCGACCAACGCCAGGCAGCGCGGTCAGGAGAGCAGCACGTGCACTGAGAACTCTTCGATCACGGGGTTGGCGAGCAGCGCCTCCGCGACCCGGCGGGCGGCCGTCTCGGCGTCGCCATCGCTGACCGTGAGCTCTACGTGCTTGCCGACGCGGACGTCGGAGACCCCGGAGAAGCCGAGCGCCGGCAGCGCCCGCTCCACCGCCTGACCCTGCGGGTCGAGGATCTCCCGCTTCAGCATGACGTCGACTGCTACCCGAGCCATAGTCTCCTCCAAGTGGGCGCCTCCTCGAGGCAGTCCTCGTTCCATGTGGGGGGAGCTCGCTCCCCCCACGGCGCGCGCTCCGCGCGCCGGGGCACATCCATCCATGTGGGGGGAGCCCGCTCCCCCCACGGCCCCCCAAGAGCGCCTGTGCCATGGGAGCCGAGAGCAGGTCCCCAAGAGCGCCTGTGCCATGGGAGCCGAGAGCAGGTCCCCAAGAGCGCCTGTGCCATGGTGGCCGAGAGCAGAACGCTCACCGCGGCCCGCGGCTCACCCTACCGCAGAATGCCGCGGGCGATGGCGCGGACGAGGGCGTCGCGGCGGTTGCTGGCGCCGAGCTTCTCGTAGATGTGCGCGAGGTGCGTCTTGACGGTCGCCGGGCTGACCGAGAGGGCCTCGGCAATGGCTCGGTTGGAGCGCCCTTCGGCCAGGCGGGCGAGCACCTCGCGCTCCTTGTCGGTCAGCAGCGGGGCGCCCGGCCCGGCCGGCGCCAGGTTGATCACGCCGACCAGCAGCGGCAGCAGTGCCGGCGCGACCGACCGCTCGCCGGCGCGGAGCCGCTCGAGCGCGCCGGCCAGCTCGTCCGCTCCCGCCGAGCGCAGCAGCAGCCCGTCGACCCCCGCCGCGAGCAGCCCCGCGAGCTCCTCCGGATCGGGCACGGCCGCGAGCGCGAGCACGATCGGCGCGTCGGGCAGTGCCTTGGCCCGCGTCACCGCCACCCGCGGCGGCAGGTCGGTGGTCTCCCCAAGCACCAGCAGGCCCGCGGCGGCCGAGCGCACCGCCCGCAGCCCGTCGCGCGCCAGGCCGGCCTCCGCAATCACCCAGACCCCGAGCTGGCCCAGGACGGCGCGCAGGCCCAGCCGCACCAGCTCCCAGTCGTCGACGACCACCGCGGTCGTCCACGCCTCCCTGGGGCTGCTGGGGGGCTCACTTCTTGGCGGCATGGTAGAGATGTCGGCGCCCTGGGGCGCCGCTTGAGTCGGCCGTCAGCGCCTGGTCGGACTAGCCCACCGGAAGCGCGGGTCTGGCCACAAGCGGTCATCTCGGCTAGTCCGGCCGGAGGGGGTGCTCGCGCCAAAGATCGGCCCGGCGGCCGATGCGCCGATCACCCCGCTTGCATGAAACCTCAACACATGCACGCACCAGCAGCGACGCCGCAGCTCACCGCCGCCCGCGCGGAGGAGGGACGGCTGGTCCAGGACCACCTGCTCCTGGTCCAGCAGGCCGTGAGCGAGCTGTCCAAGCGCCTGCCGCGGCACGTTCGCAGGGACGAGCTGTACTCGGCGGCCATGCTGGGGCTCGCCCAGGCCGCGCGCAGCTTCGACCCGGCGCGGGGCATCGCCTTCGAGCGCCATGCCAGCAACCGCATCCGGGGGGCGCTCCTCGACGAGCTGCGAGAGGCCGACTGGGCCAGCCGCTCGGTGCGCTCGCGCGCCCGCAGACTACAGCGCGCGGCGGATGACCTCACCTCGAGGCTCGGGCACTCCCCGACGGCGGCACAGCTAGCCGTCGAGCTCGGCGTCAAGGTCGACGCCGTCCACCGCCTGGTCGAGGACGTCCACCGCGCCACCGTGCTCAACTACGAATCGATCGTCGAGGAGGGCGGAGAGCAGCTGCTGCCCAGCGCAGACGAGCTGCCGGAGGCGGTGCTGCTCGGCCGGGAGCTCCGCGCCTACCTGGTCGACGCGGTGCTGGCGCTGCCCGAGCGGCTGCGGCGGGTGGTGGTCGCCTCCTTCTTCGAGGAGCGGCCCATGCACCAGATCGCGGGCGAGCTCGGAGTCACCGAGTCGCGCGTCTCGCAGCTGCGGGCCGAGGCGCTGGCGCTGCTACGCGACGGCCTCAACGCCCACCTCGACCCGGAGGCCCTGCCGCCAGAGCCGCGCCCGGACGGCCGGCTGGCGCGACGCAAGGCCGCCTACTACGCGGCCATCGCGGCCGCCTCCGACTACCACAGCCGCCTCGCCGCGACGCCCCGCTCCCCTGCTTGTTAAAGCGAGCAGGCACGCAGCGGGAGTCGGTAATTTCACCTGAGTAACATTTCGCTCACTCCCCCGGTTTCCGGGTCTTCTTGCTCCCTTCCCGACGCTAAGCTGCTTTCTCCGCGTGAGGTGGTGGGGTCCGGGGCGCCTGGGGGCGCCAACCCCGGATGGAGCGAAGGGTCCTTCATGGGTCCTTGGGGAGGATGATGCGAATGGCGGACCCGATGCTCGTCCGACGGCTGGCACTCGACCTGCGCAGCCTCTCCAACAAGACGCTGTCGCTCCGGGGCGCGGTGGAGGACTACCGCCACGACCTGGTCCGCTCGGCCGAGGACGCGGGCTCCTCTGACGACACCGAGCTGCTCGCCTTCCAGCGCAAGGTCCAGGCGCTGTGGGAGGCGATGGATCGGGTCGAGAGCAGCCTCCGCGACGCCACCCGCCGGGACTCACCGCTGATATGGCTGGAATGACTCCTTGACTTCGCGGGGCTCCTGCCGAAGGAGGAGATGGACCACACCGCCCCTGCCTCCAGGACGGAGCCGATGATCGTCGTCACCCGCCTGCACGGGTCCGCGCTGGCGCTGAACTGTGATCTGATCGAGCGGGTCGAGGCGTCTCCGCGGACGATCCTGACGCTGGTGGACGGCACTAGGTACGTGGTGCGTGAGAGCGTGGACGAGGTGGTCGACAAGGTCCGCGCCTTCCGCGCCTCGGTGATCGCGCTGGCCCACCGGCTCGAGCTCGAGCAGCAGCCGGCGCCGGCGACCAGGCAGCCGCCTCAGTACAGGAACATGGGCGTGCCGTCGACTTGGCGGACGAGTGGACGATAGCGCTTCTCGTCGTAGAGGGCCTCCACGTCGACGCGCTTGACGCCCTGCATGATCGTCTCCACCGGCACCGAGGTGTAGGTGCCGCGGCGCAGCACCACCATGCTGCCCGTCTGATCCCGGTCGATCAGGTTGAGCGCCATATTGGCGTAGTTCACCGCGACCATCAGGTCGAGCGCGTCCGGGGCGCCGGAGCGCATCAGGTAGCCCACCTGCTGATAGATGATGTCCTGGCCAGTGAACCGCTTGAGGGCGTCGCCGGTCGCCAGGCCGATGCCGCCGAGCTTGCGGTGCCCGTAGGCGTCCGCATCACCACGCTCGAACACCTCGCCACCCACCATCCGGGCGCCTTCGCTCACGGTCACCATGGCGTAGTTCGAGGAATTGCCCGCCTTGTCCTCGAGCAGATAGCTGGCGAGCAGCTCGGGGTCGAACGGCACCTCGCAGATGATCGCCCGGTCCACCCCGGCCAGATACGCCGACAGCAGCGAGGTCTCGCCGCAGTTGCGGCCGAACAGCTCGATCACGGCGATGCGCTCGTGCGACCCGGTGGAGGTGCGGAGCTGGTGGATGAACTGCACGCTGCGGGTGACCGCGGTGGAGAAGCCGATGCAGTAGTCGGTGCCGTAGACGTCGTTGTCCATGGTCTTGGGCACCGCCACCACGCGCATCCCCTCGCGGCTCAGCCGCTGGGCGTAAGAGAGGGTGTCGTCACCGCCGATCGGCACCAGCCAGTCGAGCCCGAGCCGGTCGATCACCTGGAGCACGTGGGGGGTGAAATCGAAGGGGCCGTCCCCCTCGGCCTGGCTCTGCAGGAACTGGGGCACGTCGCTGGGCTTGACCTTTCCCGGGTTGGTGCGGCTGGTGTGCAGGAAGGTCCCACCGGTGCGGTCGATGGTGCGGACGTCGTTCTTGCCGAGGGGCCGCACGCAGTCGACCTGAGCCTCGCTGGAGCCAAGGTCGTAGTCGAGCAGCCCGGCCCAGCCACGGCGGATCCCCACGACCTCGAAGCCTCGGTCGATCGCTCCGTAGACCAGCGTCTTGATGCAGGGGTTCAGGCCGGGAACGTCACCCCCACCGGTAAGCACGCCGATACGCGTCATAGGGCAGCCTCCAGAGAAAGGGCGTAGCAACTGTCTCGTAGCAACTGTCTTTCAAAGCGATCAGGCATCGTTGCCCGCGAGGATGCAATGGTACTGGGCACCGTGGGCGGGCGGTGCGGTTTGCTCCCTTCACAAGCCCCTGGAGGCTGCCGCTCTCTCAGGCGAGCTCGGCGGTGATGCGGTAGACGTGGAGTGTGCCGGTCGGGCCGTAGATGATGTAGTCGTTGACGGACCGCTCGACGCAGGTCGCGCCGGCGATCACCTCGAAGTCTCTGAGGCGGGCGACGGCGTCGCGCCGGGCGGAGTCCCTGGCGCGGGCCATCTCCTCGAGGTCTGGACGTTCGTGGTCGTAGCGGGCGATGCCAGAGAAGTTCACGACCGCGGACCCCCCAAGGCCCGGTTGTGCGACCTCTGAACGGCTGAACTGGTCATGTCTGGGGACACGCAGGACCTCCCGTGGCTCATTCCGGTGCGTCAACCTTACCGAGTCATGCGAATCGCCGTCACTTTCGCCCGAATACGGCTGCTCCGCCCTATCCGGACGGGCCGTATTTGAGCGTCCCGCCAGCCGGGCGATAGCGTCACCAGCATGTACGAGAACCGCTGGCCTCGGCCCGGGCCAGGGATGGTCGCCATCTTTGCGCTCATCGGGCTGATCGGCGGCATCCTGGTAGGGCTGTTCAATCCCTCTGGGGCGCAGCGGAGCCCGGGCCAGGACGTAAGCGACCGGACCACCAAGGCGCCCTCGAGCTCCGCGACCGCTCTGCCCAAGAGCTTCTACACGGTGATCGTGGCGAGCGTCGCGATCTCGCAGAGCCGCTCGGTGGCGGCTGCCCGCGCCAAGGCCATCCGCGAGTCGGGCGTCGAGGACGTGGGGGTGCTGGACTCGTCGCGCTACAGGTCTCTCAGCGCCAAGTACTGGGCCGTCTACAGCGGCGTCTTTTCGACCTGGCAGGAGGCCATCGACCACCGCGACCAGATCCGCGCGGCCCATCCCGATCTCGGCAACTGCTACGCCAAGCAGGTCACCAACCAGCCCTGAGCCCCCGAGCCCTGAGCCCCCGAGCCCCTGAGCCCCTGAGCCCCTGAGCGCACCCTAACCATCCGGACCAAATTCGAAACGAGACCGTTGCGTTTTCCTCCCGCTGCTGTTACCGTGCTGGAGTTACGAAACGATACGGTTCCGTTCTCTTCCCAAGGAGTGTGCCTTGGAGCCCGACCGGGTCTACCGGCGGCGGTGGTGGACGCTCGGCGTCATGTGCCTCAGCCTGCTGGTCATCGGCCTTGACAACACGATCCTCAACGTCGCCCTGCCTACGCTGGTGCGCGACCTCCATGCCAGCACGAGCCAGCTCCAATGGATCGTCGACGCCTACGCGCTCGTCTTCGCAAGCCTCCTGCTCACCGCGGGCTCGCTCGGCGACCGCTACGGCCGGCGGCGAGTGCTCGGCGCCGGGCTGGTGGTCTTCGGGATCGGCTCGGTGCTGTCGGCATTCGCGCAGACGCCGGGCAACCTCATCGCCTTCCGTGCCCTCATGGGCGTCGGCGGCGCGCTGATCATGCCGTCCACCCTCTCGATCGTCAGCAACGTCTTCCCGGCTGAGGAGCGTGGCCGCGCCATCGGCATCTGGGCCGGCTTCTCCGGGATCGGCATCGCCATCGGGCCGGTGATCGGCGGCTGGCTGCTCGAGCACTTCTGGTGGGGCTCCGTCTTCTTCATCAACGTTCCCGTGATCGCGCTGGCGGTGCTCGCCGGCCTGTTCCTGGTGCCGGAGTCGCGTGATCCCGCCGCCACCCCGCTCGACCCGGTGGGCGCCGTGCTCTCGACCGCCGGCCTCACCGCCCTGACCTACGGCCTGATCGAGGCGCCGTCGCACGGCTGGACCGACGGCACCATCCTGACCTCGTTCGTGGCCGCGGTGGTCCTGCTCGGCTCGTTCGTCCTGGCGGAGCTGCGGGTTCGTCACCCGATGATGGACGTGCGGCTGTTCGAGAACGGCCGCTTCACCGCGGCCAGCATCGGCACGGCGCTGGTGTTCTTCTCGCTGTTCGGAGCGCTGTTCTTCCTGACCCAGTACCTCCAGTTCGTGCTCGGCTACGGCACGCTCGAGGTGGGCGTCCGTCTCATCCCGGTGGCCGGGGCGCTGATCGTGGGCGCGCCGCTGTCGGCCAGGCTGGTCGAGCGGATCGGCACCAAGGCCGTGGTCACCGGCGGTCTGACCCTCGTCAGCGGCGGCCTGCTGCTGCTCGCCACCGCCTCACTGGCCAGCGGCTACAGCCTGGTGGTGAGCTCGCTGGTGGTGCTTGGGCTCGGTATGGGCATGACCATGGCGCCCGCCACCGAGGCCATCATGGGCGCGCTGCCGCGGGCCCGGGCCGGCGCCGGCTCGGCCGTCTCCACCACCGTCCGCCAGGTCGGCGGCGTCCTCGGAGTGGCCGTGCTCGGCAGCCTGCTGTCGTCGGCCTACGGCACGCGCATGACCGATACCCTGCACGGCCTTCCTTCCACGGTCGTGTCCGCGGCGAGCGACTCTGTCGGTGCCGCGGTGGGGATCGCCGCCCGCATCGGCGGCGCGCCTGGCCGCGCGCTGGTCGACACCGCCCACTCGGCCTTCATCCACGGCATGGACGTCACCCTGGTGGTGGCGGCCGCGGTGGCGCTGATCGGCGCGCTGGTGGCGCTGCTGTTCCTGCCCGCCCGCGCCGCCGCGGCGCCGGAGACCGCCGAGCCCGACGCGTCTGACATGCGCCTTCCCGTGGCATGATGACCCCATGACCACGATTTCCGCGTCCCGCCCGGAGCCCGCTGCCAAGGGCCCCGGGCGGCCGCGCAGTGAGCGTGCCCACCAGTCGATCCTGCAGGCGACCATCGAGCTGTTGCTCGAGCAGGGATTCGCCCAGATGACCGTCGAGGCGGTGGCCGCCCGCGCCAGCGTGGGCAAGGCCACCATCTACCGGCGCTGGCCCTCCAAGGCCGAGCTGGTGGCCGAGGCGATCAGCTGCTTCTCGGGCAAGGAGCTGCACCCGGTCGACACCGGCAGTGTGCGCGACGACCTGGTCGAGCTCGGCCGGCAGGCCTTCCACACCAAGGAGGCCGGCGAGGTCACCACCATCATGCTCCGGCTGCTGACCGAGCGGGCCAGGCACCCGGATCTGCAGGCCGCGTTCATGCGGCGCGTGGTCGAGCCGCGCCGCCGGGTGGTCGTCGAGGTCCTCGAGCGAGGGATCGCCCGCGGCGAGCTGCGCTCGGACTTGGACGTCGAGCTGCTGACCGACGTGCTCAGCGGAGTGATCAGCTACCGCATCATGGTCAGCGCCGGGCTGCACTCGCTCGAGTCCGACACGCTCGAGCGCGTGATCGACATGATTCTCGAAGGCGTGGCGGCACGGCCAGCCCGCCGGCGAGGCCGGCGCGGGCCGCTCTACTCCAAGACCAGGTCCCGGTAGAGCGCGACCGTCTGCGCGGCGATCGCGTCCCAGCCGAACTCCTCCACCGCGCGGCGGCGGCCGGCCCTGCCGAACCGCTCGGCCAGCGACGGGTCCGCCAGTAACCGGTTGACGCGGACCGCGATCTCGTGGGCGAAGCCCCGCGGGTCGCGCGGCGCTCCGGAGCCGTCGCTGGCGAAGGGCACCAGCAGACCGGTGACGCCATCGGCGACGACCTCCGGGATGCCGCCGGTCGCGGTCGCCACCACCGCGGTTTCGCACGCCATCGCCTCGAGGTTCACGATCCCGAGCGGCTCGTAGACCGAGGGGCAGACGAACACGGTAGCGTGGGTGAGCAGCTGGATGACCTCGTCGCGCTCGAGCATCTTCTCGATCCAGACCACGCCGCCCCGCTCGGCCTGGAGCCTGGCGACCTTGTCCGCGACCTCCGCGCCCAGCTCAGCGGTGTCCGGCGCGCCCGCGCAGAGCACCAGCTGCGCGGTGGGGTCGATCTCATGGGCGGCGTCGAGCAGGTACGGGACGCCTTTCTGCCGGGTGATCCGGCCCACGAAGATCACCGAGGGACGGGCTGGGTCGACGCCGTAGCGCTGGAGCACGTCGGTGGCCGGGTCGGGGCGGTACTGGCTGGTGTCGATACCGTTGTGGATGACCTGCACCCGGCTCGCCGGGATGGTCGGGTAGCAGGTCAGCACGTCGTCGGCCATACCGGCCGAGACCGCCACGATGCGGTCGGCCGACTCCAGCGCGATCCGCTCGCAGAGCTTGGAGACCTCGTAGCCGCCGCCGAGCTGCTCCGCCTTCCAGGGTCGCAGCGGCTCGAGGCTGTGGACGGTCACCACGTGCGGGATGCCGTAGAGCAGCTTGGCGAGGTGCCCAGCGAGGTTGGCGTACCAGGTGTGGCTGTGCACGAGGTCAGCGCCCTCGACCCCCGCAGCGATCGCGAGGTCGGTGGAGACGGTGCGCAGCGCCGCGAGGTGCTTCGCGGAGCCGGCGAGGCGCTCCCAAGGCTGATAGGCGACGACCTCGATGTGGCGTGGAGTGGCCGCTGCCTCCCGCGGGGCACCGAAGCAGTGGACCTCCAGGTCGACCAGGCGGGCGAGCTCCCGGGCCAGGTATTCGACGTGCACTCCGGCGCCGCCGTAAACCTCCGGGGGGTATTCGCGAGTCAGCAGGGCGACACGCACTTCGACGGGCTCCTTTCCTTAGCTCACGGGTCGTCGTCATGCCGTAGGCTCTCGCGCGGCACGCTCGAAGGGCAAGCCGAGAATGGAACTCCCGTGCCAACCGCTCCGGGCCACCACAAAGATTGGGCGTTGGCGTTCCATTGGCCGCGACGTTGACACTACCTCTTGTGTAGTCCACACTCGTGGCTCACTTGTGCATATTGTCCAGATCATGCCGCACGAAGGCGGGCGAGGCGATGGCATCCGGCCGGTCAGCCCTACTGCGACGGGCAGCGTCCCTCCTTGCGTTGCTCGCGTTCGAGGTTGGGGCTGTCGTTCTGCTCACGCAGCTCGGGCGCATCCCGGAACTGCGGATCCCCTGGCACAGCCTGACGCCCTGGCTGCTGAACAGCCCGGTCGAAGACGTGCTCGCGGCGATCCTGCGGATGATCGCGCTGCTGATGGCCTGGTGGCTACTCGCCAGCACCCTGCTCTACCTGGTCGCCAGCCTGACCCGAGTCCCCGGGGCGGTCCGGGCGGTGCGGTGGTGCACCCTCCCGGTGATCCGCACCGTCACCGACCACGCGGTCGCGCTCACGCTGGCGACGTCGCTCGTGGGCAGTGGCGCGGGTGCCACGATGGCCGCCGCCACGCCGATCGTGGCCGCGGCACCACAGCGACCGGGCCCAGTGGCAGCAGGCCACGTGAGATATATGCCAACAGCGGCGGGCACTGCCGGTGAAGGGGCGGGAGAAGCTGACGCGGGACTCGCCGGGGCCGAGGTGGTCGGGTACGCGGTGGAGTATGCGCCGCGCGCCGCCGGTCCACCGCTCGCTCAGCAACAGCCGGAGCCCGGGCAGCCCGGCTACGTCCCGAAGGTGGCCGGCCCACCATCCGCGCAGCCAACCACCACGAGCACCTCCAGCACCACGAGCACCTCCAGCACCACGAGTGGCACGTCGACGACCAGCACCTCCAGCACGGTCGCGCCCAGCACGACCGCCACGCCACCGAGCACAACCGGCCCGGGGTACGTGCCTCATGCCGCCGGCCCTCCCGGTGGTAGGTCCGGCGGTGGCGCCGCGCCGACCAAGCCGCCGAGCAGCACAAGCCCGCACGGCGGAGGCGCGCCGACCACCAGCCCACCCAATACCGGGCCGGTCCCTACCCCGGTTCCGACGCCAGTGCCCACCCCGGTTCCGACCCCTACCCCCACCCCCCCGCCTGAGCAGCGCCAGAAGGCGAAGGTCCACCAGGTGGTGGAGGGAGACAACCTGTGGACGATCTCCCGGGACCATCTGGCCGAGGCCACCGGGCGCCGCGCCAGTGAGCTCTCGGACCACGAGATCGCCGCCTACTGGCTGCGGGTAATCGCCACCAACCGCAGCTCACTGCGATCCGGCGACCCGAACTTGATCTTCCCTGGGGAGAAGATCCGGCTCCCGCCAATCAGCGGGTCGAGCGGGTCGTAGCGGGTCGTAGCGGGTCGCCAGCGGGTCGCCAGCGGGTCGTAGCGGGTCGCCAGCGGGTCGCCAGCGGGTCGCCAGCGGGTCGCCAGCGGCGTCTAGCGGCACCCTTGGACCCGGCCCCGGGCTGCTCGCCGGGTGCGGCCGGCTCACCGAGGCTCACCGCGGTGTGTTGGCCACCGTCCAGATGCGCCACCGGCCACCGGCGGCGGGGTCTCGGCGCATGTAGATGTCCCAGCGGAAGGAGCGGGTAGGCTGCCCGGTCCGGCTGGTGGTCACCACCCCCCGCACGATCCACTGGTTGTTGCCCGCTCGCAGGACCTGCGGCGCAGCCGTCAGGACGAATTGGTAGGGGGGCGGGCCGAGCGCGTGCTGCCGGAGTTGTGGCGCCTCATGCGTGAGCTGCTTGTACTGCGGTCCCTGAGTCCAGAACGAGGCCTTGACGGTGTTCAGGTCACCGCTCACGCCGAACTTGCCCCAGTCCTGCAGAGCGCGCTTGGAGTCGGCGACAACCCGTTCCGCGACAATGGTGGTCGTGGGAGCAGTGGTGCCGCCGCCAGTCCCGCCACGACTGGGGAGCAGAAGGATGACGACCCACACCAGCAACGCGAGGACGACGGCGATGCCGCCAACGGTGAGCCATGCGCGCCGCGCCCGGGCGCGGCGGGAGGAGCGCAGCCACTCGCGCTCGTTCTCGTCCAGAGGATCGAATCTATTGGAGGACACTGCGAACCTCAGCTACAGGGTAGGGATGGATGTCGCCGGTCACGGTCACCGGTCGGAGCGGCCCGCCCCCACTGTCTCCAAAGCCGCTCCAAGCATAGGTCCCGGCCCACACCATCGAGAGACTGACCGGGTAGCCACTGCTCTTGGTACCGTAGGTGTGGTAGGCCGAGGGCGCGGTCGGGCCACCCGCCCGGCCGCTCTGCAGCACCGCTCCATCACCAGTCGACCAGCGATACGTGGTCGCCTGCGCGCTCGCGGTGATGGCGAATCCCCGGATGTCGAAGCCGACCGACACGTCGGAGTTCCCCGGGTACCAGTACCAGGTCTGCAGCCCCGTCAGCCCCCGCTCCCCCGGGCTCAGCCCCACCACCGGGCTCGGGATGTACCGGCTCCGAAAGATGCTCAGGATCTCCCCCACACTCGGCACCCGCACCAACACCCCCGGATTCACACACCCGAACCCGAGCGGCACTTGATCACTCGGGTTCTGCCGATTCACAGACAGAACCGCCACCTTCTCGGTATTCAGATTAGGGTCTCCTCCAGCTCCAAACCAGGGTGCGATTCCCTGTGGCACTCGATAGGCCACAGGAGCACAGGGAGTCTGAGCGCCGAGTCGGATGTACCTAAGCGCCCGACCGGTCAGCGGACCACCGCCCCCTCCGGCAGCACCTTGAGGCTGGCCCAGCTGAGCATTGACCCAGAGCTTGTCGGATGAAATCCCGCCACCGCCAGGCTGGCCTTCGGCCCAAGCGACGGTTGGCCGCAGGACTCCGATTCCGCTCGCGATAACAAGACAAGTCATGGCAAGGATGGACCAAGGTTCATGCCGTCCTGACCTTGCGGTCATTGTCCAGACCATCTCAGCCTCCCATCCATCCGACTACAACGAACGAGACGCGCCATCGATCGTCCTTGCCCCGGATAAGCTCGTAAGTCATCTTGGTTGACCCAGACGCTGACTTGCGTTGAAGGATCTTGCCATTTCGATCGACCAGAACCTGTTGAGCAGTTTGGATGATCGACTCAAGGGCAACTATCGATGAATTTCCAACCCCACGACCGCGCAGCGTCGTCTTGAGGACGGTGACGCCCTTGTCGTTGTACCTCCAGCCGCGGCGTTCGAGGTCGGCTAGGGCCTTTCGTTCCTGCGCGTAGCAGGGGCAGCGATGGTCGTAGATCTGGTCGAGGAGGTTGGGTTGGGGGTTCTCAAAGAGAGAGTGGCGGTAGGTGAGGATGTCGCGCATGATCGCGAGCCAGTTCTCGCCGGTGGCTTTGGGGGGTTCGGGCTGGGTGGTCATGGGGGGTGGGGCAGTCGTGGTCGGAGCGACCGTTTGGGCCGGGGCGGCCTCGCCCGCTGGACGGTGACCTTGCAGTAGAAGTACTGCCAGGACAACGGCCAGCAGGACCGGGATGGCGACGCCGGCGGCGAGGCGTGTCCGGTTCATGGGACCTCCCTCGGGACCGAGACCGCGCGTACGCGGATCGTCAGCGGGGGCTGGTTCGGCAAGAGGACTCGCAGCAGCGTCAGGCGGACCTGCCCGGTGAGGACCACGACCACCTGCGGCGGATCTTGCGTCACGTCGACGCCTGGCGGAGCTGTCAGCGGTAGCCCGCCCTGATGCGCCAGGCTGTCGCCGGCGCGCTGCATCGCCATCGACGGGTCCAGGGCAAGCTGGCCAGTGCTGCGGAAACGAGCCGGGTCGATGCCGGTCGCGCCTGCGATGGCCGCGGCGTCAGCGGCGTTGGCCAGCAGCTGCCTGGCGCTGAAGGCACGCCACAGGTCGAGGCTCAGGCCTCCCACGAACAGCACCATGACCGCGAGGCCCAGTAGCCACACCGTGATTGAGCCGTGTTCCCCGGACTTGGGCCTCACTACCGCTTCCCCGGACTTGGGCCCCACTACCGCCCTGGAACCGGCACATATGCCGTAGTCGGTACGAACATGACCGCCACCTTGCCGCGTGGGATGCACCTTGCCGCGTGGAGCGTCGGTCAGAGCCCCCATATCGGACGCCGGAGCGACCAACGGCGCGGCAACATGCACCCCACGCGGCAAACTGAGGTGCACCCCACGCGGCAACGTGCCCTCCACGCGGCAAACTCGGGTACGCGCCACACGGCAAGCTGCGCCCCACGCGGCAAACTCGGGCGCCTTCCGCGCGGCAACGTGCACCCCACGCGGCAAGGTCTTACCCAGCCACACCAAACCGGACCCCCACCAGGCACCGACGGACACCGACCGGGCGGAGGCGGACCTCACCGGGGTCCGCATTTGATCGGGCATCGCCGCGGTCATCGGTCAGGCTCCTGGGAACGATCGGTAGTCGTCGACCCGCTCGGCGTGGACCGCGGTCCAGGACCAGGTCCCCACGCGACCGACCAGCGGGATGACCATCACCGGCATCCGCACCGTCACTTGGGAAACAACCGTCTGGCCGGCCGTCAGGCTGCCGCCGGTGTTGAGATCCGGGCCGCGCACGTCGGTCCGGGGGATGCCGTAATTGCTGGCGACCTCTGCCACGACCTGATCCGCTGCGGTCACGCCGGTCCCCCAGGAGTCCGCCAGCACCATCTCGCGGGCGCTTTCGTTGGCCGCCCGCTGCGCCATCGCCTGGCGCTCAGACCACACCGGCAGCGCCAGGACGATCAGTGTCACCGGCAGGACGATCACGCACACGCCAAGGGTGAACTCCGCCGCCACGTAGCCGCCGTCGCCCGCCCACCGCCTCCAAGCCCTCACCCGCCCACCGCCACGGTCGAAACTCCGGAAGGCGTCGAAACTGTGGAGGGCGTCCCGGCGGCGCGCACCCCACCCCGGGCCGCCGAGCCGGCGGGCCTCCCAGCACCGGGCACCCCACCCCAGGCCGCCGAGCCGGCGGGCGCCCCGGCGGCGGGCACCGGGAGGCCCGCCGTGGTCACGGTGGTCGTGGAAACCGAGGTCGTTGAGGTGCTGGAAACCGAGGTGGTTGGAGCGCTGAAGGGCTCCTTGACCGCGCTGGCGGCGAGGTCGATCCGCCAGTCGGGAACGAGGGGAAGCCAGCTCGGGAGGTACCCGGTCGCGGTCGCGCTCACCGTCCCGGCCACCAGGCCGCAGCGGATGGCCACGTGGCTGCCGACCGGACCGCCGAACAGTCTGTGCCTGACCTCCTCCGCGACGGCTTCGCAGCTTCCCACCGTGCCACCGGCACGGCTCGCGCTGCGGACCCCCTCGTCCAGGGCGGCCCGGACCACACCGCGACCGTACTGGTAGACGATCGCGTTGCAGAGCATCACGAACAGCAGCAGCGACAGCGCCACCGCCAGCACGAACTGGGTGGTGACGAAGCCGCTGGCGCGACCGGGCTCCTGGCCGGGGCCGGGGCCGGGGACAGGGACGGGGACGGGGACCACGATTGCCTCCACGCTAGCCGGCGCCGCCGCCCGCGCCGGTGATCTGCTGCTGCATCCATTTGATAATGTCGAGCCCGAACGTCTTCATGGCGGCCCAGATCGCGATCAGGGCGACCACCGCGAGGGCTGCGCCGGCGAGCCCCTCCGCGGTGGAGAACCCACTCTGGCGCCCGGGGAACCCCCCACCGCGCCCGGGGAACCCCCCACCACGCCCGAGGCCACCCCGTCCACCGAGGCCGCCGAAGCCGAGAAGCCGCGCGTACAACCGCGCCTGTAACCGTTTGTAGAGCCGCAACGGCATAGTCGTCCTTCTCCTTCCTTCGCTCACCGGCCCGCAAGACCCCCGAACACGATCGACGGCAGCGGAGCGGCAACGAACAGCAGCAGCACCGGCGCGAGGATCGCCACGATCGGAACGATGGTCGCCGCGCGCTGCCGCGTGGCCAGGCGCCGCAGGTCCTCGCGGCGCTGGCTGTGCAGGTCCCTACTCAGGTCCATGAGCCCGCGGGCGAGGTCCGCGCCGTGCTCGGCGCTGGCCGCCAGCAGGCGGTAGGTACGGGCCGCGTGCGGCTCCGCACTCTGGGTCGCCGCCCGCGTCAGGGCGGCGCTGATCCTGACCCCACTGCGGTGGGCCCTCAGCACCTCGGCCAGCTCGGCCACCACCGCGCCGCTGCCCCGCTCGACCACCCGCTGCAGCGCCTGGATCACGCCCCCGCCGACTCGGATGTGCATCGCGATCAGGTGGTTGATGGTGTACAGCTCGACCCGCATCTCCTCGCGCCGCCTGGTGATCAGGCGGTCCAGCCGGCCACGCGGCCAGGCGAGACCGAAGAGCAGCCCGAGGGCGCCGACTGCCAGCATCGCACCCGCGGAGTGCCCGACCAGCAGCCCGAGGCCGAGACCGGCGGCGCTCGCCAGCGCCGCGGTGCTGACCACCTGCACCCGGTACTGCAGGGCGCGCCTGGCCTCGGGCACGTCGCCCAGCACGCCGGCGTGCTTGAGGCGCAGCAGCAGCCGCTCGTCTCCGCGCCGATCGAACAGGCCGCCGAGCACGTCGGCCAGGCGCATGACCGGCGGGCCCAGTAGCCGCACGAGCACCGAGTCGGAGCGCTCGACCGGCGAGTCCGTCAGCACCAGGGTGTCTGGGCGCTGACCGAGCGCGGTGCGGCTGGCCACCGTATACGGGCGGACGCGGCTGCCGAGCCGCGCGGGCGGCCGCACGATCGCCCTGGCAACGCGGGCCACCGCGAACCCGGCCAGCAGCGCGGCCAGGATCACGCGGGGATCGGAGAGGTCAGTGCCCATGGGCTCACCCCCTCCCCGCGGAGCCGGGTCCGAGGCCGGGTCCGAGGCCGGGTCCGAGGCCGGGTCCGAGGCCGGCGCCAGAGCCAAGACCCGACCCGGAGCCGCCGCCGGCGCCGGAGCCAAGACCCGACCCGGAGCCGAGGCCGGCGTCGGAACCGGGTCCGCGGCCGGCGCCAGAGCCCGGGCCGAGGCCGGAACCGGGTCCGTGGCCGGTGCCGGGGCCTAGACCGGCGCCGGAACCGGGTCCGCGGCCGGCGCCAGAGCCTAGACCGGAGCCGGAACCGGCGTCGGAACCGGCGTCGGGCTGGACGGCTGGCGCCGGGGGCGCGCCGAATACCCGTGGCTCGCCCTTGAGCCGAGCGAAACGGCTCACCAGCCACAACCCGAACAGGCTCCAGCCCGCCGCAACCACCACGATCACCAGCCCCGCGGGCGCCCGGTAGAAGTCCTGGAACGGGCCGGGGCGCGCCACCAGCAGCAGGAGCACGAACCAGGGCAGCGCGAACACGATGCGGGCGTTGATCTTGCCCTCGAGCGCGTTGGTCTTGATCTCCTCCTGCGTGTTCAGGTCGTCGGTGGTGGCCTCGATCAGCTCCTCGAGGATGGTGAGCAGCACCTGCCCCCCGCGGCGCTGGGCCAGGATCAGGACCTCGATCACCCGGTCGGAGGTGGGGTGCGCCAGCTCCTCCTTGATCACCTCCAGGGCCGGGACCGGACCGAGCGCGCGGGCCAGCTTGGGGAAGCGGGCCAGGGCGGCCCGGATTGGCAGCGCACCCGCCTCGGCCAGCTCCGCCAGCGCCCGCTCCAGCGACAGCCCGGCCGCGATCGAGCTGGAGAGCTGGCGCAGTGCGTCCGGCCAGGCGAGCTGGACGGCGCGCAGGCGGGTGGCGCGCTGGCGGCCGAAGAACGCGGCCGGCAGGCAGCCGAGCGCCACCGCGGGCATGAGCGCGACGCCGGGCGTTCGGGTCAGGACCGCGAGCACCAGGAAGGCGGCCAGCCCGACGGCCAGGGATCCACTCACGAACTGGCGCGGGCTGAGCCGCGCACCCGCCTGATCGAGCCAGAGCTGCCGGCTGCCGGGCGAGCGCCGCTTGCCCTGCCCGGCGCCCAGGCGCCGCAGCGGCGACACCCCCAGGGCGAGCCCCGTCGCCAGGTACACGAACACCCCGCAGGCCAGGGCCGCCGCCAGCCTCATGGCGCCAGCTCCTGGTAATACGCGGCCTCGCGTAGCTCGAAGGGGGAGATGCGGCCCTCGAGGATGCTGGTGACGCTGAGCCCGCGAGGCAGCGTCCGGTCGATGACCTCTGCGTTGTGCGGCATGGTCCCGGTCCATACCAACGGCTTGCCGAGCGCGGCGCGGGTGAACAGCACCTCGTGGCTGAAGTCGTCGTGCAGGCTCGGGACCAGCTCGATGATCTCGCGGGTCTGGCGGAGGAGGCCTGGCCCGCGCCCCAGCGCTCCGTCGCCCTCCTGCACCTCCAGGTGCATGACGTACTTGATGGAGGACGCCAGCACCTCGCGCACGTCGGAGGACTTGACGTTCTCGCCGGCCATGATCGCCGCGTTGACCAGCGCCGTGAGCGCGTCGCGGGCGGAGTTGGCGTGCACCGTGCAGGCGAAGCCGCAGCCGGCGTTGACCGCGCGGACGATCTCGAACGCCTCGGCGCCCAGGACCTCGCCGACCACGATGTAGTCGGGGCGCATCTTCAGCACGAACTTGATGAGGTCCCGCAGGGTGATCTCGCCCTCGCCGGCCAGTGAGCGGGCGCGTGACTCCAGGTAGGAGATGGTCGGTCGCTCGTCGATCAGCTCGCGGGTGTCCTCGACCACGCGGATGCGCCGCTGCGGCGGGACCGCCGCGAGGACCGCGCCGAGCATCGAGGTCTTGCCGGCGAACGGCGGTCCGGAGATGACCAGCGAGAGGCGTGTTTGCGCGACCGTCCAGAGGAAGCCGGCGGCCGGCCAGGTGAGCGAGCCGCGGCCGACCATGCTCGCCAGGCTCTCGTTGCGCAGCTGGTGGAAGCGGATGGTGCAGGAGAGCTTGTCCGCCACGGGCGGTATAGCCGCGGACAGCCGCGCTCTGCCCCCGAGCACCCGCGCATGGACCAGGGGGCTCTGGGTGTCGAGGTGGCGCTGGGTCGCGGCCAGCAGCCGGTCGATGGCCTGGCGGTTCTCTTCCTCGGTGGTGGGAGCGACCAGGGTCTGGCGCCGGCCACTGGAGTCGACGTACATGACCAGGTCACCCTCGATCTCGATCTCCTCGATCCCGGGGGCGTCGAACAGCGAGGAGAGGGCGCCGAAGCCGGTGATCGAGCGGACCACCCGGTCGGTGATCGCGTCGACGTCGCCCAGGCCGCGGCGCTCGCTGGCGGCGGCGCTGCGCTGCCACTGGCGGATCGCCTCCTCGGTGCGGCGCCGGATGGCCGGCTCGTTGGCGGGGTCGACCTTCTGGTCCTCGATCCAGCGCAGCACCGTGGCGCGGATCTGGTCGTAGGCGCTCAAGCGGCTGGCGGTCATCGCGCCGACCCCCTGGCTCCGCGCCTGGCGGCGCGACGGCTCGAACGGGTCGGGCGGGACCGCCGCCCCGTGGCCGGCCAGGCCATGGACGCCACCGGCAGCTCGGCGGCGAGCGACTGCACCGCCTTGGCAAACGGCCCGCTGGTCACCGTGTGGCCGTTCCAGAGCGCCTCCTCGACCCGCTTGTCGCTCGGCAGCAGGCGCAGTGAGGAGGGCAGGAAGCTCCGCAGCACCTCGCGCTCCAGCTCGCCGCGCTTGAAGGCGCCGCCCGGGACCTGGTTCAGCACGACGTGCAGCGGCTTGCTCCTTGCCAGGTCGGCGTGGTCGGCGAGCCAGTCGAGCGTGCGCGCGACACCGATCGGGGTCCCGCTTCCGACCAGCACGAGCTGGTCGGCGGCCCGCAGCATCGAGCGGGTGATGCCGTGGCGGGCGAGGCCGCCGGGGGCGATGACCTCCTCGGTGCGAGAGCCAGCGTTGACCAGCACCTGCCCGTAGGTCCTGGCGAGCTCGCCGACCACCTCCGCCACCGAGTCTGGCCGCAGGCCGGGCCAGTCGCGCGGGTTGGCCAGGCCGCAGAGCAGGTCAAAGCCACCGTCGCGCGGCGGCAGGGAGACCAGCGCCTCCTGCAGGCTGCCCACGCCACGCTCGAGCGCGTCCACCGCATTGCGCAGGTTGGGCACCAGCGGGAGGGCGACGCGCTGCGCCAGGGACGGGGCGACCTCGTCGGCGTCCACCAGCACGGAGCGCTCCCCTCGGTGACGCAGCGCCACGGCGAGCGCAAGGCCGACCTCGGTCGCGCCGGCTCCGCCGGAGGTGGCCAGCACGGTGGTGATCCTGCCGCGCTCGACGCGAGGGGCGGCCTCCTCGTGCGGCGGCGGCCCGCCGGCTGGCAGCTCGTGGCTGAGCTCGCGGGCGATCTCGGCGAAGGTGTCCTCGACAGCGCCTGGCTCCGGTGCGAGCGCGATGATCGCGTCGACCAGCTCCTCGGGCGTGGCGCTGTCGGGAATGGCCGCGTCCACTCCGATGCGCGCCAGGGCCTCACGCGCGGGGTGGTCGCCGGCGGCGTGGACCGCGATCACGCGCCGGTCGCGCCGGTGCAGCTCAGCGACCAGGCGCGGGCTCAGCACGCTGGCGGTGTCGTCGACTACCAGCACGGCGAAGCTGGACTCGAGCGCGTCCTCCTCGAGCAGCACGCGGGTGCGGACGACCGCGCCGCCGTGGTCGGCGACGTGGCGGAACAGCTCCTGCGCCCAGGACCGGTGCGATACGCCGATGGCGATCTCGACGGGTCCGTTCACGGGCCCCCCTGGTCACCCGCGGCGCCGGAGTCGGCGGTGACTTCGCCACCGTCCTCGGCGCCGGTCGAGCGGACGATCTCGAAGCGCTGGCCGCGGATGGCCGCCGCCAGCCTGAGCGCCTGGCGGGCGTCGACCGCCACAGTGATGCTGGAGGAGCCGGCGGCGGCTCCGATCACACCGGTGTCAGGCCGGTTCACCGTGAGCACCTCGGCGCCGGAGACGACGTAGCGGGCCTGACCGTCCTCGTCGACCTGGACCACGTCGACGCGGTCGCCGGCGCCAAGCGCGCCACCGACGGCGTGCGCGGCCTCGACCGGGATGCTCATCGCCCGCAGCGCCGAGGGCGCCGCCGGGGGCCGCACGTCGCCGCGGCTGACCAGCTCACCGCGCCGGATGGTGCGGGTGGCGACCCAGCCTCGCAGGCCGGCCAGCGCCGCCGGGTCGACCAGCGCGTCACGGACGCTGGCAGGGACGTGCACGTCCACCAGCCGGAACGAAGCCTGGCCGACCACGGTGCCCGCACGGATCTCAGAGCCGGCGACCGCGACCCGGAAGCTCGTGTCCCGCTCGCGTAGCACGCTGAAGACGAGCAGCATGGCCAGCAGCCCCGCGAGGAGCGTGATCATATGGCCAAGCGAGAGCCTCGAGCGCGCCCCCGGCCCTCTCGGTGCGGGAGCCGGCGCTCGCTGCCCAGCCGGCACCACGGTGTCTGAAGTCTGCACGACACCCCCTTATGCACCGGGGGGCTAACGCTCGGCTAACGCCCTCCGCGTGCCCAGGGTAACTGGATTATCCATTCCGCCCGGCAGGTTAGCCAGGAGAGTATTAGCAGAAATCGGATGAGTATGTCGGAGAGTCTGATCTATGATCTTCATGGTCGGAAGAGAAATTCTAGGGCTTCCGCACCTTGAAGTCCTATCCGAGACTTTCGATTCCCGCGGGGCGGGGCCGGCCAGGAACCGCGGCGGGAAACCGCAGTGGGGCCGGCGAAGGGCCGGTAAGGGCCGGTAAGGGCTGCCGGGGGGCGGCGGCCAAGCTACGCACCCAGGCGGACATCGACTCCCTATAGGTACGTAGTTCACGATCAGCCGGAGTCGTGTAGGGTTCTGCAGCCTATGGTGGCACGCGTGCGGCCGGAGCCGGCCGCCATCCAGCCCACCCCGGCGGCCCCGGCCGGGAGCAATGGGCAGTCATCCGCGCCGGACGAGCAGGTTCTCCGGCCGGCAGCCGATGCTGCCCTGCCGTCGGAGGCCATCGTGACCTCGCTCGGTCCCTTCGCTGCCCTGCTCGGCCAGCCCTACCAGCGCCTGAAGGCGGCCGCCCTGCGGGCGCTCAGCGCCATGGAGACGACTACCTGGCCGCTGGCCGGCGCGGAGGCCGCCCTCGACTGGCTCGACCCGGCCGAGGTCAGCAGGGTGCTCGACGACCTGCGGACGGACGGGCTGCTGGTCCCCGCCGAGGACCGCAACTGGCGGCTCTCCGAGGAAGCCCAGCTCGTGGCCACGGTCAGCGCGGTGCTGGCGGTCCCCCGCATAGAGCCGGAGCGGATCGTGCGGGTGCTTGGCGCGGTGGCCAGCCTTGCGATCGCGGCGGGAACCAACCACGAGCCGGCGGTCGCGCCGCTGCTCGCCGCGCTGGACGTGCTCAACGCCGACCTCCAGACGCTCCTGCGGCTGATCGACGAGGGCGACGACCAGTCGCTGCGCGCCAGCGCCTGGCTGGCTCGGATCCGCGCCGCCGACTTCAGCGAGCTGCTCGAGCGCCACCCGCCCGACCGGCTCGCGGTCCCCGCGTACGCCCGCGCCGCCCTGCAACCGGCGCCGGAGCTGGCACGCCGGGTCAGGGCGCTCGCCGAGGAGGTCGAGGCCACCTTCGCCATCCCGGCAAGCGAGCTCCCCCCAGGCAGTCTCGCCGTGGGCGAGGCCGAGCTGCGCATGCTGATCGCCTCCGTCGACACCGGCTCGCTCCGCAGGATGATCGAGCCCAGGCTCCCCCGGCCCGCCGGGATTGGCACCGCCGGCCCGGACTGCGGCGAGGCGCTGGCCGCGCTGCGAGCCTGGCTCGAGCGGCCCGACCCTGACCATGCCCGCCTCCCGGAGCCGCGAGGGCTCCGGGTCGAGCCGATCGACGTGGTCCCCGACTTCGTCGAGCTGGCCGCCAAGGCGCTCACCTGGCTGGCCAGCCTGGGCGACGCCACGCTCGACAAATGGGTCGTCGGCGGCACCTGGTCCGAGGCGTCGGCGCGCATGGCCGCTGCCGTCGAGGCCTGGTCCCGCTGGGGCCCGTTCGGCGATTCGAGCCTGGGCGCCGATCTCGACCCGCGCCCGCGGCTGGAGCTGGTCGGCCACGACGAGGTGGCGGTGACGACCCGCACCGAGGTACGCAAGCCGATCGCCGAGACCTCAGCCGACGCCGAGGAACCCCAGGAACCCCAGGAACCCGAGAAACCCGAGGAGCCCGACCAGTGAACACGCTCGAGCTCTGCCGGGTCCTGCTGGCCGGCTCGGTCCCGGCCGCCGAGGTCCCCGAGCTGAGCGACGAAGAGATCCACGCCGACGTGCGCCGCAGGCTGGCCGAGGCCGGCTGTGAGCTGTCCTACGCTCCGGGATCGGACCGCTGGGTGGCGACTCTGGCCGGTCCCATGCCCCGTCTGGAGGAGCACGCCCCCGTGGTGGACCTCGGCCCAGCCGAGCTGACCACGCTCGCCGCCTGCTGGCTGCACCTGCGCTTCCTGCCGACCGAGAAGGCGCGGCAGGGGGGAACGGCCGACGGTGGCGACACGCCCTGGCTCGACCCCGACGACCTCGGGACCATGCTCGGCGGCAGGCTCGGCGGCGACGACCTGCCCAGCACGCTCGAGCGCCTCTGCCAGGCCGGCTACCTCACCCTGCACGAGGGGCAGCTCTTCGCCGGACCCCTCCTGGAGACTTTCGACGACGAGGCCGCCAGCGACCAGGCGAGGGAGCTGCTGGCACGCAACCAGCGCCTGACCCACCTGCGCGGCCGCGCAGCCGAGATCCGGGCCGAGACGACTGGCCCCGAGCGGCCCGCTGCCCCCAACCCCGAGTGGTCCGATGAGCCGAGTGGCAAGGGGGCCGGGTCTTGGGGGGCCGTGGGGGGAGCGAGCTCCCCCCACATGGAACGATGACCGCGGCAACCCAGATCCCCGCACCGGAGGCTTCCCATGCCACGGATTGAAGAGGTTCAGTTCATTCATTGGGGGTCGCTGCGGCCTGATCCGGTGCCGCTGCTCACCGATGGGATCAACGTGGCCACCGGGCCAAACGGCTCCGGGAAGACCTGCTTCCTGGACGGCATCAAGGTCCTTCTCGGCATCACCAGCTTCGCCCCCGGGCGCAGCTCAGCGAAGTACATCTTCGACGGTGGGCCGGGCGGCGTCCCCGCCGACCGGGCACTGCTGCGCGCGACCTTCGCCAACCCCGTCCTACACGATCGCGGCGAGCGCATGTTCGCTCCGGTGCCCGGCGGCGGCGAGACCGACCACGTCAGCGTCGTCTGCCTGGTCACCAAGCGTGGTCGCCGCTATCGGATGCTGCCCGGGCGGGTGCGCTGGGGCCTCGAGCGGCCGCTCGAGGAGGACCTGGCCGCCTTCATGGACGCCAACCCCGAGGACGAGTGGGTCGGCCCGCGCCGGTACGACGAGCTGCTCGAGCGTGTCGGTGTGACTCGAGCGCTGCGGGAGGTGCTGGCGATCCCCCAGGGGGCCATCGACCGGATCGTCGAGGAGCGCCCGCAGGGACTGCTCAGGAATCTCCTCGAGCTGACCGGCGAGGGGGCGGTGCTCGAGGCGGTGCATGCCGGGCGCGAGAGCACCGAGCGTGCCCGCGCGGCCTATGTCGCCGCCATCGAGCAGGACCGGGCCGAGCAGGAGAAGCTCGTCGAGCTGCAGACCAGGGCCGCCCGCTATCTCGAGTGGGCAGGGCTGCGCGACCGGCTCACCGTGCTCGAGGAGCTGGCCCGCCCCGCCGCCGCCTACCGCGACCTGCGGGCCAGACTCGAGCAGGCCCGCGCCACGCGCGAGGCCAGGCGCAGGGAGATCGGTGCCGACCAGGGCATGCTCGGCGGCCTCTCGGAAGAGGTACCGGTGCTGGAGGCCAGGGTCCGCGGCCTAAGCGAGGAGGCCGACGCGCTGCTGACGCGGCTGACCGAGGCGGGTGCGGAGCGCCAGCGGCTCGACGCCAGCATCGCCGTGCTGGAGGCGCGGCTCGACGAGGCCAGGGCCGAGACCGTGAGCCTGGAGCGCCTGACCGGCGAGCGCTCCCCTGAGCAGGCTGAGGTGGAGATCGGCGCGGCCGAGTCGATGCTGCAGAGTGCGCTGGCACAGCGCCGTGAGGTCGCCGCCCTGCTGGCCAAGCGCCAAGCCGAGGTCGCCACCCTCGAGAGCGGCCGTGTGCTCGCCCCACCGGAGGTGGAGGCCTTCCGGGCGCGCCTGGCTGAGCACGGCATCTACACCACCCTGGTGGCGGAGTCGCTGGAGCTGATGGACGAGGCCGACGGCACCGGGAGCCGCGCGGAGGCCGCGCTGGGCGATGCGCTCTGGGGTCTGGCAGTGCCGTTCGAGGCGTTCCGCGAGGCGACCATGCTCGCGGCCGAGAGCGGCTACCGCTGGCCGATAGTGCGCGCCGGTGCCGGCGACCCGGCCGGAGCCCTGGCCAGGGTGCTCGGCCCCAGTGAGCTGGGCCTGCTGCTGGAGCGGTCGGACGCGCTGCCCGCGCTCGACGCCGCCCAGGCCCACGGCCTGGCGAGCCGGGGCCACACCGCGGTCACCGCCGACGGCATGCGCTACTCGGCCGCGACGGCGCGCCTGGAGGCGCCCGAGCGGCCGGTGCTCGGGCTCGCCGCGCGCGAGCGGCACCTGGCCGGGGTCCACACGGAGATCGCCAGCCTGACCGAGGAGGCGAGCCAGCTCGACGCCAGGATCCCGGAGCTGCGCGCCGGCTGGCACATGGCGCTGAAGTCGCTGGAGGCCGCGCGCGAGCAGGGCGACCGGTATGCCAGCGTGCGGCGGGCAGAGCGGGAGCTCGAGGAGAGCAGCGCCGGCCGGCCGCAGCTCGCTGAGCGTGAGGCTCGGCTCGCCGCCGAGCTGCGCGAGCTCGACGAGCAGCGCGGCGCGGGCGGCACCGAGCTCGCCATGGCCAGGAACATGCAGGCCGAGGTGGAGGGCCGCCTCGCCAGGGAGCTGCCGGAGCTGGCGGAGCTGGACGCCAGGGTGGTCCAGCTCGAGGACGAGCTGCAGTCGCGCCGGCTGACGCCGGAGCAGCAGGCGGTGCTGGAGGCCGGCGACCTGCCAGGAACCGAGTCGCTGCTGCGCGACGTCCAGTGGCTCACCGGTCAGTTGGCCGACGCCAAGCGCTTCCCGGCGGGAGTACGTGACCGCGGGATCCTCGCTGCGCGCGACACGCAGGCGGTGGTGGTGGAGGAGACGGTGCGGGCGACCGAGGAGCGCCGCATCGACCTGGAGCTGCAGGAGCACCGCGGGACCGACTCCAGGCAGCGCTTCGACGACCTGGTCCACGAGGTGGTGGGCCGCATCACCGTCGAGTTCGGCCGCATCTGCGACATGGCTGGCTGGAAGGGCGAGCTGCTGCTGATCCCTGGCGAGCGGCCGGACGACTACGGCGTGGACGTGCTGGTGGCCCAGCGCGCGGGCGAGCGGCTGCGCTCCTACCGCGACGCCGCCCACTCGGGCGGGCAGCGGGCCACCATCGCGATCGTGCTGCTGCTGGCGACCATGGGCGCCGCCGACGCGGCCGACCTGCTGATCATGGACGAGCACATCGCCCACCTGGACTCGACCAACATCGACCACGTCGCCGCGCTGATGCACGCGCTCGGCGGGCGGGTCCAGTTCGTGCTGGCCACGCCCACCAACGCCGAATCGCTCAGGCTCTCCTGGTGCGACCTCCAGCTCGCGTTCCTGCCGCGCGACCCGGGCCGCGCCTACAGCCCGCCGATCCGTCTGCTCTCCCGACTGGGCATCGGCGACCTGGAGCGGCGCCTGCCAGAGGCCGAGCTGGTCGGCTCGTAGAGCCTGTTTGCATTCGGGGGGAGTCCGAGGCGGGGCGATCCACCGGGACCCGACCCACCGGGGCACCCCCTTGGGGTTCCCCGGACCCCTCCGGCCCCCGAACCCCCCCATCGGGAACCTCGGCTGGATCCCCGGGTCACGGGTGAGCAGCGCCATGGGGCGGGTTCGCCGGGGCACAGTGTCCATTTGCAAACAGGCCCTCGACAGGCGGGGGACGCCGCCCGCCCGCTCAGGCGGCCTCGTCGGACCCGGCGGCGGCGGTCACGGACCCGGCGGCAGTGGTTGCGGCGGGCGCGCTGGCCCTCCCTCGGCGGCGGGCGCGGAGGTCGGCCAGCGCCGCCACGCCGACCGCGAGCAGGCTGGACACACCGCCCATGACCATGCTCGAGCGGGGCCCGTAGTGCTCAGAGAGCCACCCGACCAGCATCGCGCCGAGGGGCGTCGAACCGAGAAACAGCAGCCCGTACAGGGACATCACCCGGCCGCGCATCTCCGGCGCCGAGCCAAGCTGGACTGTGCTGTTGGCCGTCGACATCCAGGCGATGCTCGAGAAGCCGAGCGGCACCAGCACGATCGCCGCCAGCAGCGGGCTTCCCGCTATCGCCACCAGCAGCGAGGTCACACCGAAGACCGTCATCGACCAGAGCAGCAGGCCGCGCGTCGGGCGGGCCCGGCTCGCCGTGGTGAGCGCGCCCACCACCGAGCCGCAGGCGATCATCGAGGCGAGCAGGCCGTACAGGCTCGGCCCGCCGTGAAAAGTGAAGCGCGCCAGCAGCGGCAGCGCCACCCGGAAATTCAGGCCGAGCGTTGCCACCACGCCCATCAGCAGCAGCGTCGAGCGCAGCGTCGGCGTCGCCCAGGCATAGCGCAGCCCGTCGCGCACCTGCCCGCGGGTGCGCTGGACCGCCGGCTGCCGGTGCAGCTCGCCAGGGCGCATCAGCAGCAGGCTCGAGATGACCGCCAGGTACGAGAAGGCGTTGATCAGAAAGGCCGGGGCAAGGCCCGCCACGCCGATGAGCACGCCGGCGACGGCCGGCCCGATGATCCGTCCAGAGTTGAACACCGCGCTGTTCAGCCCGACCGCGTTGGCGAGGTGGTCAGACCCCACCATCTCGGTCACGAACGCCTGGCGCGCCGGCATGTCGAACGAGGTGGCGCAGCCGAGCAGCAGCGCGAGCAGGTAGATCATCCACAACTGCACCGTGCCGGTCAGCGTGAGGACGCCCAGCGCCAGGGCAAGCGCCCCCATCACGGCCTGGGTCGCCAGCAGCAGCCGCCGCTTGTCGAGCCGGTCCGCCACCAGCCCGCCCCAGATGCCGAGCAGCAGGACCGGCGCGAACTGCAGCGCGGTGGTGATGCCCACCGGGAGGGGGCGGTCGGTCAGCCGCAGTACCAGCCAGTCCTGTGCGAGCTGCTGCATCCAGGTGCCACTCACCGACACCAGCTGGCCGAAGAAGAAGAGGCGGTAGTTGCGGATCCGGAGCGAGCGGAAGGTTCGTTGTGTGGCCAGCTCGACCAGGGTCACGGGCGCTCCTCCTCCAGCAGCTGCTCGAGAACCGCGGTGGCGTCGCGGAGCACGGCGAGCTGCTCGGGGGCGAGCGCGGCCAGGTGTGCGGCGAGGTAGGCGTCCTTCCTGGTCCGGATGCGCTCCAGCAGATCCCGGCCGAGGGGGGTGGCCTCGACCCGCGCCACGCGGCGGTCGCCGGTGTCAGTGCGCCTGACCACCAGGCCGGCCTCCTCTAGGGCGGCGGCGATGCGGGTCACGGTTGGCGGGCGCAGGCGCTCGACCGAGGCGAGCTTGCCCAGCGTAATGGGGCCGAGCCGGTTGATGCTGGCGAGCGCGGAGAACTGCGAGGCGGTGATCTCACCTTCCGCCTCCTGGCGGAGCCGGCGGGCCAGGCGGCCGACCGCCAGGCGCAGGCGCACCACCAGCTCACGGTCGACCAGCTCACGGTCGACCAGCTCACGGTCGACCTCGACGGGTGCGGGTGGAGCGGCAGGCGGCATGACAATCCTTCGAGAAGCTAATTAGCGATGCGAACTATCTTGGCAAGGATAGCACCCCGACACCGCGCTCAACAAGACGTTGAGTTTCATGTGGTACTGCGTACAAAGAACTAAACGTAAAGTGTAGGATCGCGCAATGATCGTCAAGGACCGGCGTGCGCTCCGCCGCCGCCTCGTCGCGGTGGCCGAGGCCCAGTCCGGCTACTTCAGCGCCGCCCAGGCCCTGGACGCGGGTTACTCGTACCAGGCGCAGAAGCAGAACGCCGACCGGGGCAACTGGCTCAAGGTAGGCCGGGGCATCTTCCGCCTACCGGAGTGGCCCCCCGGGCGCCGTGAGGACCTGGTGCGCCTGGCGCTGTGGAGCCGCGGCCGCGCGGCCGTCTCCCACGAGTCGGCCCTGTCCGTGCACGAGCTGGGCGACGTGAACCCCGCCCGCATCGATCTCACCGTGCCCCCCGGCTTCCGTCAGCGCGTGCCACGCGGCGTGGTGCTGCACCGCGCCGAGCTGCCGGCCACCGACGTCCGCGAGCAGGAGGGCTTCCGCGTCACCACGCCGCTTCGCTCGCTGCTCGACGTCGCCGCCGGCGACCTCGAACTGGACCTTCTGGCCGGGGCGACCGAAGATGCGCTGGAGCAGGGCCTGCTCACCCGGACCTCCCTGCTCGCCCGCGCGGACCAGCTCGGGCCCAGGGCCGCGCTCCGCATCGAGCGGGCGCTCAACTTCCAAGGGGAAAGGTGATGCGGTACGCGACCCCTGGCGCGCTGCGGGCCGCCCTGGAGGCGCGCCTGCAGTCGCAGGGTCTGGCCGCCGCGGTCGACTTCGACCGCCTGCGCCGCCGGGCGGTGTTCGAGCGGCTGTTGATCCGCCTCGAGCACGCCATGCCCGGCCAGTGGGTCCTGAAGGGCGGGATGGCGCTGGAGCTGCGTCTGGGGGGCCGCGCCCGCACCACCCGGGACCTGGACCTCGTCCTTCGGCAGAGGGCCGAGCCGGAGGAGTCGGGGGAGCCCTACCACGGCGAGTCGGTACGCGAGCGCCTGATCGAGGCGCTGGCGGACGACCCGGAAAGGGACGGCTTCGAGTTCCGCATCGGCGCGGCCAGAGCGATCGACGTCGACGAGGCGGGCCGGCCCGGCTGGCGGTTGCCGGTCGACGCGCGCCTCGACGGCCGCACCTTCGCGGCGGTCCGCCTCGACGTGGTCGCCCGCGCCGAGGAGATCTCCGCCACCGACCGGGTGCGGCTCCACAGCGTCCTCGCCTTCGCCGGCTTCCCCGACCACGAGGTCGAGACGGTCGACCCGGCCCAGCACTTCGCGGAGAAGCTGCACGCCTTCACCCGCCCGTGGCGGGACCGGCCGAACAGCCGCGTCAAGGACCTGCCGGATCTCCTGCTGCTGGTGGGCGATGGCCTCGCCCCTTCGGCGGGGCTGCTCGCGACGGTCGAGCACGTGTTCGCGGCCCGCGCCACCCATGAGGTGCCGGTAAGCCTGCCGGACCCGCCGGCCGACTGGGCGGAGCGCTACGCCACCCTGGCGGAGGAGCTGGATCTTGCTCCGGCGATGCTTGACGAGGCGATGGTGCGGTTACGGTCATTTTGGGGACGGACGCTCGCAGCCCGTCGTGAGAACCCGTAGTCCCCGATCCATGTGGGGGGAGCTCGTTCCCCCCACGGCGCGCGCTTCGCGCGCCGGGCAGGTCTATCCATGTGTGGGGAGCCCGCTCCCCCCACGGCCCCCCAAGAGCGCCTGTGCCATGGTCGCTGGCGGCGGTCAGCCTGCCAGGGCCGGCACCAGCGCCTCGCCGATGACCGCCACCATGTCGAGGTCGTCGTGCACCAGGTGCTGGAGCATGACGCGCTGCGCCCCGGCCGCTTCAAGGGCGCGGAGCTGCTCCACCACCTGCTCGGTGGTGCCGATGATCCCGTGCCCGGGGTTGTCCACCAGCTCCTCCGGGCTGCCGGTGCGGCCGGTGCGCGCCATCAGGCGACGTACCCGGTCGAGCAGTTCCGGGCGGTCGTGGCCGACGACGCAGCCGGTCATCACCGAGAAGGACAGCGTGCCAAGGTCGCGCCCTGCCTGGGTCCAGGCCGCCTCCACGCGCTGGCGCCGTCGCCGGCACTCGTCGGGATCGGCCGTCAAGGTGTTGTACTCGTCGGCCCAGCGTGCGGCCAGGGCCGTGCTGCGCCCGCCAGCGCCGCCGCCGACGATCAAGTTGGGGCGCGGGCGCTGTACCGGCTTGGGCAACGCGTCCAGGCCGACCAGGCGGTAGAACTTGCCGTCGAAGTCGAAAGCCCCGTCGCTCCACTCGCGGTTGACGATCTCCAGCTGCTCCGCGAGCAGCGACATGCGCTGGCCGGTCGGTGGCATATCGAAGCCGTAGGCGGTGTGCTCGTCCTGGTGCCAGCCGGCGCCGAGTCCCAGCTCGACGCGGCCGCCGGAGATGTGGTCGACGGTGGCGACCATCTTGGCGAGGACCGAGGGGTGCCGGAAGGTGGCCGGCGACACCAGGGTGCCGAGCCGGATGCGGCTGGTCCGGGCGGCCAGGCCCGCCAGCGTGGCCCAGGCGTCGAGCGAGCCACGCTCGCGCCGGCCGAAGACCGACAGGTAGTGGTCGGAGCGGAACAGCCCTTCGAGCCCGTGCTGCTCGCAGGCGCCCGCCAGCCCGAGCCACTGCGCCCAGGTCACGTCCTCCTGGCCCTCGATCATCAGGCAGATCCGCATGCCCACCTCCTGGTCAGTGCCGGATTTCCGCGGCTCGCCTCCCACGACCCCGAACCGATGAGCAAACAATAGAGCAGGCGCGTCGCGCGGTAGCATCTGCGCCATGACCGAGGAACCCAGGCTGCGAGTCGTGTTCGCGGCGCACGCCTTCCCTCGCCACTCCGACGATCTGCCCGGCGGCTTCCTGCTGGGACTGGCCGCGGCGCTCGAGGACGAGGGCGTCGAGGTCCAGGCGGTGGCGCCCGCCGCGCCAGGCCTTCCAGCCAGGGACCGGCTGCGCGGGGTGGCGGTGCGGCGCTACCGCTACGCGCCGCGCCGGGCCGAGACGCTCGCCTACAGCGGCACCATGCACGATCGCGCCGCCAGCCCGGCCGGCGCGCTCGCGCTCGCCGGCCTGCTTGCCGCGGGCAGCCTGACGCTGCGCCGGGCCGCGGCCGGGGCGGACCTGGTCCACGCCCACTGGTGGTTCCCCGGTGGCGTGCAGGCCCTGGCCGCCGGCCGCCGGCCCCTGGTGACGACCCTCCACGGCACCGACCTGCGGCTCGCCCGCTCGCGGCCGGCCGCCCGCGCCGCCTGCGCCAGGGTGCTGCGCGCCTCCGCCGCCGTCACCGCCGTCTCGACCTGGCTCCGCGACGAGGCCGCAGCGATCGCGCCAGCGTGCGCCGAGCGCATCCGGGTCGCCCCTATGCCTGTTGACGAGCGCCTCTTCTCGCCCGGCAACGGGGCGCCCCGCACCGAGCTGCTCTTCGTCGGCCGGCTCGATCGTCAGAAGCGCGCCGACCTCGCCCTGCGGGCGCTGGCCGAGCTGCGCGGCGCCGCCGCCGAGCTGCCGCTGCGCGTGGTCGGCAGCGGCCCGCTCGAGAGCGACCTGCGCCGGCTCGCCCAGGAGCTCGGCGTGGCCAGCCGCGTGCGCTGGGAGGCGCGGCTGCCGCAGGAGGCGCTGGCGGACCGCTACCGGCAGGCGGCCGCGCTGCTGGTGCCCTCAAGCGACGAGGGGCTCGGCCTGGTCGCGGTCGAGGGCCAGTTCTCGTGCGCTCCGGTGATCGCCGCCGCCGCCGGGGGGCTGCTCGACGTGATCGCCGACGGGGACACCGGCTGGACCTTCGCGGCCGGCGAGCCATCCGCGCTGGCCCGGGTGGTCGAGGAGATCGTCGAGCACCCCGCTCTCGCGGCCGAGCGCGCCCAGGCCGGTCGCCGCGCCGCCGCCGCGCGCTTCGGCACCCGCGCCGCCGCCCGCGCCTACGCGGCCGTCTATCGCGAGGCGCTCGGCCGCGCGAAGCAGATAGGCTCCCCGCGCGGGGCTTGAGTGCGAAGGAGACCTTGAACCACATGACCGAGCAGAGCACCGGCAAGGTCAGCTCGACCGTGTTCTCTGACGTTATACTGGGGCGTCTCGGCGCCCAGGACCGCGACGTACTGGTGGGACCGCAGCACGGCGTGGACGTCGGCGTCCTGCGGATCGCCCCGGGGATCGCCATGGCCCTCACCACCGACCCGGTGTTCGTGGTGCCCGGCTACGGCTGGGAGCGGGCGGCCTGGTTCGCTGTCCACATCCTCGCGTCGGACGCCGCCACCAGCGGTCTGCAGCTCCGCTGGATGGCGGTGGACCTGAACCTCCCCGCCGACATCGCCGAGGACGACCTCGCGGCGCTGTGGACGGCCTACTCGCGCGCCTGCGAGGATCTCGGCTTGGCCGTGGTCACCGGGCACACCGCCCGCTACGACGGTTGCAACTGGCCCATGGTCGGGGGCGCCACCTGCGCCGCCGTCGGCCCGGAGAGCTCCTTCGTCACGCCCACTATGGCGCGGCCCGGCGACAGCGTGGTGGTGACCAAGGGCGCCGCCATCGAGGCGACAGCGCTGTTCGCGGCCACCTTCCCCGACCGCTTGGCAAAGGGCGTCGGCGCGGAGATCACCGCTGCCGCCGACCGCCTGTTCGAGCAGATGACGGTTGTGCCGGAGGCGCGGGTGGCCGCCACCTACGGGCTGCGCGAGCGCGGGGTCACCGCGATGCACGACGCCACCGAGGGCGGTGTGCTCGGCGCCCTGGCGGAGCTGGCCGCCGCCTCCCAGGTCGGCCTGCGCGTCTATCTCGACGCGATCCCGCTGCGCCCCGAGGTGAGGGTAGTCTGCGACCACGTCGGCATCGACCCGTACAGCTCGATCTCGGAGGGCACGCTGGTCGCGACCGTGCGGCCCGAGCATGCCGACGGGTTCCTCGGCGCGCTGAGCAGAGCGGGCATTCGGGCAGCCGCGGTCGGCGAGGTGACGGATGCCTCCTACGGCACCGTCCTGGTCGACCGGGGCCAGGACCGCCCCCTCGAGCACCCAGGGATCGACCCCTTCTGGGCCGCCTTCGGCCGCTGGGCCGCCGACTCGGCGTAGCCGCCCCCTCAGCTCGCCGGCGCGAACCAGCCGTCCCGCTCCAGCACCCTGCCCTCGCGGACCAGCTTGGCCAGGTGCGCGCGCACGGACAGCTCGGCGGCGGGATGCAGCACCGGGTCCACGTCGGCGTAGACCCGGCCGACGATCTCGGCCGGTGCGCGGTCACCGGCGGCCAGCGCCGCCAGCACCTGCGACTCGCGCTCGAGCCGGTGCTCGACGTACTCGCGGAGCTTGGAGGCCGGCTCGGTGACCGTCGGGCCGTGGCCCGGGTAGAGGCGTGCTGGCGCGAAGCGGCGCACGGCCTCGAGCGAGTCGAGGTAGGACGCCATGTCTCCGTCTGGCCACTCGACCACCGTGCTGCCGTGCCCGAGGACGAGGTCGCCGGTGAACATGGCGCGCTCCGCTTCGAGCCAGAAGCAGCAGTGGTCCGCCGAGTGGCCGGGGGTCGGCAGCGGCTCCAGCCGGACCCCGCCGGCGACCAGCTCCTCCCCTGCTACCAGGGCGGGCGCGCCCGGGCTGGCCCATCCGGGGGCGAGCGCGGCCAGCGGCGCGCCGACCTGCTCGGCGAACTTGCGCGCGCCCTCGGCGTGGTCCACGTGAGTGTGGGTGAGCAGCACCAGCTCGACCTGCCGCCCGGCGGTCGCCCGGGCCACCCGGACGGCGTGCTCCTCGTCGCGAGGTCCCGGGTCGATCACCACCGCGCCGCGAGCCTCGGGTGCCGCCACCACGTAGGTGTTGGTGCCCTCGAGCGTCATCAGCGAGGGGTTGGGCGCGAGCACTCGCGTGACCCGCTCGCTCCACCGCGCCACCACCTCCGGGCGGTCCCCGCTCACCAGCCGTCTCCTCTCAACCGGAGTCCTCTCAACCGGAGTCGGCGGGCGGGACCGGCACCGGGTAATGCTCGTTCCAAGGCATCACCAGGACGTCGCCCTCCAGGCGGGGCATGATCCGCTCGACCGGCCGGCTCGCGGCGGCCAAGAGCACGTCGCCCACAGTGCGGAAGCCGGCCAGGTCCCGCAGGGTGTAGCGGGTCGGCGGCAGCATCAGCATGGACTGGTCGGCGGCGGCCTCCCGCGGCGGCAGCCACCGCTCGCGCTCCACCTCGGCCACGCCCTGCGCGCTGACGGCGGTGTGGTGCGGCAGCTCGGCGACGAAGAAGCGAGTGTCGTAACGGCGCGGCTCTCCCTCGGGCGTCACCCACCATGCCCAGTAGCGCAGCCGCGAGGTGTCGAGCCGGACGCCGAGGTGGGCCAGGACCGCCACGAAGCTCCGCTCGCCCTCGAGCAGCTCGCGCCGGGCGACCGCGACCGCCCGCGGGTCCGCCGCCGCGGGCGCCTTCGGGTCCGCCGTGGGCGCCTTCGGGTCCGCCACAGGCACGTTCGGGTCCGCCGCAGGCACGTTCGGGTCCGCCGCCCGGTCGACGAGCAGCAGCCCGGCCTCCTCGAACGCCTCACGGCAGGCCGCCACCACCAGGCCACGGGCACCGGCCACACCCAGGTCGAGGCGCCGCGCCCAGGCCGACGGCGGTGGACCGGCCCAGTGCTCGTCGATCGCCGCGTCGCGGTCGTCCTCCTCGACCCGGCCCCCAGGGAACACCCACAGCCCGCCGGCGAAGCCCATCGTCTGGGGACGGCACTGCAGGTAGGCCTCGAGCTCACGCTCCCCGTCCCGGACGACCACCACGGTCGCCGCCGGCAACGCCGCCGCGTCCCGGTCCAGCCGATCCTGTGGCGAACCCGGCCCTGGCATATCTCTCCCATCCAGCCTTGCCCGTGGAGGGCATGCTACTGCCGCACTATGTGTTGAGACTGGATATCCACAGATTTGGACGAGGCGTGTCACGCGGCGGCTCGGTCGCCGAGAATTAGGACATGACGAAGAGATCGCGACCGGCGCCGCCGGATCAGTCCGCCCGTGAGAACACGGACGATCTCACCTACCCATCGCCCGGTTCGCGGGGCTCACAGCCGCCGGGCGCTACCGACCCGCGGCGCGCGCTGCCCAGGGTCGACGCGCTGCTCGACCACCCGGAGCTCGCGGCCCGCATAGAGCGCTGGGGGCGCGGGCCGGTGCTGGGTACTGCGCGCCGGGTGCTGGACTCGGCCCGCCGTGCGGCCGGCGGCGGCCGTGTCCCCGGGCTGGACGAGCTGGCCGGGCGGGTCGCGGGTGAGCTGGACGCGCTCGCCGGGCGGCGGGTGCGGGCGGTGGTGAACGCCACCGGAGTGGTGCTGCACACCAACCTCGGGCGCGCGCCCCTGTCGGCGGCCGCCCTGGCCGCGGTGACCGAGGCGGCCGGCTACTGCACGGTTGAGTACGACCTCGCCGAGGGCCGCCGCGGCCGCCGCGGTGCCGCCGCCGAGGCCCTGCTGCGCGAGGTCACCGGCGCCCCGGCGGCCCTTGCGGTGAACAATGCCGCGGGCGCCCTGCTGCTCAGCCTCGGCAGCCTGGCGCGCGACCTCGAGGTGGTGGTGTCGCGCGGCGAGCTGATCGAGATCGGCGGCGAGTTCCGCCTGCCCGCCGTCATGGGAGCCGCGGGGGCGCACCTGGTCGAGGTCGGCACCACCAACCGGACCCACCTCGCCGACTACGCCGCCGCGATCGGCGAGCGCACGGCCTGCGTCCTGGCGGTGCATCCCTCCAACTACCGGATCGTCGGGTTCAGCACCCGCCCGCCGCTGGCCGAGGTCGCCGCGCTTACCCATGAGCGCGGCCTGCCGCTGCTGCACGACCTCGGCTCCGGTCTGCTCGGCGAGCCCTTCGGCGGGGAGCCCTCGGTGCGGGAGAGCCTTGCGGCCGGCGCCGACCTGGTGATCTTCTCCGGCGACAAGCTGCTCGGCGGGCCGCAGGCGGGCCTCCTGGTCGGCCGCGGCGACCTGATCGGAGCCCTGGCCAGGCACCCACTGGCCCGAGCGGTGCGCGCCGACAAGCTGACCGTCGCCGCGCTGGAGGCGACCCTGGCCGCCCATGCCGCCGGCCGGCGCGAAGAGCTGCCCACCTGGCGGGCCCTGGCCCTCCGGGCCGACGACCTCCGCCCGCGGGCGCAGGCGCTGGCCGCGGCCATCGGAGCGGGTGCCTCCACACGCGACGGGGTGAGCGTCGCCGGCGGCGGCAGCCTTCCGGGCGAGGGCCTGCCGAGCGTTGTGGTCGAGGTCGTCCCTGGCCCGGCCGGCGAAGAGGCCGTACTTGCCCGGCTACGGGCCGGCACCCCGCCGGTGGTCGCCAGGACCGAGCGCGGCCTGGTCGTGATCGACCTGCGCACCGTGCCGCCGGACCAGGACGAGGTCGTCGCCAGTGCCCTGCTCGCGGCCCTGGCCCGGCCGCCGGGCGGAGTCGAGCCACCCAACGCGCCAGCGTCCCGGCAGGGGCCCGGCGATCCACCCACGGCACCTCCACCCACGGCACCTCCACCCGCCGGCTCGGGAGGTTCCTGATGCCCCACGTCATCGGGACCGCCGGGCACGTGGACCACGGCAAGTCGGCGCTGGTGCTGGCGCTCACCGGCACCGACCCCGACCGGCTGGCCGAGGAGAAAGCCCGCGGCATGACCATCGACCTCGGCTTCGCCTGGACGATCCTGCCTTCCGGACGCGAGGTCGGCCTCGTCGACGTGCCTGGTCACGAGCGCTTCGTCCACAACATGCTCGCGGGCGTCGGAGGGGTGGACTGCGCTCTGTTCGTGGTCGACGCGAGCGAGGGCTGGCGCTCGCAGTCGGCCGAGCATCTTGCCATTCTCGACCTGCTCGGGATCGAGACAGGCGTGGTCGCGCTCAGCAAGGTGGACCTGGTCGACCAGGCAGCGCGTACGCGCGTCGCCAGTGAGGTGGCCGCGCGGCTGGCCGGAACCAGCCTGGCCGGCGCCCCGATCGTCGCCACCGCCGCCCCCAGCGGCGGTGGCCTGGAGGAGCTGCGGACGGCGCTCGACCATGCTCTGGACAGAGTGCCGGAGCCGCCTGACCGGGGCCGGCCGCGCCTGGCGGTCGACCGGGTGTTCTCGGTGCGCGGCAGTGGCACGGTCGTGACCGGCACGCTGACCGGCGGCGGGCTCACCCCCGACATCGCGGCCGAGCTGCTCCCGGCCGGGCGGCGGGTCCGCATCCGCACGCTGCAGAGCCATGGCAGACCGGTCACATACGCGGACCCGGCTCGCCGCGTTGCGGTCAACCTCGCCGGTGTCGCAACGGACCAGGTCGAGCGCGGCGACGTCCTGGTGCTGCCCGGCCAGTGGGCGCCCAGCCGGGTGGCTGACTGCCGCCTGCGCTGCCTGGCCGACGCGCCCGCGCCGCTCCGCGCCCGCGGCGCCTACCTGCTGTACGCGGGTGCCGCCGAGACGGCCGTTCGGCTGCAGCCGCTCGACGCCTACGAGGTGCGGCCCGGTGAGGATGCGCTGGTGCGACTGCACTTCGGGAGGCCGCTCGTGCTCGACGTGCTCGAGCCGGTGGTGCTGCGCGACAGCGGCCGCGACGAGACCGTCGGCGGCGGGCGCGTGCTGGACCCGTTCCCGCTGGGACAGGTGCGTGGCACCGCTGCGCGCGTGCGCCGGGCCGAGGAGTTGGAGGCCCGCGAGGCAGCCGCGCATGGGGACGGCGGGCGCTCGGCGCTGGACCGGAGCGGGCTGCTGGAGCGGGTGCTGGCCGAGCGCGGCTCGACCGCGCTCACCGAGCTGCCGAGACTTGTCGGCGCCGGCCCGGCCGTGGTCGACCGTATGCTCGCCACCGCGGTCGATACCGGACGCGTGGTGCGTTCTCGCAGCCTGGCCTGGCCGATGGCGGGCTGGCTGGCGGCCGAAGCCGCCGTGCTCGACGCGGTCGGCCGGCATCATCGCGACGAGCCGCTCGCCCCCGGTCTGCCCGCGCAGGCCGCGCGCCAGACGATCAGGGGCGGGGCCGAGGTGGTGGAGGCGCTGCTCGCCGACGGCCGGCTCGTGCTCGACGGTCCCGCCGTCCGCCTCCCCGAGCACGGGATCCAGCTCGACCCGCGGCAGCGGGCGGTGCGCGCCCGGGTCGAGAGTGCCCTGGCCGATGGCGGCATGGCGGTCCTTGGCGAGGCCGACCTCGCGCGCCTCGGTGCCGACCGCCCCCTGATCGCCGCGCTCGTCAGACAGGGTGTCCTAGTGGCGGTGGCATCCGGCCTGTACCTGGGGGCCGGCGTCCTCGAGCAGGCGGTGGAAACGCTGCGCCGCGCCTTCCCACAGGGCCGTGCCTTCACGGCGGCGGAGGCCAAGGAGGCGCTCAGCACCACGCGCAAGACCGCCATTCCCCTGCTGGAGCACCTCGACCGCGACGGCATCACCCTGCGTTCCGGCGACAAGCGCAGGCTCGCGGGCCCACATTGATACCCACGATACCCACGGAGATACGCACCTGGCTCACTTTGCTTTCCGTTCCCGCGGCGGATTTGCCACCATAGAGACCATGAGCAGCACGAGCACGACAGCACCGGTCCGCGAGCGGGCCCCCGAGAGCGAGGAGGTCGCCAAGCCGGACGTCCCCTGGATCGTGATCGTCTGGAACGATCCGATCAATCTCATGTCCTATGTGGTGTTCGTGTTCCAGAAGCTGTTCGGCTATTCCAAGGAGAAGGCCACCAAGCTGATGCTGGACGTCCACCACAAGGGGAAGGCGGTGGTATCGAGCGGGCCACAGGAGAAGGCCGAGTACGACGTCTACCGGCTCCACAACCACGGGTTGTGGGCGACCATGCAGAAGGACCGCTGAGAGCTCAACGCCTGGAAGGGAGGCGCTAGCCGTTGTCGCCCACGATCAAGCGGATCGGGCGTGACCGCTTCCGGGTCCGCTTGGGCGCCGAGGAGGTCGCCGTCGTTCGCGGCCTCCCTGACCAGCTCCGCTCCGTGCTGGCGCAGCGCGAGGCCGACCCGGTCCTCGAGCGACTCTTCCCGTCCGCCTACCTGGAGCCCGAGGACGCCGAACGTGACTCCGAGTACCGCCGGCTGGTCCACGACGACCTCCTCGAGAGGCGGCTGGCCAATCTGGACGTGGTCACCAGCACGCTCGATCGCGGCGCGATGAGCAGGCGCCGCTGGACGGTCGACCTCAGCGAAGACGAGGCGATGGCGTGGCTCGGGGTGCTCAATGATCTACGCCTCGCGCTCGGGGTGCGTCTCGGCATCACCGAGGACTTCGAAGGTGACGTCGACGAGTCGGACCCGCGCGCCCCTGGCCTGCACCTCCTCTCCTACCTGGGCTGGCTGGAGGAGCACTTGGTGCAGGCGCTCGCCTCGGGTTGACTGTCCGGATCGACTGTGAGTCCGGGCCGGCTGTGCGGTCGCCCCCACCTCAGGTCGTTCGGCGCCGACCGGCATCGAACGGGGTCCGATCGAAGACCAGCGGGCTGTGCGAGTAGTCCGCCGCCGTGTCACCCAAGGGAGATCCGTCGCCCCGCTCAGCAGTTCAGGCATTCGAGGACCCAGCGGCCGCCGTGTCGGTCGAGGACGGCGGCACGAGCGTGGTCGGCGCCGAGGGTGAGAGCGCGTCCGGGCGGAAGGCCGAGCGCCGCACCGACGGCCAGCCGGACCGGCCCCGCGTGCGTCACGGCGAGCACGCGGCGGCCGGGCTCAGCGGACAGGTCGTGCATGGCCGCCTCGACGCGGGCGATTACCGCGTCGAGTGGCTCACCGCCCGGCGGGGTGAAGGCGGCGTACGCCTCGGGGTCTGCCAGGACGGCAGCGGGGACGGTCGGCCAGAGCTCGGTCCAGAGCCGGCCCTCCCACTTTCCGAAGGAGCGCTCGGCCAGGCGCTGGTCCACGCGAATGGGCAGGTCCCATGCGCGTGCGGTTTCGAGCGCCCGGCGAGCAGGCGAGGACACGACGAGGTCGATCGGCTCACCGAGCCGGCGGACGGCCGCCGTGGCCTGCTCCCACCCGTCCGGCCCGAGTCCGGGGTCGATGGCTTCGCCCTGGCCGACGCAGCGCGCCTCCACTCCGGCGACCCTCGCGTGGCGGAGCAGCAGCAGCCGGGCGGGGGCTTCTGCCGCGGGAGCGTCCCCGCTGAGCTGCGCGGCGCCCTCCACCGTGGACTGGCTGCGCGGGAGCCGGGCAGTCATCGCGAGAGCCGGGCAGTCATAACAGGAGCCGGGCAGTCATAGCAGGCCGGCGCGGGCCAGGGCCGCTACCGCTGCGACGGCGGCCAGTTCGACGAGCTGGTTGGCCGCGCCGAGGGTGTCGCCGGTGATGCCACCGAGCCGGCGCCGGAACAGATCGGCGCAGAGCAGGCAGATGAGCAGGCCGGCGGCCAGTGGCACGGCCGCCCACACCCTGGTCGCCAGCAGCACGGTGAGCACCACGACGACCGCGGCCGCGAGGGCCCCCCGCAGACTGAGCGGCCCGACCACCGCGGCGGCGAGCCGCGGCCGCACCGGCTCCCCTCCGTTCCCCGCCGCGTCATCCCCTGCCAGCGCGTCGTTCCCCGTCGCCGCTTCCCTCACCGCCGCGTCGTTCCCCGCCGCGTCGTTCCCCGCCGCTGCTTCCCTCACCGCCGCTGCTTCCCTCACCGCTGTGTCGTTCCCCGCCAGCGTCTCGTCCCCCGCCACCGCGTCGTCCCCCGCCAGCGTCTCGTCCCGCGCCACCCCTTCGCTGGCCGCCGCTTTCTCCGCCGCCTCTCCCCTGGGCGCCGGAGGCGTCGCGACTGGGAGGAGCCGGACCAGGAGCAGGGTGGAAGCTCGACCCAGCACGTGGCCGCAGGCGACCGCGCGGGCGAAGTCGGCCAGCCCCAGCGGCAGCAGCAGGCTCGCCCGTAGGCCAAGCGTCGTGATCAGCGCGACCGCACCATAGGTGCCGATGCGGCTGTCACGCATGATCGCAAGCCGCCGCGCGGGGTCCCATCCGCCCCACAGCCCATCGGCGGTGTCGGCCAGACCATCCTCGTGAAGCGCTCCGGTCACGGCGATCATCGCCGCCAGCGCCGCCACCGTGGCCACGCCCTCACCCCATACCGGCTCCAGCGCTGCCCTGAGCCCGATGCCGACCCCGGCGACGACGGTGCCGACCAGCGGGAACAGAGCCGAGGCGCGGCGCAGGTCGTCACGCTGGAACTCCACCCGAGGCAGCGGCAGCCTGGTCAGGAACTGTAGCGCCACCGCAAACAGACGGAGCGGCTCGAGCACCCTCCCGGCATGTGCCACGCCGCGCCCCCAGCCGGCCGCGACCACGGCCTACGAGGCCGAAGCCGGCGCGGCCGCCAGCCCGGTACAGCCGCGCAGCGCCTTCCACGACGCGAGCGCCCGGTCCGCGGCCGCCCCGTTCAGGGGGATCGGGATGCCGCCCGAGATCATTGCCGGGACCCAGCGCGCCTTGGTCACCGCTCGGCCTCGCACCGTTAGGTTCAGCACCCCGCTCTGGGCGGTCACCCCGCCTCCGGAATAGAAGACAAAGTTCCCGAGCCCGTAGTCCACGTAGGCGTTGTCCATGTAGCCGCCGCCGAGCAGGACGTGAGCGTGCGAGCCGACCACGATGTCGGCCCCGGCCTCGATCACGCGAGGGGCGAGCTGGCGCTGGCGCTCGATGGGGCAGCCCGAAAGCTCCCTGCCCCAGTGCAGATCCACCACCACGGTGTCGGCCTTGCGCCGGGCCGCGCGCACCGCGGCGAGGAGGCGGTCGACCTGGTAGGCCGAGGCGAGACCGGGCTTGCCCTCGCCCGCGGTCCAGGCCGCCGCGAGGTTGTCGTCGAGCACCTGAGTGGCGCCGATGACCGCGATCCGCTGGCCGTTGGCCTTAGCGACGTAGGGGCTGAATGCCTGGTCGGCGTCACGCCCGATGCCGACCACCGGGAAGCCGGCAGCGGCCGCCGCCTTCATCGAGTCGGCCAAGCCGACCGGGCCGAAGTCCATGCCGTGATTGTTGGCCATGGTGGCCACGTCGACTCCCGCCGCGCTGAGGGCCTTGAATGCCGTGGGTGAGGCCCGGAAGGTGAACTGCTTGTTCTGGGCCGTTCCCCGCGTGGTGACCGCGGTCTCGAGGTTGACCATGGCCAGATCGGCCTGCCCTAGGATCGTGGCGATGGGGCCGAGGGCTGTCTCGGGGTCACCGGCCAGCCGCCCGCCAATCGCGCCCTCGAAATGCACGTCGCCGCCGAACGCGATCGTCACGGCGTCGCCGCGGGCCTCCCCCGGCTTGGCGAGAGCCCGGGACGGCGCGGTGGTGGTCGGCGCGGCTTTCGGCGCGTCTGCTTCGGTGGCCTTTGTCCGCTCAGAAGAACTCGAAGTCGCCTGCTCGATCGTGCAGGCGGCAAGCGTCACCGCCAGGAACGCCATCAGGACCGGGGCGACGAGACGGCGAGCAAAGCTGGTTGGGCCAGTCACGGCGGCTCCAAGCTGTGGGTCTAGGGAAGCTGCCAGCGCAATAGCGTTGCACGCTTTGGCGCCGCCGTGACAATCGGCCCGGCCGATCGTGAGCGAATCGTCGGGTAATCGATGCGAATCGTCAGGTTATCGGTGCGTTCGCGCAGCTCACCGCGAGGGGTGCCTAGCGACCAGCGCTGGGCCGGATCGGGGGATGCGTCCGGCAGTCGCTGGCTGGCCAGGCAGGACTCAGGATGGCGCCGAGAACGTCGTTGACACCCTGAACAGTGGCCGCGAGCCGCGGAGCCACCATCCTGCGCCACAGGCGGAGCCGGCGGCGTCGCCCGCGTGCCAGGCGTGCCTCGGCCACCTCCCGGTAGCGGTCGGCATCGTCCCGGAGCCCCTGGATCCGCTCTGTCACCAGATCCCGCTGCAGGTCGTCGAAGCTCATGTAATGCCCTCCAGTCCCTTCTCAACACCCTCAAACAGTCTATGATGGTGTTGGTAATTTCGCAACCATTAAACTCGGAATGATGGTGACGTTAAGGTGTTAGTAAGGGCGAGCGTGGTCGGCGCTCGCCAGAATGGGCGCAGAACAGCCACCATGGCTGGGATGACGACCGGTAGCCGATCACCGGAGGGAGGTGACCAGATGGCCACTCAGGAACAGGAGACCTCCCCGCCCGAGCTCGAGCCGATACGAGCGCTGGTGAACACCGTCGACCTCGATGACGGCGACGATGATCTGTCCAGCCCGGACGCACTGCGGGACTGGCTGGTGGGCCGGGGGCTGCTCGACGCCGCCGCCCCGGTGAGCCAGCGGGACCTGGCGATGACAATCGAGCTGCGCGAGGCGCTGCGGGCTGTGCTGCGGGTCAACGACGGGCACCCGGTCGACCACGAGGCAGTGACCACCGTGAACCGGATGGCGGACGGGCTGCCTCTCCACCTCCAGTTCTCCCCGCGCGGGGAGCCGGCGCTCTCGGTTCAGGGCGGGGGCGTGGGTCGCGCGTTGGCGACGATGCTCGCCGGGGTGGCGGTGGCCGAGGCGCAGGGCACCTGGAGCCGGCTCAAGGTGTGCTCGTCCGACACCTGCCAGTGGGCCTTCTACGACCGTTCTAAGAACCACTCGGGCCGGTGGTGCTCGATGGGCGAGTGCGGCAACCGCGCCAAGACCCGCGCCTACCGTGCGCGGCGGCGTGCCCGGACTGGCGGCGACTGACCGGCGGGATCAGTCCACCTCGACGACCGCCTCGACCTCGACGGGCACGCCCATCGGCAATGCGGCCAGGCCCACGGCCGAGCGGGCGTGCTTACCGGCTTCGCCAAAGACATCGACGAACAGCTCGCTGGCCCCGTTGATCACCTTGGGCTGATCGACGAAGTCTGGCTCGCTGGCGACGAAGCCGGTGACCTTGACGAGCCTGCGGACACGTGAGAGCTGTCCGAGCTCAGCCTTGAGCGCCGCGAGCACGTTGATGGCGCAGCGGCGGGCCGCCTGCACGCCATCCTCGAGACTTACGCCGTTCGCGCCGAGTCGCCCTGTAAATGCGACCTTGCCGTCCACCAGGGGAACCTGACCGGAGACGTAGACCATGTTGCCCGAGCGGACGGTCGGCACATAGGCCGCCAGCGGCCTGACCGACTCCGGCAGGGCGATTCCGAGCTCCTCCAGGCGCTGTTCGGGCGTTGCCATCTCGACTCCTTTGTCCTGATCGTCTCGGCGCGAGGATGGGGCGGTCCGGGCAAGAGCCTACTGCTGCCTGGCGACCGGACTGCCAAAGAATCGGCTGACGTCGTCGAGCGAGCGAGTGAGCGGGGCTGGTGGCAGGCTGGCGAGCAGGACGCGGCCGTAGCGCGCGTCCGCCAGCCGCCGGTCCAGCACAGCCATCACGCCGCGGTCCGACTCCGACCGGATCAGGCGCCCGAGTGCCTGTTGCAGCGACACCGCTGCACTCGGCAGCCACACCTCGCTGAACTTCGAGCCACCTCGCCGCTCGATGCGGCGGCCGCGCTCCGCCAGCAGCGGGTCGTCCGGCCGCGGGAACGGCAGGCGGTCCAGCACCAGCAGCGAGAGCGCCTGTCCCGGAACGTCGACTCCTTCGAAGAAGGTCCGGGTGGCCACCAGCACGCTTGCCACCTGGTCACGGAAGCGGGCGGCGAGCCGGGCCGGGGTGTCGTCACCCTGGACCAGCAGTTCCCACTCGAGGTCGGCGAGGGCTGCGGCAAACGACTCCACCGCGCGCCACGAGGTGCACAGCACCAGCGCGCGGCCGCGGGAGGCGTCGACCAGAGCGCGCAGCTCGCGCTCGGCCGCCTCCTGGAAGCCCTCCGCGGTCGGGGACGGTACCCGCCGTGGAACGTAAAGGAGGGCGTTGCCGCGGTAGTCGAAGGGCGACTGCGCCACCAGCCCGCTGGCCCCCTCGGCGCCGAGCGCGCTCGCCGCGGGGCCCAATTCGCCCGCGACCGCGAGCGTTGCTGAGCAGGCCACGGCCACCGGCACCTTTCCCCACAGCAGGTCCTGGAGCACCGGGCCTGGCTCGACCAGCGCCGAGCGAATCGTCCGCCCCCCGTCCCGCCGCTCCTCCACCCAGATGGCGAGCTCGGCATCCCCGTCTGGCCCCGCCTCACCTTCCGGCCTGGACTTACGGTCCGGCGCGGCCTCGGCGCGTGCTCCGGGCTCGGCGTCCGGGCCGGGCCGGTCCCCCTCGTCGAGGTCGGCGCCCTCGGCGTGGGCCACCGCCGCGACCAGGCGGCCCAGGTCGCGGCGGAGGCCTGTCAGCCGGCGCCGGGCCGCGTGCATGCCGCCCTCGAGCTCCTCCGGCAGCGTGACCAGGTCGCGTAGCGCCGTGGCGGCGGCCTGCGCCTCACGCGCCACCGGTTCGAGCGTCAGCGCGAGCTCGGCCGCCGCGCGCGAGCCGGGCAGGACAGGGCCCGGCCGGAGCTGGCTGGCGCGCTCCTCCCAGCGGGCGCGGAGCCGCCGCGCCCAGTCGGAGGTACCGCTGCCGCTCGCCTTGACCAGGGCGTCGGCCGCGGCGCCCGCCCTGGTCAACCGCGACCCGGTCACGGTGACGCCATAGAGATCGGCGGCGTGGTCGGCGAGGCGATGCCCCTCGTCGACCACCAGCACGTCCACCTCTGGCAGCATCACCCCGGGCGACTCGGTGAGCTGGCGCAGCTCCAGCTCGAGCAGGAGCAGGTGGTGGTTGGTGACCACCACGTCCACCTCGTGGGCGTGCTCCCTGGCCCGCTCGGCAAAGCAGCGGCGGAAGAACGAGCAGCCTTTCTGGCCCGGGCAGTCCTCCCCGGACGTCGAGACCAGGTCCCAGACGTCGTCCCTGGTGCCCGGCGGAGCGTCGAGCCGGCTGCCGGTCTCCGAATCGGTCGCCCACTCGACCAGGTCGAGGGCCGCCTCCTCCTGTGCGGTGGCGGCGAGCTGGGTCGCGGCCACCAGCGCATCCGCCTTGCTGAGGCATAGGTAGTTCCCCCTCCCCATGACCAGGGCGGAGGTGGTGCCGAAGGCCTCGGCAAGCCGCGGCAGGTCATGCTCGACCAGCTGTGACTGCAGCGCCTTGGTCGCGGTGGCGACGATCGCGCGGCGGCCGGCAGCGACGATCGGGACGAGATAGCCGAGCGACTTGCCCACGCCGGTGGGCGCGTGCACGAGCAGCGGTGCCTCCCGCTCGATGGCGGTGGCGACGGCGCAGGCCATATCGCGCTGCGCGGTCCGCGGGGTGAGTCCGGGCAGTTGGGCGAAGGCGGCATCGAGGTCCATGGAACGCACACTATCCAATTGCCGCGACACTCGGCCGCCGCTATCCACAGGGATGGTCCAGCCGAACCCGGGATGCGGCGGCGGCCAGCCTCCTCTAGTCTCGGGTGTATGAGCGAGAACATGCAGGCAACGGGCGCTGAGCACCGCCGGGCGCTGGTGATCAGCGCGCATCCGGATGACATCGAATTCGGTGCCGGAGGGACGATCTCCCGCTGGGTGGACGAGGGCTGGGACGTCCGCTATGTGATCGCGACCTCCGGCCAGCGCGGCGTGCAGGACGCGAGGCAGGACTTCGAGGCGTTCGGCCGGCTCCGCGAGGAGGAGGCCAGGGCGGCGGCCAAGGTCTGCGGCGTCACCGACGTGACCTTCCTGGCCTACATGGACAGCGAGGTCGTCTACTCGCGGGGGCTGCAACGCGACCTGTCACGCGAGTTCCGCCGGCACCGACCCCACCGGCTGCTGACGATGAGCCCAGAGCAGGTCCTGAGCGACACGTTCATCAACCACCCTGACCACCGAACGGTGGCGCAGGCGGCGCTCGATATGGTGCTGACCGGCGGCACGACTGCGGCGATCTTCCCCGAGCTCGAGCTCGACGAGGACCTGCCCCCTTGGCGCGAGCTGGAGGACATCTGGCTGTTCGGAGCCGGCGCTGGCAGCGAGGTGGTCGACATTACCCCCTACTTCGAGCGCAAGATCGCCGCCCTCGAGGCGCATGCGAGCCAGCTCGCCCAGATCCAGGGAGACTTTCGGGAGCTCCTCGCCCGCCGGCTGCGCGCGGTCGGCGCCGCGAACGGTTTCACCTATGCCGAGTCGTTCCGGGTCATCAACCGTCGCCGCTAGTGCGGCCGGCTCCGCCGGCCGCATTGGTACAAATCATGCCGCCGCAGGCGGCACCAAGCCCTTCTGCGGGGGCTCGCGGGGGGCAGCGCCCCCCGCGTCACTCGCCCCTTCCGGGGGGCCCGCGGGGGGAGCGGCCCCCGCATCACCCCGCATCAGTCACCCGTGGGGCGCTTGAAGTAGGCGACGGTGCCGCCGACCTCGGCTGTGTGGACCGCGACGAGCTCCCAGCCGTCCTCTCCCCAATTGTCGAGGATCTGCTTGGTGTTGTGCGGCAGCAGTGGAACAGTGGCGTACTCCCAGGTGGTCATCGAAGGACAGTCCTCTCGGCTCGGCTCGCCTCGACGTGCAAACGACCGCCAAGGCTATCCCGCGCCGGGGCCGGGGGCCACATGGGGACCGGGCCGGGGCCACGCGGGGGCCGGATCGGGGGCGGATCCGCCGCGGGATCTGGAGGTCAGCCGGCCCGGCGTGCGAGCAACTGCCGCCGCTCGTACTCGTTCAGCCCACCCCAGATGCCATGAGGCTCGCGAACCGTCAGGGCATACTCACGACATTCGACTAGCACCGGACAGCTCCGGCAGATCGCCTTCGCCGACGACTCCCGCTCGAGCCGGTCCTCCTTGCGCTCGAGGTGGTTGGGGGCGAAGAAAAGCTCGGACTGAGGCCCCTTGCAGGCGGCGCGGTACTGCCAGCCTATCTGGAGGTCCCACGCAGAGGCGTCGGTCCGAGCGGCGCGTTCCGCCGCGGTCGCGGTGCTGATCGTCGTAGCCATGGTGGTTCCCTTCCCTCGCGCCGGTCGCCGGGGCAGTTGCCCTACCCGCCTTGAGTTGCGACCCTCCGCCGAGTCGGGCGGAACGCTCGACCAGGCCGGAGAAGCAGGTTGGCGCAGAAGTATGTAGGCGCAGCGTATTCCTCGGGGTCGACAGCCTCAATGTCCAGGCCGTAACGCTTCGGTTGCGACCTTGGTATCTCACGCCGCAGGTTAATGAGACATAAAGCCATGACGGCGCCGCCGCAGAATTAGGCGCCCGGGACGCTCGAACGACGAGCCGGCGTCGGCTCGGGGACGGCCGGGCTCGCAGGCCGGCGTCAGCTCGCGGCCTGTCAGTCGGCGCGGCCGTGGCCGTCGGCTCCGCGGCCGTCGGTACCCTGACCGTCGGTCCCGCGGTCGTCGGCAGCGTCGGTGGACCCGGGCCGTGCCCGGCCCGAAGCGTCGCCCCCGACGAAGCCGGCTGGCGGCGGGGGCACGGGTGGAATCGGCGTGGTGGAGGCGCCTGGCTCCAGGTCCGTCGAGGCGGAGGTGGGCTGGTCCGGGGACGGCGCCGACGGGTTCCTCGGCGAGATGACGGGCGGCGGCCCGTTGGCTGGCGCGGCCGGCTGCCCTACGCGTCCGACGAAGTTGAGCAATTCGATCGGAATCGGCATCACCAGCGTGGAATTCCGCTCGGTCGCCACCTCGGCCACCGTCTGCAGGAAGCGGAGCTGGAGGGCGGAGGGGTTCTGCGCCATGACGCCGGCCGCCTCCGATAGCACGTGCGAGGCCGTGAGCTCGGCGTCCGCCGAGATCTTGAGCGCCTTCGCGTCGCGCGTCGCCTCGGCCTCGCGCGCCATCGCCCGCTGCATCTCGTCGGGCAGGTCGACGTCCTTGACCTCGACCGAGGTGACGCGCACGCCCCACGGCGCGGTCACCCCCGCGATCACCGCGGACAGCTCGGCGTTGATCTCCTCACGGGCGCTCAGCAGCTCGTTCAGGGTCTTCTTGCCGAGGATCGCGCGCAGGTTCGTCTGTGCCGCCTGGCTGGTGGCGAAGAGGTAATTCTGGATCTCGACCACGGCCTTGACCGGGTCGACCACCCGTGAGTACACCACCGCGTCCACCCGCAGGGTCACGTTGTCGCGAGTGATGACGTCCTGCGGCGGGACGCTCATCGCCACCGTCTGTAGGTTGACCTTGACCATGCGGTCGATGTTGAAGGGCAGGATGAAGATGATGCCCGGTCCCTTCGGCGACCTCAGCACGTTGCCGAGTCGGAAGATCACCGCGCGCTCGTACTCCTGCAGCACCCGGACCATCGTGGCCAGCGCGGCGATGACCAGGATCAGCAGGACCACGAAAATGCCGATTGCAATGCCGCCCACTTGCCTCTCCTCGAGTCTTGGCCCCGCCTCGGTGGTCAGCGGTCGTGATGGGATAAGTGTCTCATGGGGGACCGCTGTCGCTAAGGTCTCGCTCACGGTCCACGCTTCGCGCAAGTCTATCCATGTGGGGGGAGCTCGCTCCCCCCACGGCCCCCCAAGACCCGGTCCCCTTGCTGCTCTGGGGCTTCTGGCCGCTTACCAGCTGTGGTCGCCGTGATTGGAAGACCCGGCCCCCTTGCTGCTCTGGGGCCTCTGGCCGCTCACCAGCTGTGGTCGCCGTGAGTCTGGCCGCTTACCAGTTGTGGTCGCCGTGAGTGGTGGGCCGGTCACGCTGGTGCGAACAGGTAGGTAGCGAGGCGGCGGAGGCCGGGGATGTCGTGGACGTCGTCGGCGAGCAGGGGGACCTCGACCACGCCGACGTCGGGGACCGTCTCGGCGAGGTCGGCGATGCGGTCGCGCTCGACGGCGGCCAGCGTCTCCAGCTCGTGGTGCTGCTCGAGCAGATCGGCGAGCAGGCGCCCGTCGGCGTCGTCGCTCCGCAGGCGCTCCAGTGCCGCCGCGGGCACCTGGGGGACCGGAGCGGCCCGGTGGACGCGGTTCACCACCAGGGCGCCCAGAGGCATGGCCTCGGTGGCCAGCCGCCCGGCGAAATAGGCCGCCTCGCGCAGGGCGACCTGATCCGGGGTCGCCACCACGACGAACGCCGTGCCCGGCTGCTCGAGCAATTCGTACACCCGCCTGGCCCGCTGCTTGAATCCCTCGTACATGCCCTCGAACGCCGCGAAGAACTCGCCTACCTCGGCCAGCAGCTCCGAGCCGGTGAGCCGGCGGACCATCCTGGCCATCGTGTTGGTGGCGAAGTTCAGCCCGGCGAGGTAGCCACGGCCGACCCGCTGCGCGGGGCCGATGAGCAGCCGCAGGGCGCGGGCGTCGAGGATCTCGTTCAGGTGCGCCGGCGCGTCCAGGAAATCGAGCGCCGAGCGAGTCGGCGGGGTGTCGACCACCAGCAGCTCGTAGCGCCCAGACGAGTGCAGCTCGTAGAGCTTCTCCATCGCCATGTACTCCTGCGTGCCCGCCAGAGTGGAGGAAAGGCGCTGGTAGAAGCGATTGGCGAGGATCCGCTCGGCCTGCTCCTCGTCACGCGCGTAGCGCTCGATGACCTCGTCGAAGGTGCGGCGCATGTCGAGCATCATCGCATCCAGGCTGCCCGGCCCCTTGGCCGGCAGGCCCTTGCCGGTGAGCGGCTTGGGTTCATTGGACAGCACGTCGATGCCGAGCGCCTGCGCCAGGCGACGGGCCGGGTCGATGGTCAGCACGCAGGTCCTGCGGCCCAGCTCGGCGCCGCGCAGGGCCAGTGCCGCGGCGGTCGAGGTCTTGCCCACGCCGCCCGAGCCACTGCAGACCACGATCGCGGCGTTGCGCACGATGGGGTCGAGCGGCGACCGCGCAGCCGGGCTCATCGCCGTGCCAGGTCGGAGGCGGCGAGCCGGTCCGCCAGGGTGTGGATCGCGTCCGGGCTGGTCGTGCCGCCCGACAGCAGCGGCAGCTCGACCACGGGCAGCCCGCCGAGCCCGGCGCGGAGCTCCTTGAGCAGGCGACGCTCGCGGGCGATCTGGCGCTGGCGGTCCCGGCCCTCGGCGACCAGCGCGGCGAGCGCCTCCTCAGTCAACTCCAGGTCGGCCCGCTTGGCCGCGGCGGCGAGCGGAGAGGGGTCCCCGGCGAGGCCAGGCAGGCGTCCCCCGCGGCTGGCGAGCCGGTCTTCGGTCACCTGCCCGACCACCGCTGCGGCGAGGGGCAGCTCGGCGGCGCGGAGGGCCGCCGCCGCCTCCAGCGTCTCGGTCACCGGCAGCTCCTCGGGTATGCAGGTCAGCAGCAGTGTGGTCTGCTCTGGGTCGTCGAGCAGGTCCCTGACGCGATCGGCCTGGCGCCGGAGGGGCCCGACCCGGGCCAGCTCCGCAACAGTCTCAGGGGCGCGCAGGAAGGGGATCACCCTGCCGGTGGGTGGGGCGTCCAGGACGACCAGGTCGTAGACCGGCCGCTTGCCCTGACTGCGGGTGGCCGCCTCCCAGACCTTGCCGACCAGCAGGATGTCCCCGAGGCCGGGCGCGGCGGCGGTGACGAAGGTCGTGAGCCTGGCCCAGGAGAGCAGCCTGGCGAGCGGCGCGAAGCCGTAGCGGCCGAGGTACTCGCGCAAGGCCCGCTCGGGGTCGACGGCCAGCCCGTTGAGCCCCTCGCCCAGGCGGGTCTCCTTGTAGCCGAGCGAGCGCCGGCCGAACAGCGCGGCCAGACCCTGGCGACCCTCGACCTCCGTCAGCAGGGTGCGGCGGCCGCGGCGCCCAGCGGCGACGGCGAGGGCGGCGGCAACCGTGGTCTTCCCGGTTCCGCCCTTGCCCGTCACCACCACCAGCCGGGCCCGATCGAGCACGTCGAGAGGCATAAGGTCGCCATCGTAGCTGCCTTCACCCAAACAGGGCCCTGCAGGTTTTCCACAGATCCTCCTCACGGGGTTGTGGCTCCAGTTGCGCGCGGGAACAATGGCCCGGCCATGAACCGCCTCCTCCGCTTCCTCCACGCTCTCTGCCTCGGCGCACTGGTCGCGCTGCTGGTGGGCCTGGGAGCGTCCCCGGCCGCCGCGGCCCAGGCGCCCTCGGGGCGTGCCGTCCCGGGTGCCTCGGGCGCCGGTGCGTCTCCGGCCGTGGCGGCCTCGCACGCCCTTGGCCAGGCCGTCGCGGGTCCGACCGTCGAGGTCTTCGATCTCTCCGGTGTGCTCGACCGCAGCCTGCTCGGGGCGCTGCGCCGCGCGTTGGCCGACGCCGAGCGCCGTGGCGCCCGGGTGCTCCTGGTGCAGCTCGACGGTTTCGGTGGGCTCGGGGTCGATCCCGCCCAGGCCGCTCGCGTGGTGGCCGAGGCCAAGGTGCCGGTAGCCGTGTGGGTCGGTCCGCGGGCGGCCAAGGCGGCGGGCGCCGATGCCTTCCTGCTCTCCAGGGCTGACGTGGTCGCCGTGAGCCGCCAGGCGCGTATCGGCCCGGCGCTGCCCGCCGACCTGGGCCGTGGCCGCGACGATCGCGCCGAGGTGGCGCAGTTCAGGGACTCCGGGATGCCCGTCGAGATCGAGCGCGCCACCGTCGACGGCGCCCGCGCCGAGGCCTCGGGGCTTGCCGACTACCAGGCCGAGTCCCTGCCCGACGCGGTGCGCCAGCTCGACGGCCGCCAGGCGGACGGCCGCCAGGCGGACGGCCGCACGCTCGAGGTGACCGGCTTCCAGGTCCGTTTCCTGTCGCCCTCGCTGCTCGACCGGGTCCGCCACGGGCTGGCCAACCCGACCCTGGCCTACCTGCTGATCCTCGCCGCCGCGGCCTGCCTCTCCTTCGAGTGGTTCCAGCCTGGCTTCGGCGTCGCCGGGATCGCCGGGCTGCTCGTCGCCCTGCTCGCGGTGTACTCGCTGGTAGTGCTGCCGACCAACTGGGTCGCGCTGATCGCGCTGGTCGCGGGCACGGCGGCGTTCACCGCCGATACCGCGCGGGGCGGGCTGGGCCTGCTCACTGTGGTCGCGGCCGCGCTTACCGGGACTGGCTCGTGGTGGCTGTTCTCCAGTCCCTCCCCATTGCTCAGGGTCGACGGTCGGCTGGCGGTGCTCGGGACGCTCTGGTCAGTGGCGTGGTTCGTGGTAATCCTGACGATGGTGCTGCGCTCGCAGCGCCAGGCACCGAGGGGCACGGAGGCCCTGGTCGGCGCTCACGGCGTGGTGCGCAGCGTCCTCAATCCGGGGGGGATCGTGGTGATCGACGGCGCGGTCTGGCGGGCGGAGCTCGCCGGCGGCGGGCTGCTGCCGACCGGACAGCGGGTGCGGGTCGACTCGGTGGCGAACGGCGTCCTCCAGGTCAGCGCGGAGGACGCTGGCGCCGTGCGACCGGAGCGAAAGCGATTACGGCCCGCAAGGCCGGCTTCCAAGGATTAGCCATCGGCGAAAGGGGCGACCACGGCACAGGCGCTCGTGGGGGGCGCGGGGGGAGCGAGCTCCCCCCACATTGATCGATCTGCCCCGGCGCGCGGAGCGCGCGCCGTGGGGGGAGCGAGCTCCCCCCGCATGGATCGATCTGCTCCGGCGCGCGGAGCGCGCGCCGTGGGGGGAGCGAGCTCCCCCCGCATGGATCGATCTGCTCCGGCGCGCGGAGCGCGCGCCGTGGGGGGAGCGAGCTCCCCCTACATGGATCGGGGCTGTGGGTGGGGAGGCTGCCAGCGGAGTCACTCAGCTCGGCGCTTCGTCCGGAATATCCCAGTGCCAGTCTTCGCCTTTCCAGCCGGGGCGGTCTTCCATGCGGACCCGGCCGGCGACGTGCAGCAGCAGCGCGATCGGGCTGGCCGAGGAATCGTCCTGGGAGGCGAACACGCCCTGCAGCACCAGGCGGGCCGCCCGCGGCTCGGGACCGCGGTCGCCCGGGCCGGTGAGGTCCCAGCGGCGCAGAACCACCTCGCACAGCGCCGCCGCCGCCATCGTGCGGGCGGAGAAACGGTGCCGAGGATGCCAGACCAGCTCCGCCGGCTCCGTCTTGCCCAGGGACTCCACCAGGCGCTCACCGGCGCCGGCGAGCAGGCGGGGCAGTCGTGCGGGCGGTGCGGCCGCGAAGTCGGCCGGCTCCTCGAACGACGGGCGCGCGGGCTCCTCGCGCTGCTCCACCCCGGTCGCGTACGAGCTCAGGGCGTCGATCAGGTGCCGCACCGTGTCGGTGTTGCTCCGGCCCGCGTTGGCGGAGGGCTCGTCCCAGTCGCTCGACGACCAGCCCCCCAGACGGCCGGCGAGCGTCTCGACCTGCCGGGCCAGCGTGGTCCGGAGGTCGCCGAGTGAAGGGCCCTTGATCGCGGTCATCCTGCCTTCTCGTCGTCCGATGCGCCGGCGCCGGCGCCGTCCTGGGAAGCCATCAGCTCCGTGTGGGACCGGGCCAGCACCCCCTGGGCCGCCTCCAGCGCCTCGCTGCGCACCCGCTGCAGGTCGTGGCGGCGGGGATCGACCCAGAACTCCAGGAGCAGCTCCATTTTGTCCTCGCCGAGGTCCTGCAGCAGCAGGCGTGGCTCGCCCGCGCCCTCCACGGAGCCCGCGGCCTGGAGCAGCTCTGCACGCGCCCGCCGGGGGTCCGTGCCCGGCGGCACGCTCACGGTGACCTCGACGCGCCGCTGCATGGTCGCGGTCGAGTTGGTCAGCACGTTGGTAAACAGGATCTTGTTCGGCACCAGCACCTGCTCGCCGTCGTCCGCGCGGAGCTGGGTCGCCCGCACGCGGATGTCCTCCACCGTCCCCTGCACCTCGCCCTGGCCGTTTGCCACCGCGATCTGGTCGCCTCTGGTGAATGGGTGCTCCAGCAGCAGCACGATGCCAGCAACGAAGTTGCTCACGATGTCCTGCAGGGCGAAGCCGAGCGCCACCGTGGCCAGCCCGAGGCTGCCCACCAGCACACCCAGGTTGACGCCGCCCAGCGACAGCGCCACGACGACGCCCAGGATCATGACGCCGAAGTAGGCCAGCTTGGCGACGAGCAGGTTGACGTAGGTCTCGGTCGAGGTACGACGCAGGGCAGCCTCGACCCCACGCCTGACCAGGCGGGCGAGCAGCACGGTGATGACCAGGAACACGACCGCGGTGATCAGGTCGGGAAGGTGGTCGATGAACCGGTCGGCGTAGTGCTTGAAGGCTCCGACAAACCGCTCGGCGGTCGACTGGACCTGGGCCACCGGACCGAGGGCGTCTGCCTTGTTCACGTCGAGGTCGAGCAGTCTCGGACGCCTCCTGATCGCTGAGCGGCTGTGGGTGCCGGCTTGCCGGCTTCGGCTGTCAAACCTATCATCCCAGCTACTTTGGTCGGTGCCAGCCCGAATTCTTTTGAGTGTGCTATACCGGTGAGCCATGGCGGACGCCCACTACCCCAATCCGCGCATTCCGGCCCCTCAGCGTAGGCGTCGAAGTGCTGGCCGAGGCGTTGTCGGGGCGAGGATTGCCGCCCTTCTGAGCACCAGGCTCGGCGGGATGATCGGGGTGGGCGTCGTGATGGCGCTGCTCCTCGCGCTGACGGCGCTGCCTGTCGTCGTGCCCGCCGGGGCGCTGGTGCGGGACACGGCCAGGCGGCTCGGCGACGTCCCGCCGCTGCCCAAGGTCGGCCCGCTCGCGCAGCGGTCGAACATCTACGCCGCCAACGGCTCCAGGCTCGCCACCCTGTTCGACGAGAACCGGGTATACGTGCCGCTCAAGCAGATCCCCAAGTACCTGAGGGACGCGGTGGTGGCCATCGAGGACGACCGCTTCTACGAGCACAGCGGCGTCGACTTCCGAGGCATCGCCCGCGCGGCCGTGGCCGACCTCAAGGCCGGCACGATCGAGCAGGGCGGCAGCACCCTGACGCAGCAGTACGTGAAGACCATCGTGCTGAACGACTCGTCGGAGACGCTCGACCGCAAGATCCGCGAGGCGATGTACGCGGTCCAGCTCGAGAAGCAGATGACCAAGAACCAGATCCTGGAGGCGTACCTGAACGCGGTCGCCTTCGGCGAGGGCACCTACGGCGTGGGCGCCGCCGCGCAGCACTACTTCGGCGGCAAGGCGGTCTCCAAGCTCAGCCTGTCGGAGGCCGCCTCGCTGGCCGCGACCATCAAGTCTCCCGAGGTCTACAAGCCGACCAAGCCCAAGGCCAACCTGCCGAGGCGCGACCTGGTCCTCGACCGCATGCAGCAGCTCGGCTTCGCCAAGCCCGACGACGTGGCCACGGCCAAGAAGGAGAAGCTGCACGTCAGCTCCTTCAAGCTGAGCGTCAGCCAGCCCTTCTTCGTCGACTACGTGCGTAGCCTGCTGCTGAACGACCCCGCCTACGACAAAGCGCTGGGCGCGGTCGGCAGCGATCGACGCAAGAAGCTGCTCTTCCAGGGCGGCCTGAAGATCTACACCACCCTGAACCCGACCAGACAGCAGCAGTCCGAGGCCGCTGTCCGGGACCAGCTCCAGGAGCCCTCGCAGCGCGACAGCAGGATCGACGGCGCACTTGCCAGCGTCGACCCGAAGACCGGCCAGATCGTCGCGCTGGTGAGTGGCAAGGACTACAAGAAGTCCAAGGTGAACCTGGCGACGCTCAGGAACGGCAGTCTCGGCATGCAGCCTGGCTCGTCGTTCAAGACGTTCTTCATCGTGGCCGCGCTGGAGGAGGGGCTGCCGACCTCGACCACCTTCTTCGCCCCACCCGCGATCACGAACCAGGTCGGCGGCAAGTGTCCGGGATGGGGCGGCGGCGAGCCCGGCAACGCGGACCCTGCCGAGGCCGGGAACTACAACCTCTACACCGCCACCATCCACTCGGTGAACACCTACTTCGCGCAGCTGGCGGTGAAGGTGGGACCGTCGCACGGCCTCGAGGTCGCCCGCCGCATGGGCATCAGCAACGCCCCGAAACCGCCGGGAGCGCCGCCGGGACCCGATGCTTCCAAGGCGGAGAAGGACGCGTACAGGGCGGAGAGCATCAACTACAGCAACTGGAACGTCTGCTCGCTGGTGCTCGGCGCCAAGGAGGTGTCCGTCCTGGACATGGCGAGCGCCTACGGCGCCCTCGCCAACCAGGGCGTCCGCTGCAAGGCCTACTCGATCGACAGGATCATCGGCGCTGACGGCAAGACCCTGTTCAAGCAGAAGCCGGACTGTCAGCAGGTGGTCGAGCCCGGCATCGCGAACCAGACCGTTGACATTCTTCGCGCCGTCGTGACCAGCGGAACGGGCACGAGGGCCGCTCTCACGGGCCGGCCGGTCGCCGGCAAGACCGGCACCACCGACCTGTACAGGAGCGCCTTCTTCAACGGCTTCACCCCACAGCTGGCCACCTCGGTCTGGGTCGGGATCCCGAGGAAGCCTACGTCGATGCGCACGCTCGGGCCCGGCGGCGGCCCGGTGTTCGGCGGCACCTGGCCGGCGATGATCTTCCACCAGTACATGGAGGCCGCCCTGCAGGGGCAGCCGGTCGAGAGCTTCCCCGCGCCGCCGCACGGCCGGCCGCCGGACCCGGGGCAGAAGGGCAAGGGCGTGCCAAACGTGCGGGGGAAGACGTTCGCCGAGGCCGTCGCCATCCTGCGAGCCGCTGGCTACGGGGCCTCGGCTCAGGTGGTGCACGACCGCGCTCCCGCCGGCCGGGTCGTCGACCAGTCGCCGAAGGCGGGCAGCGATGCGCCGCCAGGCACCGTCGTCGTCCTGGGCATCAGCGACGGCCTGGGTGGACGGGGCGGTGGTGGGGGTGGCGGCGGAGGCGGTCCAGGGCCCCCGCCCACGGCCTGACCTCTGGTTCGCCGCCGTCTGCCTGACAGAGCGCCGGTCAAGTAGGCGGCGCAGTATGCAGCGTCAGACCATACGTGCAGCTCCCAGCCCTGCGCGCCGCCCCCGGTGGCCACCCAATCACCTCAAAACCGGCTACTTGACCAGCGCTCCAGCCGCGGGTGGCCTGTCAGCTCTGCCGCGCCTGGAGGCGGTCGAGGACCATCTGGCGGACCTGGTTGCCGTCGGCACGGCCGCGGACCGCGGGCATGACCCGGCCCATCACCTTGCCGAGCTCCCTAGGGCTGCTTGCGCCGGTCGCGGCGATCGCCTCGTCGACCATGCGGGTCAGCTCGGTCGGCTCCAGCGGAGCTGGCAGGAAGCGGCTCATGACCTCGGCCTGGAGGGCCTCGCTGGCGGCCCGGTCGGCGCGTCCCGCGTCGCGGTAGACCTGCTCCGCCTCGCGCCGGTTCTTGACCTCTCGCTGGAGCACGGCCACAGCCTCGTCGTCGGTGAGGTCGCGGCGTGCCTCGATGGCCGCCGAGCGAAGCGCGGACAGGGCGAGGCGCAGTGCCGTCACCTCTTCGCTCCGCCGCGCCTTCATCGCCGCGAACATGGCCTGCTGCACGTCGTCGCTGAGCATGCGCAGAGACTATCGCTAGAATGCGCGTTCACGCTGGAGCAAGGACGTGGAGGGCACGTGGGAGATACGGCTACTCGTGCTGGCGCGGTGGTCGGCGCGCTCGCCGCGGCCGGGGCTACCTGCGTCGCCTACGGCGTTCTGGTCGAGCGGCACTGGTACCGGCTGCGGCGCGAGACCGTCCCCGTGCTCGAGCGCGGGCAGCCGCCGTGCAGGATCCTCCACCTGAGCGACTTCCACCTGCTGGCGCGCGACTCGAGGCGGCAGCGGTTCCTCGCCGAGCTGGCCGGGCTCTCCGTCGACCTGGTGGTGGTGACCGGCGACATCCTGGGTGAGCCGGCCGCGCTCGAGGTCGTCCTCGAGTCCCTGCGCCGCTTCCACCCGCGTGTGGGCGCGGTCGCGGTGCTCGGCTCCAACGACTACTTCCCGCCACGATTCAAGAACTACTTCGCCTATTTCCTCCCCGGCCGGCCACGCCGGCTGCCCAAGGCCCACAACCCGTGGCGCGAGCTGGTCGCCGGGCTCGAGCGCATGGGCTGGCTGGTGCTGTCCAACCGGCGTGCGCGGCTCGGCGAGCTGGAGCTCGCGGGCATGAGCGACCCACACATCCGCCTCGACGACCCGACCGTGGCGGCCTCGCCGGACGGGAACGGCACGCGCCTGCGCATCGGTGTCGTCCACAGCCCCTACCAGCACAGCCTCGACGCCTTCGAGCGCGGCGGCTACCAGCTCGTGCTGGCGGGCCACACCCACGGCGGGCAGGTCTGCCTCCCGGGCATCGGCGCGCTGGTGACCAATTGTGACCTGCCGCGCAGGCAGGTGCGTGGGCTGTCCCGCTGGGGCTCGAGCTGGCTGCACGTGAGCGCCGGCCTCGGCACCAGCAAGTACGCGCCCTTCCGCTTCGCCTGCCGCCCCGAGGCGTCCCTCCTGGAGCTCGTGCCGGTCCCGGAGCGCTCGCCCGAGGCGGCACATCCCCAGCCTGACCCCGCCTGACCTCGCTCGGACCGGTCGGGGGCGGCTCCGGGGCGGCTCCGGGGCGGCCCCGGCCGGCTCCGGGCGGCTCCGGCCGGCTCCGGGGCGGCGGGAGGAGCGGGGTCACGTCATGATGGGTAGAGGCTGAGCTGGATATGCGCAGCTGACCGGCCCGAGGATGGACGGAACATGGCCAAGGCTGAGCCACGCGATCGGGAGGACGAGCGGCTCCCCGAGGACGAGCGGCTCCCCGAGGATGAGGGGCTCCCCGACGGCGACGGGCTCCCCGACGGCGACGGGCTCCCCGACGGCGACGGGCTCCCCGACGGCGGCGCGGACGAGGACCGGCAGCTCACCGCTGCCGAGCGGGCGGCGCGCGCCGAGGCGCGGGTCGAGCGCGCCATCGGTCGCCTGTACCGCTGGCTCGGCCGCAACCGGGCGACGCGCCTGCCGTGGGCGGTCGTACAGACCTTCTCACGAGCGCAGGGCGCGCTGCTCTCCGGCAGCATGGCCTATTACACCTTCCTGTCGCTGGTGCCGATGCTGCTGCTGGCGGCGTTCGTGATCGGTGCCATCGCCAGGTCCGACCCGCAGGTCCGCGACACGGTCTCGACCGCGGTCGGGCAGATCCTCCCGGGCGTTCAGGGCAAGGACCTGGTCAACCAGTTCGTCAACGCGCGGGTGGCCTTCGGGGTATTCGGTCTGCTGAGCGTCGCCTACGCCGGCAGCGGTTTCGTGGGCGCCATGACCGCCTGCATGAACCGCATGTGGGGCGTAGAGACCGGTCGCAACCCGATCGGCCAGAAGGCCTTCAACATCGTGATCGTGATGCTGCTGAGCGCGGTGCTGCTCGGCTCGGTGGGGCTCACGGTCTGGATCCAGTACGCCGCCCGCGCGGTGTTCGGCAGCGACGCCGGACCGCTGCTCCGGCTGACCGAGCAGCTCGCGGGCCCCTTGTCGATGCTGCTCCTGCTCCTGCTGCTGTACCGGCTGCTGCCCGCGCGCCGGCTGTCGTGGCGCTGGCAGATCCCCGGGGCGGCGTTGGGCGCGCTCGGGGTCGAGGTGCTCAAGCGCGGCTTTGCCCTGTGGACGGAGCGGTCGGCGGGCGTCGCGGCGCTCCCCCGGTCGCTGCTGAGCGTGGTGCTGCTGCTGGTCTGGCTCGGCCTGTTCGGCCAGCTCGTGCTGTACGGCGCCGCGCTCAACGTCGTCCTGGACCGCCGCCGGCGCCACGTGCCACTGCTTCCTGACTGAGTGGCTACCAACCCACCTATTGGCGCAGCCACCAAGCGAACTCGGCCCCCGGGGAAGTGGGCCGGTCGCCGCGGAGACGGGCCGGCAGCGCTGGGGCGAGAGGAAGGTGCTCCAGGGCCGCCGCTCCCGTCACACCGAGAGGCCTCCCGCCCACAGCACTGCCTGGCGTCTTCATCATCGTCGTCTACGGCGCGGATTGGATAGCCTCCCCGGACCGATCCGACCTGATCAACACGAGCTATCGGTCATAGCCCGGGGGGTCCGGGGGGTTCACTAGCGAGGCCCGGCCCAGGGCACCACCGAGTGAAGCAAAGCCGAGCGTAACCCCCCGGTGAGAACAGGTCCGGGTGCGCGAGAGCGACGGGAGCGCGTCTGCGAAGGCCGGCTCGTGTGTCTGCCAAGTTGCGTACATGAACGTACGACCTCGCGGGCGAGGTGGGTCCACAATCGGATCGTCAAGTCAATACATTGCCTATCCTCTATTGGGGGACCTTTATCGTGCCCAGCTTGTCGCCCGAAATGTTCAACGAGGACGCCGCCGAGCTGCTCAGCTCCTACGACACCGTCGACCTGCTGATCGGCATCCCGTCATTCCAGAACGCGAAGACCATCGGGCACGTCGTACGGGCCGTCGAAACTGGTCTGCGCAAGTATTTCCCGAGCCGCCGCAGCCTTGTCGTGGTGTCGGACGGCCACTCCACCGACGGCACCCGCGAGGCCGCGCTCGCCGCGACCACCGAGGGCGACGAGGAGGTCCTCCTGCTCGACCCCAAGGCCGAAATTCCCGATAAGCGCGCCTTCACCTACACGGGCCTTTCCGGCAAGGGGTCGGCATTCCGCGCGATCTTCACGGTCGCCGAATCGCTCGACGCCAGGGCCTGCGCCGTGTTCGACGCCGACCTGCGCTCGGTCAGCCCCGAGTGGGTCGAACGGCTGATCGGTCCGGTCCTCTACTTCGGGTACGACCTGGTCGCCCCCATGTACGAGCGGCACAAGTTCGACGGCACCATCACCAACTCCATGGCGTTCCCGCTCACCGCCGCGCTCTATGGGCACCGGCTGCGCCAGCCGATCGGCGGCGACTTCGGCTTCTCCGGACGACTGGCGGGCCACTGGGCGCGCAAGGACGTGTGGAACACCGACGTGGCCCGCTTCGGAGTCGACATCTGGATGACCACGGTCGCACTGTGCGAGGACTTCAGCGTCTGCCAGGCGATCCTCGGCGCCAAGCTGCACGACGCCAAGGACCCCGGCCGCGACCTCGGCCCGATGTTCCGCCAGGTGGTCGGAAGCCTGTTCGCGCTGGCCGGGCGCTACGCCGACCACTGGCTGGCGGTCGACGGCATCCGGCCGGTGCGCACCTTCGGCTTCCGGTCGGAGACCTCGACCGAAGAGATCAAGGTCAACCCTGACCGGCTGCTGTGGCGTTTCGTCGACGGCTACGTGACCTACCAGAACGTGTGGCGCAAGGCGCTGGGCCCCGAGAACCTCGCCGCGGTGATGGAGGCCATCCACCAGGCCGGCGAGCGGCCGGACGGCTTCCGCCTGCCGATCGAGCTGTGGGCCCGCATCTGCTACGACTACCTGCTCGCCTACAACGCGCAGATCGTCGACCACGACGAGCTGGTCAGCTCGCTGATCCCCCTGTACTTCGCCCGCACGGCCACCTTCGTCCACGAGTCCCGCAACGACAGCGCGGCGGCGGCCGAGCGGCGCATCGAGTCCTACGCCGAGGTGTTCCGCCAGGCCAAGCCGTACCTGGTGCGCCGTTTCAGCGAGAGCGGTCGTGCCCGTCGCCTCGCCGACCAGCGCGTCTCCGGCGACGAGCGCCGCCAGGGCGACGACACCAGCGAGTTCATGGCGATCAAGTCGCCCTGACCGATCTATGTCCGGGCGAGGCGGCGGACGTCGTCGGAGCCGAGCGAGCCGAGCTGGCCGGCACTGGGGCGGCCGAGACGGAACGGGACGATGGTCACGTTGACGTTGTCCATCTCCCCCAGGACCCTGAAGACGCCCTGGGCGGTTCGATCGTGCAGGATCCGGTGCCAGAACTTCGAGAACGACCGCTTGGGGATGAGCACCGAGACCTGAGTGTCGGGGCGCACCCGCTCTGCGACCGTCTCCTCGACCGTGGCGAGCAGGTTGCGGTCCGGGGCGTCCACCACCTCCAGCGGGACGGGGATATGGACCTTCGCCCACAGGTGGGACAGCTTGCGGGCATGGTCGGGGTCGATGGCGATGTGCACCGCGGTGATCGTCAGCGGGTTGAGCTGGCGCGCGTACTGTAGGGCGCCGAGGGTGGCCTGGTCGAGGTCCTCGACCAGGACGATGACCTCATGGCGCGGCTTGGGCGGGGCGAGCTGCTGCGACGCCTCGACCTTGAGCTCGGCCACCTCCGATCGATAGGTCTTCTGCGTGCGCAGCAGGAAGACGACCAGCAGCGGGATCGCGATGCAGACCATCCAGGCGCCCGCGGTGAACTTGACGGCGATGATCACGACAAGGACCACCGAGGTGATAATGGCGCCGACGCCGTTCACCAGCAGGCCGTAGCGCCAGCCGCGCTCGCGCACCTTCCAGTGTCGCTTGGTCATGCCCGCCTGCGACAGCGTGAACGAGATCACCACCCCGATGGCGTACAGCGGGATCAGCGCGGAAGTGCTGGCGTGGAAGGCGAGCACCAGCAGGACGGCGACTGCCGACAGCACGATGATCCCATTGGAGTAGACCAGCCGGTGCCCCCGCTTGCGGAGCTGCCGCGGCAACAGCGCATCCCCGGCGGCGAACGACGCCAGCAGCGGAAAGCCCGAGAACGAGGTGTTGGCGGCCAGCACCAGGATCATCAGGGTGGCGCCCTGGCTGAAGACGAAGAAGGCGTGGCCGAGCTGGCTGGACCCGAGGACGTGCTGGCCGAGCTGGGCGAGCACCGTCGGCACCTCGTCCTGGAATGGCTTGATGGCGAGGTGGCCGGCGAGGAAGCTGATCCCCAGGAACAGCGAGCCCATGATGAACGCCATCACCAGCAGGGTCGTCTTGGCGTTCCGCGCCTCTGGGCGGCGGAAGGCCGACACGCCGTTGGAGACCGCCTCCACGCCGGTCAGCGCGGTGGTCCCCGAGGCGAACGCGCGCAGCACCAGAAACAGCGTGACCGCCTCGACCGGCACCCCGTGACCGACGAGGCCCGCCTGGTCCGCTGCCGAGTAGGCGATCTTGTCGATGCTGCCCGCCATCACTCGGTAGAGCCCGATCGCCACTATCGCGCCTATGCTGACCACGTACAGATAGGTCGGGATCGCGAAAATGCGGCCGGCCTCGCGCAGGCCGCGCAGGTTGCCCCATGCCAGCAGCAGGATGAAACCGACCGCGATCTCGACCTGCCAGTGCTCCAGCGGGTTGGGATGGCCGAACGCGGAGACCAGGTTGCCCACGCCGCTGGAGACGCTCACCGCCACCGTGAGGATGTAGTCGATGAGCAGGGCGGCACCCGCGACCGCCGCCACCGTGTTGCCGAAATTGTCGCGACTGACCACGTATGCCCCACCGGCGGACGGGTAGGCGCTGATGACCTGGCGATAAGAGATCACCAGCATGAGGAGCAGGCCGGCGATGGCGAGCGAGATCGGCAGGGTCAGCGAGATGGCGGCCGCGAAGACCAGCACCCGCAGGATCTCCTCGGTGGCATACGCGGTCGAGGAGATCGGGTCGGACGAGAACACCGCCAGCGCCACCCGCTTGGTGATCCGCTCGTTGATCAGCTGTGAGGTCCTATAGGGCGGCCCCAGCAGGACTCGCTTGGCCCGGTAGCCCGGGGACTGGTAGCGCTGCGACGGCGCGGCGGGCGGCCGCGCGGTCGCGGTACGCTCCGGCTCGGGGGCCTCGTCGACCTTCGGCCTGGCCTCGGTGGACACGCCGGTCCTTCCTCTCCTGCTCTGGGTGGGGTGTTCCGTACGCTCTCAGTATCGACCTGTCACCGCCACCTAGACCACGCCGACCCGCAACGTAGTGCCTCCCCTCCAACGCCCTCCGGGGTCGGCACTAGTGGATGAGCAGGTTTGCGGTGCATGCGGCGGTAGGATGCCATCAACCAGGTCATCAGGAAGGACTCACCGTGCACGTCGTGATCATGGGTTGCGGCCGGGTCGGCTCCGAGCTGGCCGCCCGGCTGGAGACGCGGGGCCACACGGTCACCGTGATCGATAAGCGCGAGATCGCGTTCCGGATGCTGCGCTTCGACTTCAAGGGCCAGAAGGTCCATGGCTACGGCTTCGACGAGGACGTCCTGCGCGAGTCCGGGATCGAGCGAGCAGGCGCCTTCGCCGCGGTGTCCAACGGTGACAACTCCAACATCGTGGCTGCCCGCCTGGCCCGGGAGAAGTTCGAGGTCCCGACCGTGGTGGCCCGCATCTACGACCCGCGCCGGGCCGAGATCTACCAGCGGCTGGGCATCCCCACGGTGGCGACGGTCAAGTGGACCACCGACCAGGTGATGCGGTTCCTGATCCCGGACGAGATCGCTTCGGACTGGAAGGACCCCAGCGAGGGGGTCTCGCTGGTGACGCTGGTGCTTCCTATTTCATGGGTTGGCTGGACGGTGGACCAGCTCGAGTCCAATGGGCATCGCCGAGTGGTGGCGGTGACCCGGATCGGCCACGCCCGCATCCCGACGCCGGGCATGCTCCTTCAGGAGGGCGACCAGATTCACCTCGCCGTGAACGAGGAGGGGCTAGAGGAGCTCCGCCCGATGATCATCGCCGGGCGCCCGGCCACGGAGCGCCTGCCGGTCGAGGAGACAGCCGGGCAGGAGGTGCGCTCGTGAAGGTCGCGATCGCCGGGGCCGGCAACGTCGGCCAGTTCATCGCCGCCGACCTGCTGGCGGCTGGCCACCAGGTCACGCTGATCGAGAAGGACCCGGCCGTGGTCGAGGCGGCCCGGGGCACGCTGCAGGGGGCGGAGTGGTTCCCGTTCGACGCCTGCGAGGTGCTCTCGCTGGTCATGGCGGGCCTGAGCCATGCCGACGTGGTCGTGGCCGCCACCGGCGACGACGAGGACAACCTGGTGATCTCCCTGCTGGCCAAGCAGGAGTTCGCCGTCCCCCGAGTGGTCGCCCGCGTCAACAACCCCAAGAACCACGCGCTGTTCAACGAGGCCTGGGGCGTCGACGTGGCCGTCTCCACCCCGCACATCCTGCGGTCCCTGGTCGAGGAGGCGGTCACGGTCGGGAGCATGGTTCGGCTGATGCAGTTCGAGCAGGGCCAGGTCTCTCTGCACGAGGTGACCCTGGCCGAGGGCTCGCCCTCGATCGGCCGCACCCTGCGCGACCTCACGCTGCCAGTCGACGCGGCGGTGGTCGCCGTGGTCCGGGAGGGCCATGTGGTGGTGCCCAAAGAGGACACCGTCTTCGCGGTTGGCGACGAGGTCCTGGCGGTCACCTCGGTCGAGAGCGAGGACTACGTGCGCAAGGTACTGGTCGGCGAGACGCGCCCCCGCGAGGCGGGCGAGGAGCCTGGCGCGCCCAGCGCCACCGTCGACGAGAGCCTGAACCAGCAGCGCCGGGCGTGACTGCGGGGGGCGCTGGCGCCCCCCGCAACCCCCCGATGCAGTGAGGGGCTTCGCCCCTCGGTCAAGACTACAAGATCTGCGATTGCCTGGTCCCGGCTGACGCGTGGCGGGGAGACTTCAGATAGCCCAGGGGGCTATCTGAGGTCGTACGCCGGGTTGTACAGCGTGAGGCCGCGCTCGGTCGCCACCGGGGTGCCCTCGATGGCGAGGTGGCGGCCGCAGTCGACGCCGGTGATGCCGCGGCGGCCCATGAACAGGGCGGTCAGCCGGCCGGTGCCGTCGTCCAGCACGACCTCCAGGGTCGGCACGGCCGCGAGCGGCTGGATGCGGATCTTGCGCACGTCGCCCTCGAAGCGCGCCCGCACCCGGGGCCGTGCCGCCGACATTGGGATCACTTCGTTCTGCGCCACGATCATCTGACCTCGCCGAGGTGAAGCTTGAAGGCGTCGATCTGGGACGCCCGGCCGGTCTCGAGTCCCTGCGCGGAGGCGGACCTGGCCCGGCGCAGCGCCCCGCTGAAGGCGTCGACGTCGACGCCTTCCCGGGACGGCCGGTAGGGCTCCAGGTAGCCGATCGCGCGGCCGAGGACCGACAGAGCGCCCTTGAAGTTGCCCTGGCTGAAATGCCACATGCCGGCGGCGCCCTGGATCATCCCCTTGAGAAAATCGCGGTCGGGGTGGCCCTTGCGGCGCCGCCAGACTTCCTCCCAGACCTCGTGCGCCTCCCAGTACATGCCGTCGTCGAAGAGAGCGCCGCCACGGCGCAGCACCTCCTCCTCCGGCAGCGTGCCAGGCTCCCAGCCGGGGTGGAATGTCGTCCTGGTACCACGCTTGCGCGTCTCACCCATACCCGGATCGTATCAGCGGGCGGGAACTCCGGCCGCACCTGCCGGGGCGCGGTCACCTACCGGGGCGATCGGCCACCGCAAGGGCGTGGGCGATGGCCGCGATGGTCGTCCGGGTGGTGCGCAGCAGCGGACGGTCCGCGGCCGGCAACACCACCAGCGTGCCGACCCGTCGCCCTTCACGGACCAGGTCGATCGCGGTGCCCTCGGCTGGCAGCACCAGCGTTCCCCCCACCGAGCGCAGATGGCCCGAGGGGATGCGGCCGTCCTGGTCCAGGTGGGGCAGGCCGCCAAGGTCCAGCGGGCCGGGCCGCTCACCCGCGGCGGCCACGACCCGGTCGCCATCGCGCCCGGCCCGGACCACCTGCACCGAGCGCGCGCCCAGCAGGTCGAGCACGCCCTCCGCGGCCACCTGGTCCGCTCCCTCGCCACTGGCCGTCGCCAGGTTGACCGCGTGCAGCAGCCGGATGTCGTCCGCTTCCTCGCGCGCCGTGGCGTCAGCCCGCCGGCTCGCCCTCCCGCCAAGGCTGGCGAGCAACCCGCCGGCGAACAGCAGCAGCACGGTGACGACCTGGCCAACTGAGTCGATCCGCAGGGTGTAGTACGGGGTGGTGAAAAAGAAGTTGTAGGACAGCGCGGCCGACAGCGACGACACCAGCCCGGCGGCGCGGCCGCCGACGGCGGCGGCCACCGCGACCACGGCCAGGTAGACGATGACCACGTTCTCCAGGCCAATGGAGCCGCGGAAGGGGCTCAGCGCCACGCCCACGACCAGGCTGGCCACAAAGCCGATCCCACCCCAGACCAGGCCCTCGCCGTTGACCTCGGCAAGCCTGCGCGAGCGGATCACTGGGAGCTCACCCCCTCGTCGATGGGAGTCACCGCGGTCGGTTGCTCCAGCATGGCGCGGGCGTCCGCGACGATCAGGATGTCCACCCCGTCGGTCTCGCGCAGCACGTTCGCGATGATCGACTGGCCGAGCAGTTCCCTCCAGCGGGGACGATGCGACTCGCCGAGCACGATCTGCGTCACGCCCAGCTCCCTCGCCACCGCCACCACCATCGGCGCGACCGCGCCCTCGCGCCGCAGCACCGTCGCGCCGAGCCGCTCGGCGAGCGCCTCGGCCCTGTCGACGGTGGCGGCGGCCTCTCGGGACAGGTGCTCGCCCTCCGGCTCGACGTACAGGAACCAGAGCCGCGCGTCGACGCGGCGCGCCAGCCGGGCGGCGCGGCGCACCAGCCCCTCGGAATTCGGGCGGCCGTCGATGCAGACCAGCACCCGCTCGGCCGTGCGGGCCTGCTTCTCCTCCTGCTCCTCCTGCTCGGCCACCTCGCGCAGCACCAGGGCGCGCAGGGCGGTGAGGTTCTCGGTGCGGAAGAAATTCGCCAGCGCGGTCGGGACCCTCTCCGGCGCGTAGACGCGGCCCTGGGCGATGCGCTCTCGCAGCGCCTCTGGCGGCAGGTCGACCACCACGACCGAGTCGGCCTCGTGCAGCAGCCGGTCGGGGAAGGTCTCGCGCACCCGCACACCGGTGATCTCGTAGATCTTGTCGTTCAGGCTCTCCAAGTGCTGGATGTTGACCGTCGTGTCCACGTCGATGCCGGCGTCCAGCAGCTCCTCCACGTCCTGCCAGCGCTTGGCGTTGCGCCCGCCGGGCTGGTTGGTGTGCGCGAGCTCGTCGACTAGGCAGAGCTGCGGCCCGCGCTGCAAGATCCAGTCGACGTCCATCTCGGTGAAGGTGCGGTCGCCCCGACGGACCACCCGGCGGGGGGCCACCTCGATGCCGGCGGCCCGGTCCTCGGTGGCCCGGCGGCCGTGCGCCTCGAGGTAGCCGATCACGACGTCCACCCCGGCGGCCTTGAGGCCGCGTGCCTCTCCGAGCATGGCGTAGGTCTTGCCGACCCCGGCCGCCGCGCCCAGGAAGATCCTGAGCCGGCCGCGCCGTGGTGGTCGTCGCCCCTGATCGTGGTCCATAGGGCAACGATCATTGCGCAGCGAGCCGGTCGAGAGCGAGATTTCAGCTCGAGCACGTTGACCCTCGGCTCGCCAGCAGGGCGATCAGGTCCATCTCAGTGACTCCAGGTGGTCGGGTCGTCGACGTGACCCCGGGTAGTCGGGTCGTCGACGTGACCAGCGTGCATGGTCTGCGCAAAGACGCCATAAAGGTCGAGCGCGCGGCCGTGAAGGATGCGTTAAGGAGCAAGGTCAGCCGGTCTGACGTCGGTGCGGAAACGACTATTCTTGAGTCATGATGCGCGCAAGTGGACCGCTCCGGCGGGGTTTCGAGGCGCGCGGCGTGCGGGGGCCGAGGACTGGTCTCGGTTACGCGGTGGCCGCGCTCGGCACGGCGGCTGTGACCGCCGCCCTGCTCGCCGTCCGCCCCGACGTCAGCAAGACGAATGTAGTGCTGTCCTTCCTGTTGGTCGTGGTGGCGGCGGCGGCAGCCGGCGGGCTCGGGCCGGGCACAGCCGCCGCCCTGCTCGGCTTCCTCGCCTTTGACTTCCTGTTCCTGCCGCCGTACCGCACCTTCGTCGTGAGCGACCGGCAGGACTACGTCTCGCTCGGGGTCTATCTCGGCATCGCCATGGTGGTGAGCTACCTGGTCGGTGCCCTGGAGCGGCGCCGCCGGCAGGCGGAGCGGGGCGAGCAGGAGACACGCAGGCTCTATGAGCTCTCCAGCAGCCTGGTCGCGCACGGCAGCCTGGAGGACACCCTGAACAGCGTCGTCCACACCGTCCGCTCGCTGTTCGATTTGGCCGGCGTCGCCATCGTGCTGCCAGAGGGCGACCGCTTGCGCATCGCCGCCAGCGACGGCGAGGTCTCGAAGGCGCTGGCCACCAACCTGACCGCCCAGGTCCGCGCCTCTGGCACCGGGGACCTGCAGCCGGGCCAGGCGCTCACCGTGCCCCTGCGGGCCGGCGCCGAGCCGGTCGGGGCGCTGGTGGTGGTCGCGGGCGGCCCCGGGTCGCCGGTATTCGGCGAGGCGGAGCGCCGCGTGCTGGCGACCTTCGCCAACCAGGCCGCGCTCGCCCTCGACCAGGGCCGGCAGGAGGAGCAGCGCGCCAGGACCAGGGCGCTGGAGGAAACCGACCGGCTGCGCACGGCCCTGCTGAACTCGGTCTCCCACGACCTACGGACCCCACTCGCCTCGATCAAGGCGTCCGTGTCGAGCCTGCTCGACTCCGAGGTGCGCTGGAGAGAGGAGGAGCGCCGCGAGTTCCTGACCACCATCGACCAGGAGGCCGACCGCCTCAACCGGCTGGTCCACAACCTGCTCGACATGTCCCGCATCGAGGCCGGCGCACTCGACCCCCGCCTGCAGGAGACTTCGGTCGCCGAGGTCGCCGGCCCGGTGGTGCGGCGCGCCCGCTCCTTGTCATCCCACCGGATCGACGTGGACGTGCCGGAGTCGCTGCCGCCGGTGGTCGCGGACCCGGTCCTGCTCGAGCAGGTGCTGACGAACCTGCTCGACAACGCCCGCCGCTACGCCGAGGGCAGCCCGCTCGCCCTGGTGGCCCGCGAGCGCGGGGACACGGTAGAGCTGCGGGTGATCGACCACGGCCCCGGCATCCCGGTGCCCGAGCGCGAGCGGGTCTTCGACCAGTTCTACCGGCTCAAGGCGGGCGGCAGGCGGCCCGAGGGCACCGGCATGGGCCTCGCCATCTGCAGGGGAATCGTGGACGCCCTGGAGGGCAGCCTCCGGGTCGAGACGACGCCAGGGGGCGGCGCGACCTTCATCCTCTCCCTGCGTGCCGCCAGGCGGCCGGTCGCGGCGAGGACCTAGTGCCTCCCCTCCAAGCGTTTGCCCGGTCGGCGCCTAACGAGGTGACGTGTATGTTCAACGTGGAGTCTATGGGAGCCCGGCGCCGACCGGGCAAGCCGCTTTCCGGGGTCGGCACGACTTCGTGAGCAAGGTCCTGGTGGTGGACGACGAGCCGCCCATCGCGCGGACGGTCGCCGCTAACCTGCGCGCACGTGGCCACGAGGCGATCACCGTCGGCTCGGGCGAGGCCGCGCTGACCGCGGTGGAGACTCTCGATCCCGATTGCGTCGTGCTCGATCTTGGCCTTCCCGCGCTACCCGGCCTGGAGGTGCTGCGCCGGCTGCGGACCTGGACCCCAGTGCCGGTGGTGGTCCTCACCGCCATGGACGCGGAACGGGACAAGCTGGCCGCCTTCGAGCTTGGCGCGGACGACTACGTGACCAAGCCGTTCGGTATGGCCGAGCTGATCGCCAGGGTCAGGGTCGCGCTGCGCCACCGCGAGCAGGCAAAGGGCGAGCAACCGCGGGCGCACGTGGTCGAGGCCGGTGACGTGCGTATCGACCTGGACGCCAAGCTGGTGGCCAAGGAGGGCGCGCCCGTGCACCTGACGCGCACCGAGTACTCGCTGCTGGAGGTGCTCGCGGTCAACGCCGGCCGCCTCTGCACGCACCGCTTCCTGCTCGAGCGGGTATGGGGGCCTGGCTACGAGGGCGAGTCCCAGTACCTGCGGGTCTACATGGCGAACCTGCGCAGGAAGCTCGACGACCCCTCCGCCCCGTCGGTGATCGTGACCGAGCCTGGCATGGGCTACCGCTTCGTGGCGAACGAGCCCGCCGAGCACGAGGAGGCTCGGCGGCCATGAGGGTCGTGGTGGTCGGTTGCGGCCGGGTCGGCGCCGGGCTCGCAGTCGCCCTGGGCGAGCGCGGTGAGACGGTCGCCGTGGTCGACAAGGACCCCCGCGCCTTCGAGCGGCTGGGCGAGCGCTTCCTGGGTCAGACGGTCGAGGGCATCGGCTTCGACCGCGACGTGCTGGAGCAGGCCGGGATCGCGCGGGCGGACGCGCTGGTCGCCGTGACCGGCGGGGACAACTCGAACGTGGTGACCGCCCGGGTGGCTCGCGAGGTCTACAAGGTGCCTCGGGTGATCGCCCGCATCCAGGACCCGCGCCGCGCGGTGATCTACGAGGAGCTCGGCGTCGTCACGGTAGCCACGGTCAATTGGGCGCTCGCGAAGATCCGCGACTACCTGGAGCACCTCCCGGTGAAGGAGGAGGCCACCTTCGGACGCGGGGAGGTCGCGCTGCTGCGCCTCGAGCTGCCACAGCACCTGGTCGACCGGCCCGTTGGCGAGATCGAGGCGCTCGGCGGGCTGCGGGTGATCAGCATCACCCGGCGCGGTGGGGCGATGGTCCCCGAGCCGGACACGACACTGGCTGAGGGAGACGTGGTCCGCCTGACGGTGCAGCAGGACGCGCGGGACCGGCTCGACCTGCTGCTGTCGGAGGAGGCGCGGCGTTGAGGGTGATGGTAGCCGGCGCCGGCGTCTGGGGTGCCTACATCGCCGACCACCTGGTCGAGCAGGGCCACGAGGTGGTGGTCGTGGAGCAGGACGCGGCGGTCGCGACGCGGGAGAGGGAGCGTGGCGGGCGGGTGGTGATCGCCGGCGACGCCTGCGAGCCTTCAGTGCTCGACCGCGCCGGCCTCCAGGCGGTGGACACGGTGGTGGCCGCGACCGGCGACGACGAGGACAATCTGGTGGTGAGCCTGCTGGCCAAGCGCAGCTATGGCGTGCCGCGAGTAGTCGCGCGGGTGAACAACCCGAAGAACGCCTGGCTGTTCACGGAGGACTGGGGGGTGGACACGGCGGTGTCCGCGCCGGCGATCCTGACACGGCTGCTCGACGCCGCCGTCGGCATCCAGGACGTAGTCGCCCTGCTGCGGGCCGAGCCCGGTGGGGTCGCACTGATGGAGGTCACCCTGGACGAGGACGCCCCCGCGGTCGGCCGGCGCACCAGCGACCTCGACCTGCCCGAGGGGTCGGTGGTGGTCGCGGTGGTCCGCGGCGAGCGGGTGCTCCCTGGCAGCGGCAGCGGGCCGCTCGAGCCCGGCGACGAGGTTCTCGCGGTCACCGCCCTCGACGCCGAGCCCCTCCTGCGGCAGGCCCTTGGCGGCCAAGCCGGCGGGAGCCACGTGACTGGTTAGGAGGGTCGCCGGGTCCCCCGGGTCGCCCGGGTCGCCCGGGTCCCCCGGCCACCCTCACCGGCCATCGGCGCCCACCCGTCACATGACGACAAGTTGTGGACCGCGAGGCTGGGCATGTACAAGCCGACCATGGACACCGAACGGCAGGACCCACCCATCCCGCCGAGGCGGCGATCGCTGGCTAAGCTGGCGCGGTTGTTCGGTCGGCTCGGGGTGACGGCCTTCGGCGGCCCGGCAGCGCACATCGCGATGATGCGTCACGAGCTGGTCGGCGTCCGCCGCTGGCTGTCCGACGGCGACTTCCTCGACCTGGTTGGGGCCAGCAACGCCATTCCCGGGCCGACCTCCACCGAGGTCGCACTGTACGTCGGCCGGCGCCGCGCCGGCATCCCGGGGCTGCTGACAGCGGGGGCCGCGTTCATCCTGCCCGCGGCGGTCATCGTGGGCGTGGCGGCATGGGCCTACGTTCGCTACGGGCGCACGCCGGCGATGGAGGGGGTGTTCGCCGGGATCAAGCCGGTGGTCGTAGCCATCGTCGTGCAGGCCGTTGCCGGCCTGGCCCGGACAGCAGTCAAGTCCTGGAGGCTGGCGCTGATCGGGGCCGCCGCGCTTGGCGCCTATCTGGCCGGCGTCACCGAGCCGGTGCTGCTGTTCGCGGCGGCCGCCGTTGCCGCCGTCCTGGCCGTCCGCCCGGCCAAGGCCGCACCGGCCCTGATCGTGCTGGCCAGCCTGGCTCCATCGCCCCGGTCGGGGGTAAGCCTGACCGCGCTCGCCTGGGTGTTCCTCAAGGCGGGCGCCCTGCTGTTCGGCAGCGGCTACGTGCTGCTGGCGTTCCTACAGCACGACCTGGTGCATGCCCGTCACTGGCTGACGGAGGGCGAGTTGCTGGACGCCATCGCCATCGGGCAGTTCACCCCCGGCCCGGTGTTCACCACCGCCACGTTCGTCGGTTACCTGCTGGCAGGCGTGCCCGGTGCCGCCGTCGCCACGGTGGCGATCTTCCTGCCATCGTTCGCTCTGGTGGGCGGCCTCGGGCCCCTAGTGGACCGGCTGCGCCGCTCAGCGGTCAGCGCAGCCGCTCTGGACGGGCTGAACGTGGCCGCCGTCGCGCTCATGGCCGGAGTCACGTGGCAGCTCGGCCGGGACGCGATCACCAGCGTCGCGACCGCGCTGCTCGCGGCCGGGACGCTGGCGGTGCTGCTCGTCTGGCGGCCCAACCCGGCCTGGCTCATCGCCGCCGGCATCGGCGTGGGCCTAGTCACCTACCTGCTCGGCCTGCCATTGGCCGGATGAGCTGGGATGCGGCGCCCCACGGCCGGAACGCCCCCCCTGGCGCCTGGCCCTGGCGCCTGGCCCCGCCTGCCCCGCCGCCTGGCCCTGGCGCCTAGCCCCGCCTGCCCTGGCACCCGGCCCTGGCGAATGGCCCCGCCTGCCCTGGCGAATGGCCCGCCGCGGCCATTCGCGGTTGTCCCGCCAACTACCGGATCGGTACACTGCCCAAGCTCGACGTGCGCCAGCACCGGAGCGCCTCGAGCCCACGGGATGTAGCGCAGCTTGGCAGCGCGCCACGTTCGGGACGTGGAGGCCCCGGGTTCAAATCCCGGCATCCCGACCAGAAGGGTCTGATCGGAACTCGGCTCTGACCGAAGCGAGGCCGAGGCATGGCTTGACGGCCTTGAAATGAGTGGCCACCGTGGCTACCCCTGCAAGGGCCCGCCGGCACGGGCGCGGTTGGTTTGTGGACAAGGAGCTGTTCCACGTGAAGCCGAGGAGACTGGCCTCGTCCGGCGACGGTGGTGGGGAGGGCTCGGTGCCTCGGGAGGGGGCGGGGGTCACGCTGGCGGAGCTGCAGGGCCGGATCGAGGCGACGTTCGGGGAGCGCGACCGCGCCCGTGGGGTCGATGGGACCTTCCGGTGGTGGGTGGAGGAGGTTGGCGAGGTGGCCAAGGCGCTCCGGCACTGTGACCCCGCCGAGCTGGAGCACGAGCTCGGCGATGCTCTGGCCTGGCTGGTCAGCGTCGCGAACGCCGTTGGTGTGGATCTCAACCAAGCGGTCGCCCGCTTCGCCGACGGCTGTCCACGCTGCCACCACTCCCCCTGCACCTGCCCGCTCGCCTGACCACCACCGTAAGGTCGGTGCGCTCCGCGCGGCAAGGTGCCTCCGCGCGGCAAGGTAGGCGCTGGGCGCGGGTACGGCGCGGCGCTGAGTGCTGGGTGCGGGATGACGGTGCGGGGCCGACCGGACCGCCCGGTTATGGGAGGGAAGGGAGTGTGGGCGGGCGGGTGCTGGTCTCAGCGGCCGAGGCCTTCGAGGACGACGGCGCCTGGTAGGTCGGCCAGGGTCTTGCCGGGGAGGATCAGCTTCGAGCGCCGCACGCCGCTGCCGATGACCACCCACAGGACCGCTGGAACGGCGGCGTCGACCAGGATCGGCCAGTCCTCGGGCAGGCCGATCGGCGTGATGCCGCCGTACTCCATGCCGGTCTCGGCGGTCGCCACCTCCACCGGGGCAAAGGAAGCCCTGCGGGCCCCCAGGTGGCGGCGGACGAGCCCGTTCACGTCGGCCCGGGTAGTGGCGAGCACCATGCAGGCCGCGAGCCGGGTCTCACCTGCCCGGCGGGCCGCCACCACGACACAGTTGGCCGACTCCTCAAGAGCGACCCCGTAGCGCTGGCAGAACGCGGCCGTGTCCGCCAGCTCAGGGTCGATCTCGGCCACCCCTATCTGGTCCACCGGAACCTGGCCCTTCCAGGCGGCGAGGGCGGCGGCCACCGGGGCGGCGAGAAGATCAGTCCGCTCCACGGCCGGGACGACGTCGAGAAATCCCATCCGCATGCTCATAGGCCGCAGCATAGTCGACGCTGCCCAGGGGCGTCCGCGCTTCGCCCGGCGCCCGGGGGTCCTGGGCCCTGGGCACCGCGTAGGGCCCGGGCCAGCGGGGCACCCCGCAGGGATAGCCTGCCCAGTACAGGTGCCGGACCGTGCCCTCGCCGGCACGGACCGCGCGGAGCAACTCCCCTTCCTCACGACCGGACACGGTTGTCCAGCGGTCGGCGCCGATCGGCTCGAACACTGCCGGCGCCTCCGGCCGCAGCGCTCCGGCCATCACAGGGCTGGCCTCCAGATGGCCGTCCCGCCAGCGGAAGACAAACTCGTTGCCCTCAGACCACCAGCGGCCCAGGATCCCTGCCATCTCGGGCGGCGGCGGGTCGACGGGGCGCCAGGCGGCCGGCTCGCGAGGGTCGGCCCGCAGCGCGGCGGTGAGCAGGTCGACCGCGAGCACCTCGACATCCACGCCCGCGCTGGTGTTGGTCATCACCACGGCGCCGGCGTGCTCGTTGCCCCTGACGAACGCTACCAGGCTGGCGAGGAACCCTGGCATCGCGCCGGCGTGACCGTGCAGGATGCGCTCGCCGCGGCGGGACAGCACCAGGCCGAGGCCCCAGGCGCGGGTCCAGCCTTCCAGGTCGGCGATCACCTGGGGATGGCGCATCTCGGCGAGGGTCTCGGGCGAGAGCACGGCCGGATCCGGGTCGGCCAGGAAAGGCAGCCCAGCGGGCGAGGTCGGCCGGGGTGCTCCAGAGCTGCCCGGCGGGTGCCGTGCCCCGCAGGGGCATCAGCGGCTCCGGATGGACGGTGTCAGCGTAGGGGCTCAGCGCCGGCGACCTGGAGTTCCTCGAGGCGCTCCACGCCGGCCGCGACCCTGGAGCGCGGACTACCATTGAGGTTGCTGAGGCCGAGGGCCGGCCACCGGCAGGGCCCGGGCGCTCAGGGGCCGGGGAAGTCAGCCGGCGAGGACGGCCTCGCCGATCTGGACGGCGTTCAGGGCCGCGCCCTTGCGCAGGTTGTCCGCGACCGACCAGAGCATCACGGCGCGCGCGTCGGCCAGGTCGGCGCGGACCCTGCCGACGAAGACGCCGTCGCTGCCCACACACTCGAGCGGGGTCGGGTAGGCGTTGGTGGCGGGATCGTCGACCACGGTGACGCCCGGCGCGGCCGCCAGGGCCGGGCAGAGGGCGTCCAGCTCGACCGGCCGCCCGCAGACGGCCCGCAGCGACACCGAGTGCCCCACCATTACCGGCACGCGCACGCAGGTCGGATGGCTCTCGAGGTCGGGCAGGCCGAGAATCTTGCGCGGCTCGTTCCGCAGCTTCAGCTCCTCCACCGTGTAGCCGGACTCGTCGAAGCCCATGCACTGCGGGACCACGTTGAAGGCCAGCGTGTGCGGGAAGACCTCGCCGACCGGCAGCGCCTCGGGACGACCGCCGCGACGCAGCAGCTCACGGTCGCCGATCAGCTTGGCCGCCTGATCCGCCAGCTCGTCCATGGCGCGCTGGCCGGAGCCGCCGGCGGCCTGGAACGAGGTGGGCGTGATCGCCAGCAGGCCGAACAGGTCGCGCAGCACCTTCAGGACCGGAGTGATCGTGAGCGTGGTGCAGTTGGGATTGGCAACGATGCCGATCGGGTGCTCGCGTGCGGCCTCCGGGTTGACGTCGGCGTCGACCAGCGGCACCTTCGGGTGCATGCGCCAGGCGCTCGAGTTGTCGACCACCACCGCCCCACGCGCGGCCGCCACCGGTGCCCACTCGCGCGAGGTGGCGCCGCCGGCGGAGAAGAAAGCCAGCGCCGCGCCGTCGAAGACCTCGGGAACGAGCGGCTCGACCTCGACCTGCCCGCCGCGGAACGGCACCAGCCGGCCGGCCGAGCGGGCCGAGGCGACCATCCGGACCCGGTCGACGGGCAGCTCTCGCTCGGCGACGATCCCCCGCAGGTCCTCACCGACCGCGCCGGTGGCGCCGACGATCACCGCAGTTGGGAGCGTCACTGGCGGACCACCGGGATCTCGGCCGTGCCCTCGCCGTGCTCGTGGCGGAACTCGGCCTCGTCGGACAGGTGGAAGCGGTCGTGGATGGCGCGCACGGCGGTCGCCACGTCCGTGGAGCGGATCACGCAGGAGATGCGGATCGTGGAGGTGGAGATCATCTCGATGTTGACGCCCGCGTCGGCGAGCGCCTCGAACATGGCCGCCGCCACGCCTGGGCTCGATTTCATGCCCGCGCCAACCAGCGAGACCTTGGCGATGTCGGAATCGGCCGCCACCTCCGCGGCACCGACCTCGCTGGCCAGCTTCTCCAGTACCACCATGGCGCCCGAGAGGTCGCTCTTCGGCACCGTGAAGGAGATGTCAGTGGTGCCGCCGTGGGAGACGTTCTGGACGATCATGTCGACGTTGATGCCGTGCTCGGCCACGCCCCGCATGATCCTGGCGGCGATCCCCGGCCGGTCGGGAACGCGGACGATGGTCACCTTGGCCTCCGAGGTGTCGTGCGGCACCCCGGAGATGATCGCCTTCTCCATGCGTTCGTCCTCCTCGCGCACCCAGGTGCCTGACGCCCCCGTGAAGCTCGAGCGGACGTGGAGCGGGATGCCGTAGCGACGGGCGTACTCCACGCAACGCAGCATCAGCACGCGAGCACCCGAGGCCGCCATCTCCAGCATCTCCTCGTAGGAGACCACGTGCAGCTTGCGAGCCTCGGGCACCAGCCGGGGGTCGGCGGTGTAGACGCCGTCGACGTCAGTGTAGATCTCGCACGCCCAGGCGCCGAGCGCCGCGGCCAGGGCCACCGCGGTGGTGTCCGAGCCACCGCGGCCGAGCGTGGTCACGTCGTGGTCGGTGGAGACCCCCTGGAACCCCGCCACGATGACCACGTGGCCCTGGGACAGCGCCTCGGTGATGCGGCCGGCGCGCACGTCGAGGATGCGCGCCTTGCCGTGCAGGGTGTCGGTGATGATGCCGGCCTGGGACCCGGTGAACGACTTGGCGGTCACCCCAAGGTCGGCGATCGCCATCGCCAGCAGCGCCATCGAGATCCGCTCGCCAGCGGTGAGCAGCATGTCCAGCTCGCGTGGCGTGGGGTCGCTCGAGACCCGGTGGGCGAGCGCCACCAGGTCGTCGGTGGTCTCCCCCATGGCCGAGACGACCACGACCACGTCATTGCCCGCCTGCCTGGTCGCCACCACCCGGTCGGCCACGTGCCTGATCCTGGGCGCGTCCGCCACCGAGGTACCGCCATATTTCTGCACGATCAAGGCCATGGGCGTCCCTTTTCCAAGGGGTCGAGCAGGGGGGTTTGCCGGGCGGCGCTGCCCTCAGCTGGCCTCCCTAGCCTATCAGTGCGGCGGGAGAGGGCGACCCAAATTGGCGCCCACGCGATTGGGCCCCACGCCATGGGGCCGCACGCCTCAGACCGGCATGTCGCGGCGACCGGCGAAGGCGCGGCCGAGGGTGACCTCGTCGGCGTACTCGAGGTCGCCGCCGACGGGGAGGCCGCTGGCGAGCCGGGTGATGCGGACCCCGAGGGGCGAGAGCAGGCGCGCCAGGTACATCGCCGTGGCCTCGCCCTCGACGTTGGGGTTGGTGGCCAGGATCACCTCGCGGATGCCGTCGGGCTGGATGCGGCCGAGCAGCTCGCGGATGTGGAGGTCGTCGGGACCGACCCCCTCGATCGGGCTGATCGCGCCGCCGAGCACGTGGTAGCGGCCGTGGAACTCGCGCGTCCGCTCGATCGCGACCAGGTCGCGGGGCTCCTCGACGACGCAGACCAGGCTGGCGTCGCGCCGCGAGTCCTTGCAGATGCGGCAGACGTCGCCCTCGGCCACGTTCCAGCAGATGCGGCAGAAATGGACGCGGGCCTTGACCTCGAGGATGGCGCGGGCCAGGCGCTCGGCATCGGCCGGCTCGATCTTGAGCAGGTGGAAGGCGATCCGCTGGGCGCTCTTGGGCCCGATCCCCGGCAGCCGACCCAGCTCGTCGATCACGTCCTGAACAGGACCCTCGTACACGGTTATGCCTCCCGCCAAGGTGCCATGCTCCGCACCCGCAGTCCTCGATCCATGTGGGGGGAGCGAGCTCCCCCCACGGCCCCCCAAGACCCGGCCCCCTTGCTACTCACCGATGTCGGGACCGCTTTAGAGGCCCATGCCAGGCGGGAGGCCCATGCCGCGGGTGAGGCCGCCGAGGCGCTCGTTGGCCAGGTCCTTGGCCTTGCGCAGCCCCTCGTTGACCGCGGCGGTGACCAGGTCGCCCAGCATCTCGGCGTCGTCGGGATCCACCGCCTCCGGCTCGATCGTCACGGACTCGACCAAGCCGTCGCCCTTGACCCTGGCCGTGACCACGCCGCCGCCGGCGCTGCCCTCGACCACCTCTTCGGCCAGCTGGGCCTGGGCCTGCTCCATTTGCTGCTGCATCTTCTGCAGCTGCTTGAGCATCTGGTTCGGGTTGAAGCCACCGCGACCCATGCTCACCGCTTGCCCCTTTCGCTCCGCTCCCTGGCCCTCTGTCCTCGTGTTCGCCCTTCGCCGCCAGCGCTGGGCGCCCGATCCCTGGCCCCCTTGGCCCGCCGCCCGGGCGGGTCGTTCCGGCGCTCCTCGATGACCTGGCCCCCCAGCTCCCTGGCTGCCCAGTCTGCCACCGCGCGCGTGTCCGCGTCGGAGTCGAGTGGCTGGCCTTCGTCATTGTCAGGGTCGATCTCGAATTCCGCGGCCGGCTCGCGCCCGAAGGCTCGCGCCGCCTCCTCCTCGGGCGGTGGCGGTGGCGGGGGCTCTGGCGCGGTCACGCCGTCGCCGGCCCCGGCGTGGCTGGTCGCCACCGGGACGGACTCTCCGATGACCACCCGGACCCCAAGGCCGCCGCCGAGGACCGCCTCGAGTGCGGCGTCGACCAACTGGAGACGCCCGCCCTTCTCGAGCGCCTCGGCGTAGAAACGGTCCTGGGGCGAGAACTCGACCACCACCTGCCGTCCCTCCAGCGCGCGGAGCCGGCCGCGCTCGAGCAGGGAGGCGGTCATCCGGCTGGCCGTCTGCACGCGCTCGAACACCGGGCCCCAGGAGTGGCTCACCAGGTCGAGGTCGACCGGCGCGGCCGGCGGCGGCGGCGGGGCGTCCCAGTCGTCGGTGGCCGCCGCGGTCGCTCGGTCGGTCTCCGCGGGCCGCTCGGCCGCCTCGGCCCGGCGTGTCCCCTTGCCCCGGCGGGTCCCCTCGGCTGGGATCGGAGCGGCCGGGCCCGGCGCCGAGGAGTCCGGACCCGCCGCTGAGCTGGCCGGACCCGGCGCCGGAGCGGCAGGGGTCGAGGCGCGGCCAGCCGGTGTTGGGGCCGGGGCAGGGGTGGCCGGGGTCGGGGCGCGGCCGGCCGGGGTCGGAGTGGCTGGGGTCGGACCCGGCGCGTGAGTAGCCAGAGCCGGCGCGGGCGCCGGGGAGGCCGAGGCCGGAGCCTGGTCGCCGGAGGCGATCGCCAGGCGGCGCTCCAGCCGCTCGATCCGGGCGAGCAGCGCCTCGGCGTCCAGGGAGGCCTCGGGCATGGCCGCCCGAGCGAGGCCCACCTCGAGCACCAGCCGCTGATCCGTCGCGGTGCGAAGGTCGAGGTAGACGTCGCCGACGACGCGGAGCACGCGGGCGAGCTCGCCCGGCCCGAAGCGCTCGGCCTGGACGGCGAGCCGCTCGCGGGTCTCCGGCGTGACGTCGACCAGCGTGGTCGACTCCGGCGCGGCCCCGAGCACGTACAGGTCGCGCAGGTGCTCCAGCGCCTCCCTGGCGAATTGCTGCAGGTCGTGGCCCGCATCGACCACCTGCTCCACGCAGGCGAAGACGTCGGCCGGCCGCTGGTTAGCCAGTGCATCGGCAAGCTCGAAGCGCAGCTCGGCGGGCACCGCCCCCAGGGCCCGCGCCACGTCGGCCAGGGTCACCCGCCCGCCCGTGAAGGTAAGGACCTGATCCAGCCGGCTCTCTCCGTCGCGGACCGAGCCGTCCGCCGCGCGCGCGACCGCTTCGATGGCCGCCGGCTCGACCTCGACCCCCTCGGCCGCGCAGATCTTGGCGAAGTACTCCGCCAGCACCGCCGTGCCGACGCGCCGGAAGTCGTGCCGCTGGCAGCGCGAGCGAATGGCCTCGATCACCTTGTGCGGCTCGGTGGTGCAGAACACGAATCGCACGTGCTCGGGCGGCTCTTCGAGCACCTTGAGCATCGCGTTGAAGCCCTGCGGAGTGACCATGTGGGCCTCGTCCACGATGTAGACCTTGAAGCGCGCGGCCGCGGGCGCGTAGCTGGCCCTCTCGCGCAGGTCACGGGCGTCGTCCACGGAGCCGTGGCTGGCGGCGTCGATCTCGACGACGTCGAGGTTGGTCCCGTCGGTGATCGAGCGGCAGGCGTCGCAGACGTTGCACGGCTCGGGGGTGGGCCCGCGCTCGCAGTTGAGCGCCTTGGCGAGGATCCGGGCGGTCGAGGTCTTGCCAGTCCCTCGGGTGCCGCTGAACAGCAGGGCATGGTGGACCTGGCCGGTCTGGATGGCGTTCACCAGCGTGCCGACCACGTGGTCCTGGCCGACCACGTCGGCGAAGGTCTGTGGTCGCCATTTGCGATAGAGGGAGACGTACGTCATGGATGCGACTCGCGAATGCGTGCTGAGCCCGGGCGGGCGGCCCGAGCGGGAAGGGAGTGGTAGCGGCCTGTGCTACCGGCCGGTCGAGGATATCACCGCACCGTGACGGCGATCTGGCTCCGAGCCGGCGGCAGGCGGGCCGCCGCGGCGAGGGCGGAGAGCACAGAAGGGCGAGGGCGAGAGAGCACAGAAGATGGACCGTGCACCTGCCGTCGAGCCCGCAACCCGGAGCGCTTGCCAAGCCGGTGGCTCAGGCCCGGCGAGCCCGCGGCACCCACCAGTGCTTGCTTAGCGCTGCTTCCTCCCGGACCTGACGCGGTTCGCAAGGTGGCGTTGCGCGGGACCTGACCGTCAACACCCCGTACTTGGTGCCGACCTTCGGACGCGAGCCCTCGGGCAGGGATTCAGCCCCGCTGGAGCGGATTGCGGGTACAGGGCACCGCTAGCTCCCCACCTAGCACGGTCCGGCGCTCAGGCTATACGCAGGACGCGCGCGCCGCCACCTCGTTGCGGAGGCTGAGGGGTTCGAACCCTCGTCTCGCCCTGCGTGAGGGCCTCCAGCTGACCTCTGCGGACGCCTGAATCCACCCGCTGACCAGGGAAGACAGCCCTACTGCACTGTACTGCGTGAATCAGCGTCGTACCCCATGACCGAAGCGCGCTCACGGCCCCGATGCGGCCCCAATGCGGCCCCGGGGCAAGGCCAGCACCTGGCCGCGCTCCAGCTCGTCTATGTGCGGCCAGGTAGCAAGCCAGGCAACCATGGGGGTGGTTCGATGAGGCGGCGTGGCGGCGCCGTGGCGCCTTAGACCTCTTCCTGATCAGCTATCCCGCGCCAACCGCCATGCCGAGCAGCGGATTCCCTGCTCGCTGGACTCCAGAACCAGCAAAGTTATGTGCTCTCGGCCGCCTGTCTCCTGGCGGGTGTGAAGCCAGCGCGCGGTGTCCGTTGCGCGGCAGCCCGCGCGAGCCGGCGTGGTCACCATAGCGGGACGCTGCTGGTCGACCGCGGTCTCGTGGTCCCGGTGGTTAGCCGTATCCGCCACCGCCGGCGGTCGTGGTAGGCGCCTGCTGCCCACCACCGGTCACCTTGACCATCACGGTCGCGGTCGTCGAGGTCTGTGTGTGGTTGGGCTGTGCCAGGACGGCCTTGAGCGTGTGCGCACCGGCCGGGACCTGGACCTGCCCGTTGGTCGAGTACAGGATGCTGTAGTTGCTGGAGTTGTCCACGTACACGTGCAGGTGCATGTCGCCGGTCTCGGGCCGGCCGATCTTGGCGCCTTGGACGTTGAAGCTGACCTTGACGGGGCTGGCGACCTGCGCGCCATTGGCCGGGCTGGCGAACGCGATGGTGGCGTTGCTGCTGCCGCCGGCGGACTTGGCGCCGCCGGAGCCGTAGCCGTTGCTGGCGCAGCCGGCGATGGCCAGCCCGACGGCTGCCAGCAGCGCGGGTAGCAGGATTCGGGCGCGGGTTGGCATGATCGATCACCTCGAGCGCACACGGCGTCACTGTCTCGTGTGCTGATATCTGGCGAACTCCAGGCCACCCCGACTGATTCCCGCAACGGATGGGCTGGTGGCGTCCGGGTAGCGGTGGAAAAGTAGGACGGGCGTAGGCTCCCAGCAGAGCTAGCAACTCGAGCTGAGGAGGTCCACGCCCGTGCCCCCGAGACTATCTGCTGTCGAGCGCATCCGCGCCCAGATCGACGAGC
>JBKPDO010000126.1:0-14742 GCA_046727955.1 bacterium | reverse complement strand
CTCCAGGCTCGAATGGACCGTGCTCAAGCCCGGGATGATCTTCGGGCGCGGCGATCACATGCTCGACCACCTCAGCCACGCGCTGCACACCTTCCCGGTCTTCGTCGGGCTTGGGCAGGGCCGGGTCCGCCCGCTCGCGGTTCAGGACGTCGTTCGCGTGCTGTGCGCGGCGCTCCTCGACGGCCGGTTGCCGCGCAAGACCATTCCGCTCCTTGGACCAACCGAGCTCGGCCTCCAGGGCGCTGTCCAGATCGTCGCGGACGCGACCGGCAAGCACCGGCCGATCGTGCGACTGCCGATCGGTCCGCATTACTACGTCCTGGCGTGGCTGGCCGAACGGGTGATGACGGTCCCGATGCTCTCCATCTCCCAGGTCCGCATCCTGCGAGAAGAGCTCAGGCCAACCTTGGCCCCCGATATCGTCCCCGCGGACCTGCTTCCCGCAACGCCATACGACAAGGAGTCGGTTCGCGCCCGCCTGCCGGCGCCGGGGCGCTTCAATCGGGACGCTCTGCGCTGCTGCGCCCGCAGGGGATCTCCGGCCGCCGTGGAGACCCGATGATGCGCTGGCGTCCCTCGATCACGTGGCCTCGCAACCCGCATCCGGAGGCAGGCGATATGACCACGCCCAAGGCCGTGTCGCTGGACGGCGAGGTCGTGCGCCTTCGGCCGGTGACGACCAACGACGCCGCCCGGCTGACCCAGATCCTCACCCACCCCGGGATCGCCCGGTGGTGGGGGCGCTGGGACCTGGACCGGGTCCGGCGGGAGGTGATCGATCCTGATGACGGCACGGTCACGTTCGCGGTGGAGGCCGACGGGCAGGTGATCGGGCTAATCCAGTACGCCGAGGAAGACGACCCCGACTACCGGCACGCCAGCATCGACATCAGCCTGCACCCGAACTGGCATGGCCGCGGGCTGGGCGCGGACGCGGTCCGCACCCTGGCCCGCTACCTGTTCGGGCGCCGCGGCCACCACCGCATCACGATCGATCCGGCGGCCCACAACCAGCAGGCGATCCGCTCCTACCAGCGGGTGGGGTTCCGGCCGGTGGGCGTCATGCGCCGCTATGAACGGGGCGCCGACGGCTCCTGGCATGACGGTCTGCTGATGGACCTGCTACCAGAAGACCTTGCATAGCCGACCCGTCCAGGGCCTGTGCCCTGGGCCGCATCCGAGGTCGACGGCCAAGCCGACCGGAGCGCGCACGGTGCCGGCAAGGAAGCGTGCGCTACTGGGCGCGAACACCTCCGCCACCGTGGCCATGCGCTCGACCGCCAGGTCCCCGTCACCGAAGGCATAGGTGGACATGTCTTATGGTAGTGCTGGAGCCACTGCCGAGGTGATCGACCGCGGCGCCATCGAGCACGTCTTCTACCCCGTGTTCCCCAGACCTCGACGCGACCCAGGTCCTCTCCTGGCTCGCCGCCCTGTGAGCTCCATCAGCCGAAACGCTCGCGAGCCTGCTCGTTGGTCAGGATCTCGGCCTGGCCCGCCTCGTCCTCCGCCTTGGCTCGACGAAGTGACGCATGCGCTTCGTCGTCGCTGAGCAGGTCGATGGTCTCCTCGAGACCCTCCAGATCATCGGGTGAGATGAGCACGGCGACCGCTCAACTCAGGCGGACGAGCGCAGGCGCGAGCCTGCTCCTCGGTCCACCAGTGAGAGATGAACGTCGTAGCCGAGCACGGGGAAGTAGCGAGGCAGCCTACACAGTCGTAAGGCTCGATGCAGGCGAATTTCACAGGGGTCGCCAGATAACGGGGACGGCGGTCAGGGCGTGGGGTACGCTGCCGCCATGGCGCAGCCGAAGGTGCTCGCGATGGTCCTCGCGGGTGGTGAGGGCAAGCGGCTGGCGCCCCTCACGGCCGACCGGGCCAAGCCGGCGGTGCCGTTCGGGGGCGACTACCGGCTCATCGACTTCGCCCTCTCCAACCTGGTCAACGGCGACTACCTGCGCATCGTGGTGCTCACCCAGTACAAGAGCCACAGCCTCGACCGGCACATCGCCACAACCTGGCGGATGTCCCCGCTGCTCGGCAATTACGTGACCCCGGTGCCAGCGCAGATGCGCCGCGGCCGCCGCTGGTACGCGGGCTCGTCGGATGCCATCTTCCAGAGCCTCAACCTGATCCACGACGAGCGGCCCGACTACGTCATCGTCTTCAGCGCCGACCACATCTACCGGATGGACCCCAGGCAGATGGTCGAGCAGCACGTCACCTCGGGCTCAGGCGTGACCGTCGCCGGTATCCGGGTGCCCCGCCAGGAGGCCACCGCCTTCGGCGTCATCGAGACCGCTGAGGACAGACGCCGCATCCGCGCGTTCCACGAGAAGCCGGCCGACCCTCTGGGCCTCCCGGACGCGCCCGGCCAGGCGTACGCGTCCATGGGCAACTACGTCTTCACCACCTCGACCCTGATCGAGGCGGTCACGCTCGACGCGGCCGACGAGCGCTCCAAGCACGACCTCGGCGGCAACATCCTGCCGATGCTGGTGGAGCGGGACGAGGCCGAAGTCTACGACTTCGCCGACAACGAGGTGCCAGGGGCGACCGAGCGGGACCGCGCCTACTGGCGCGACGTCGGCACGCTCGACTCGTACCACGAGGCGCACATGGACCTGATCTCGGTCCACCCGGTGTTCAACCTGTACAACGATCGCTGGCCGATCCTGGCCTGGCACGAGCCGCTGCCGCCGGCCAAGTTCGTGTTCGACGAGGAGCGGCGCCGCGGGCAGGCGCTGGACTCGATGGTGTGCGCGGGCGTCATCGTCTCGGGTGGCACCGTGCGCCGCTCGATCCTCTCCCCAGGGGTCCAGGTACATACCGGCGCGCTGGTCGAGGGGTCGGTGGTGATGCACGACGTCGACGTGGGCGAGGACGCGGTCGTTCGCAACGCCATCGTGGACAAGAACGTGCAGATCCCCGCGGGCGCGCAGGTCGGCGTCGACCCCGAGCGCGACCGCGAGCGCTTCGTGATCTCGGCGGCCGGTGTCGTGGTCATCGGCAAGGGCCAGAAGGTCGAGGCCTAGGGAGCACGTCGGTGAGCTGGGGCGCTAGCTCGGCTGGCGTGCTTGGCGGCCCAGCGCCCGCGCGATCGAGTCGGCGAAGGGCGGGCGCAGCACGCCGGCGTCGGTGATGAACGCGGTCACCAGCTCCGCGGGGGTGACGTCGAAGGCGGGGTTCCACACCTCGACCCGCTCCGGCGCGACCGGCGCGCCGCGCAGCGAGCGGACCTCCTCTGCCGAGCGCTGCTCGATTACGATCACGGCGCCGCCGGCCGCCTCCGGGTCGAACGACGACAGCGGGCCGACGACGTAGAACGGGATGGCGTTGGCTCGGGCCAGCACCGCCAGGGCGTAGGTGCCGATCTTGTTGGCGGTGTCGCCGTTGCGGGCCACCCGGTCGCAGCCGACCAGCACCGCCTCTACCATGCCGCCGGCCATGGCCGCCCCCGCGGCGGTGTCGGCCAGCAGCGTCACGGGGATGCCGGCGTCGGCCAGCTCCCAGGCGGTGAGGCGGGCGCCCTGCAGCAGCGGGCGCGTCTCGGAGGCGAGTACCTCGACCGGCTCGCCCGCCTCGGCCTTGGCGTAGACGACGGCGAGGGCGGTGCCGAGCCCGGCGGTGGCCAGCCGGCCAGTGTTGCAGTGAGTCAGCAGGCGCTGCCTGCCGGCCAGCTCGGCGCGGCCGCTGTCGGCGATACGCCGGCAGGCCGCCCGGTCCTCGGCGAGCACCCGCTCTGCCTCGCCGAGCGCGAGCCGGCGGATCTCGGCGGGATCGCGCCCGGCGACCGCGGCCGACACCACCCGGCGGACGGCCCAGCGCAGGTTCACCGCGGTCGGCCGGGCCGCCTCCAGCTCGGCGGCCACCTGCCCGAGCGCTTCGCGGGCCGCCGCGGCGGTGGAGGCGCTCCGCTCGTCCAGCCCGAGGACAACGCCGAAGGCGGCGGTCACGCCGATGGCCGGCGCACCGCGCACCACCAGCCGGCGCAGCGCGTCCACCACCTCGGCGACCGTGCCCAGCTCGAGCACGGTGAAGCGCTCCGGCAGCACGGTCTGGTCGACGACCTCCAGGCGGCCGTCGCGCCACCGGACGGCGCTGCGCAGCTCTTCCCCGGAGCCAGCGGCCGCCTCACGCACGCGCGATCACTCCGGCGCCGGGCCGCTGAAGCTCGGCGGGCGCTTGGCGCGCAGGGCGGCCAGACCCTCGCGCACGTCGGGGCCGGTGAAGCCCATGAACTCGAGCGCCAGCGAGGTGTCGAAGGTCGGACCCGCGAGCCGCAGCCAATTGTTGAGAGCGTACTTCGTCCAGCGGATCGCGGTCTGCGAGCCGCGCGCGAGCTTGACGGCGATCTCCAGCGCAGTGTTGTGCAGGGCGGCGTCGTCGACGCACAGCGACACTAGCCCGATCCGCTCGGCCTCTTCCCCCGACAGCGGCTCGCCCACCAGCAGGTGGTACTTGGCCTTGGCGAGGCCGCAGAGCAGCGGCCAGACGATCGCGGCGTGGTCGCCCGCCGCCACGCCCAACCGCGTGTGGCCGTCGATGATGCGGGCCGAGCGGGCGGCGATCGACACGTCGGCGAGCAGGCCGATTACCAGACCGGCGCCGACCGCCGGGCCCGCCATCGCCGAGACCACCGGCTTGGAGCAGTTGACGATCTCGTAGACGAGGTCGCGCGCCTCGCGCAGCACGCGGACGCGGGTGGCGAAGTCGTCGGCGATCGCCTCCACCAGCTCGAGGTGGCCGCCGGCCGAGAAGGCCTCGCCGGCGCCGCGGACGATCACCGCGCGCACCTCCGGGTCGGTGTCGACGGCGCGCCACACGCGCGAGAGGTCGCGGTGCATCCCGGCGTCCACCGCGTTCAGCCTGCCGGGAGTGTCCAGCACGATGCGCAGCACCCCGTCGGCGGGCCGCTCGAACGTAAGACTCGGGAACGCACGTATATATGGGTCGGTGGCGTGCCCTTCGGTCATCGGCTTCCTCTCGAGGCTCGGGTCGTGATGCCTCGATTTTGCCGCCGACCGGCCGGTGACGCCCGGCGGACCCCGGAGTCTCAGCGGCAGATGTCCTTGGCCACCTGGCCGGCCTTGATCACCAGCACCACGCGGCCGGGGTCGTCGAACAGCGACGGCTCGCCGAGCGGGTCGCCGTCGACCGCGATCACGTCCGCGAGCAGGCCCTCCGCCACGCGGCCGACCCGCTTCTCCAGCCGCAGGATCGCCGCGTTGGTCGAGGTGGCCGAGGTAACCGCCGCCATCGGGCCGAGCAGCTCCGACTTGATCACCAGCTCGAGCCCGCGGTGCTCCTGCCTGGGACCGAGGATGTCCGAGCCCGACCCGACCCGCACCCCGGCGGCGACCGCCAGCTTCATCGAGGCGGCCATGGCGTCCTCGACGCCGGCCAGCCGCGGCAGCACCGCCTCGGGCACACCCCACTCCCGCCAGCGGCGCGCCATGAGCCGCAGCACCACGAACGTCGGCACCAGGTCCGCCCCGGCCTCCGCCAGCCGCTGCGCCGTCGCCTCGTCCAGGAAGGTGCCGTGCTCGAAGCACGACACACCCGCCTCGAGCGCGTTCAGGATGCCGCGGACGTTGTGGGCGTGCGCGGTGACGTAGCTGCCGCGCGCCTCCGCCTCCTCCACCGCCGCGCGCAGCTCGTCCACCGTGAGCTGCGCGTCCTGCATATTGTCGGTAAAGGACACCACCCCGCCCGAGACGCACACCTTGATCTGCGTGGCGCCGTGCCTGAAGGCGCGGCGGGCGGCGAGCCGCACCTGGTCCGGTCCGTCGCAGGTGACGTTGATCTGCGAGAGCCCGGCGACGCCGGCGTAGCTGTAGTGGTGGGCGTCCAGGAACGCCGGCGCGTGGTCGCCGTGGCCGCCGGTCTGCGAGAGGATCGGCCCCGACGGCAGGATCCTCGGGCCGCGCACCAGCCCCTCGGCCACTGCCTGCGCCACGCCGCCGTCGACCCCGGCCACGTCGCGCACGGTGGTAAAGCCCGCGTCCAGCGCCAGCTCGCAGTTGCGGAAGATCTGCGCGGCGGCCACGGCGGCCGGGATCTGCTCGGGCGCCTCGATCGCGATCAGACCGAGGTGGCTGTGCGCGTCGATCAGCCCCGGCAGCACCGTGAGCCCTTCGCAGTCGAGCACCTCGGCTCCGGCCGCCGGGAACGGAGCCCGCTGGCCGACCCGGGCCAGGAGCTCCCCCTCGGCGACCACCACAGCGTCGTCGACCGGGTCGGCCCCGGTCCCGTCGATGAGCGTCCCACCCCGAAGTACCAGCGTCATCGCTCCACCCCTTCGTCGTCGATGGGCTCAGCGCAAAGAGCCTACTAGCGCCTCCCCTCCAAACGTTTGCCCGGCCGACGCCTCGACAGGTGATACGAATGCGCACGATGGCGACCACGGGAACCCGGCGCCGACCAGGCAAGCCGTTCTCCGGGGTCGGCGCTAGGACAGAATGGAGACGATCTCGCGGTAGCGCTCTTCGGCCTCCTCGGGCGAGTCACCGACGCAGGTCAGGCCCATCTTCCCGTACTCGCGCAGGGCGCCGAGCAGGTGCAGGGTCGCGCCGGTCATGGTCCGGGGATCGAAGGCCAGGCCGCTGCGGCGCAGGAGTTGGATCACCCGGTCGGGTGCCATGCCGACGAGGCGGTGTGACTTCAGGTTGTCGGTCGACACGTAGCACTTGCTCCGGTCGCCGGCGCGCAGCTCACCCGAGATCGGCTCGTAGCGAGCTGGGCTGGCGAGCGAGACCATGCCGAAGGGATGGGTGGTGCCGCCGACGCGGAGGTTGATCTCCGCCAGGAACAGCCGGAAGCCGCCGCCGTCCGGCACCACGAAGAAGTCGATGCCGAAGGAGCCGATGACTCCGTGGGAGGAGAGCACGTGCGCGGCCCCTATCGCCGCCTGCTGGATCGCCGCGCGGTAGCGCCGGTCGGCCGGGAAGCGGCAGCCCAGGTACACCTGGCCGTTGGGGCCGCCGAGCACCTGGTCGTGGGTGGAGACCACCCGCGGGACACCGCCGGGGGTGACGCGGAGCTGCACGCTCGGCGAGACCACGCCGGGGGCGCGGAGCAGCTCCTCCACCACCGCGCCGGACTCGTGGATCTTGCCGGAGAACGACCGCCACGACTCCTGCTGGGCGCAGAAGGTGGTGCGGCTTGTCTCCAGCGGCTCAGCGAGCCCGTCGAAGTCGAAGTGGACGACGGCGTTGCCCTGGCCGGAGAAGCCGTGGTTGAGCTTGACCACCGCCCCGTGCAGCCGGGGCACGCGCTGGTGCAGCCGGCGGACGGCGTGCTCGACCTCCGACACGGTCCATAGGTCCTCGGCGCCGTCGAGCACCGGCACCCCGGCGCGGCGGGCGATCCGCCGGGAGCCGGTCTTCGACCCGAGCCCGATCAGCCCCGGGCCCGGGCCGTACAGCGGCAGCCGCAGCCACTCGGCCAGCCTGCCCTCCAGCGTGGTCACGTTGAACGGCAGCATGAACGCCTCGTCCCGGTCGTCGACGATCTCCCGTACCTGCTCGACCAGGTCGGGGCGCTCGAGCAGCTTGGCGGTGAGCGGCCGCGGCTCCGGGTCGCCGACCGAGAGCATGTGGAGGCGGGCCCGCGCGTCCCCGGGGTCGGGCAGGAAGCCCAGGTGGTAGTCGACGATCGCCTCTTCGATCGGCAGCGAGCTCAGGTAGACGACCCTGACGCCTGGCCGCCTCAGCAGCAACAGCAGGTAGAGCAGGCGTTCCTCGTAGTGCTGGATGGCGACGATCTTGCGCAGCTCCGCTACCGGGAAGGTCAGGGAGGGCACCACGACGATCGTGCCGTCGTCGGTGTCGAGAGGGTCGCTTTCCTGGTATCGCTGGGCGAAACGCCGCCGCAGGGCGTCGAAGGGGACGCTTGGGGCAGTGATGGTCGACATGGCAAAAGTGAACCAGTCTCACGACTCTCACGCACCACTTGACTTTGTCGAATTAGCCGTCTTCACTGGAGGATTGCGCCTGAATGCTCCCTCTCGCTCCGCATCCTGCTCATCGCTCCCCTATGGCACGGTAACGGCACTGCCCCCTGTCTCAGCAGGCGCAGCATCCGTTCCGGAACCCGCTGGCTCCGCTCGCCGTGCAGATGGCGCGCTGGGTGTCGCGTAGCCCCCCGGTTTAATGAAAACGGTAGGCTTCTGCGGTATGTGGTGGTCGGTGCGTCCCGGCTGGCGTGGACCGAGGGCGGCGGAGGCGCGATGCTCGAGCGGTTGACGGAAAAGGCACGAACGGTGGTCATTGCCGCGCACGAAGAGGCGGCAGAGCTCGGGCACGGCTGGATCGGCAGCGAGCACCTGGTCCTCGGGCTGGCGCGGCTGGGGGACGATCCGGGCGCGGTCGGGCCGCGGACGCTGCGCCAGCTGGGCCTCACCGAGCAGGCCGTGCGGGACCACGTGCTCAGACGCCTGCCACCGACGCGGCGGCGCGGCGACCACCAAGCCCTCGACGAGTCCCCCTACCCCAGCGCCTTCCGGCTGGTGCTGGAGCGGGCCGCACAGGTGGCGCTGCGGCGCGGGCAGGAGCACGTCGGCTCGGAGCACCTGCTGGTCGGCTTGCTGGAGGAGTGCACCTGCACCGGGGCGCGCCTGCTGGCCGAGCTCGGCGTCAGCTTGGACGCGGTGCTGCGGCGGCTCGGCAGCGGCCAGACCGTCGTCGAGGCCGCGCCGGCGGGACCGTGCGGGCCGGTGGTCGCCCTGACCGCGCCAGCCGTGCCCGTCCTGGAGCTGGCGCGGCAGCAGGCGGTGCAGGACGGCAGCGGCGGGCGCGTCGGCACCCACCACTACCTGCTCGCCCTGCTGTCCCAGCAGGACACGCAGGCCGCCAGGCTGCTGGCCTCCTTCGACGTCGACTACACCCTGGTGAAGGCCCGCCTGATGGAGCTCGGCGAGGACGAGCCGGTGGAGCCACCTCGGCCGGCGAGGGGGAGCGGCTCGCCCTCGAGCACCAGGCGGGTCGAGGTCCCCAACGACGAGCGCTTCACCGTGCTGGTCGGCGAGGTCGCCCGGCTGCTGCCTGCCGGCGCGGGGCTCGGCTTCAACAGCGACGGCGAGGTGGCCTGGATCGTGACCAGCGGCAACGTCGACCTCGCCGCCCTGGTCGAGCAGGCGCGGGCGCGGATCGCCGAGGTGGAGCAGGCCAGCGAGGACCGTGAGCGCCGTGAGGGCCGGGACGGCCGGGACGGCCGTGAGGACCGGCAGGACCGGCAGGACCAGCAGGACCAGCAGGACCGTGAGGACCAGGCTTCATGAGGACGGGCCGCCGCCCGCGGCCTGCTCGGGAAGCAACCTGGCCAGGAAGACGATCAGGCCGGTCAGCGCGACTACCAGGCCGAGGCCGGCGGGGAGGGTGAACAGCTCGCCGAGGCCGCCGATCAGCGGCGGGCCGGCGATGAAGCCGAGGTAGCCGAGGGTGGAGATGGCGGCGATGGCCACGCCGGAAGGCAGCCCGGTGACGCCGCCGGCGACACTGAGCGCGATCGGGAATACGCTGGCCAGGCCCGCGCCGAGCAGGGCGAAGCCAGCCACGGCGGCGACCGGGTGGTCCAGCGCGAGCGCGGCGCCCAGCCCCGCCGCCGCCAGCGCCGCCCCACCCTCCAGCAGCAGCCGTGACCCCATCCTCGCGCGCACCGCGTCGCCGACCAGGCGCCCCGCGGTCATCGTGACCGTGAAGGCGACGTAGCCGCTGACCGCCAGGCTCTCGCTGGAGCCCAGGCTGTCGCGCAGGTAGACGGCGCTCCAGTCGTAGACGGCCCCCTCGCACAGCAGCCCGCAGAAGGCGATAGCGCCGAGCAGCGCGAGTCCGCGGGTCGGCCGGGCGAGCCGCAGGCTGCCCCGCGGCGCCCGGTCGGCGCCCGCCGGGAGCAGCCAGCGGGTCGTGCCCATGCCGAGGGCGAGCAGCAGGGCGGCCGCCAGCACGAGGTGCGGCAGGGGCGCCAGCCCGACGGCGGCGGCCGCGCCACCGGTGGCGGCGCCGCCGAGCGTCCCCAGGCTCCAGACGCCATGGAAGCCGGCCAGGAGCGGGCGGCCGTAGCGCTGCTCCACGGCCACGGCCTGACCGTTCATGGCCACGTCCAGCGAGCCGCCGCCGACGCCGAGCAGCACCAGCGCGGCCAGCAACGCCGGCAGTGAGGGAGCAAGCGCCGGCAACGGCAGCGCCAGGCAGAAGAGCAGCAGGGTCGCGCGGGTCACCACGCGGCTGCCGTGGCGGACTATCAGCGTGCCGGCCAGCGGCATCGACGCCAGCGACCCGATCGCCGGGCCGAGCAGCGCGATCCCGAGCTGCCCGGTCGACAGCCCGACGCCGTCCTTGACCGCCGGGATGCGCGCCGCCCAGTTGGCGAAGCCCGCCCCGCTCACCAAGAACACGGTGACCACGGCGAGGCGCGCCCGCCGCAGCTCGGGCGAAGGGATCACCGGCGGGGGGCGAGCAAGCACCCTCTCACCTTACCGGGCTCAACTGCTGACCTGATCGAGCCGATTAATCATCTTGCCTTAGTCGAGCCTTCCCCTGGCGGGTCCAGGCTCCGACCAGAAGGAGCGTGTCCGCCGATGTCAGCCCAGCTTCCCCTGGAACGCCGGTCACGTATCCGGCGCCGCATGCAGCGCCTAACCAAGCGCCGAACCAATCGTGCAGCTCCAGCGCTTGCGCGCCGCCCCCGGCGGCCACGCACCCACCCCCAGACCGGATACGTGACCGGCGTTCCAGTCCGGCTGAGCCTCCGTCCCGCCGGCGCCTGGCGCTGGCTCCTCATCCTCCTGCTCGTGCTGCTGGTGGTTCCGCTGCCGGCGCGGGCCGTCCTGGAGCACGGCAGGCCCGCCGCCTACACGGTGCCCGGCTCAGCACCCGCGATCGCCGTCCGCTACGCCCTCGACCAGCTCGGCAAGCCCTACCAATGGGGCGGCAGCGGTTCCTCGGCCTACGACTGCTCCGGCTTGACGATGATGGCCTACAGGGCGGCGGGGGTGACCATCCCGCGCGTGTCCGCTGGCAGTACGAGGTGGGTACGCGCATCGCGGTGAGGTCGCTGTCAGCCGGCGACCTGGTCTTCTACGCCAGCAACACCGCTAACCCAGCCACCATCAGCCACGTCGGCATGTATCTCGGCTGGGGCCGCATGGTCGATGCGGCCAACCGCTCGGTGCCGATCCGGATCGCCTCGATCTGGCGCTCGGGCCTGATGCCCTACGGCGTGCGCCCAGCGGCCTCCTCGCCGAAGATGCTGCCGATCTATTACGGACATCACGGCGCCGGCGTCAGCGCGGTGCAGACCCGCCTGCGCAGCAACGGCTACTGCCTGGCGGTGGACGGGGATTTCGGCCCGATCACGCGCGCCACGGTGCGGCGCTTCCAGGCCGCCCACGGCCTGCTGATCGACGGCGTGGTCGGCCCGCAGACGTGGGGTGCGCTGGTCAGCTACGGCCGCTAAATGCTTCCTCGGAGTAGCTGCGCCAGATCGGCAGCCCGTTTGCGACCGACCAGCGGCCGGCTGTCGAGGAGGATCTTGACCCTGCAGCACGGACTCCCGGGAAGCATCTAGCAGAGCCGCCCACCGCCCCAGTGCTGAGCCTCCCGGCGCCGCCTACCACCGTGAGCGCACGGTACGGGCTCCTCGCCGAGCCCGAGCACCGCCACACCCAGGACCAAGCCTGAGGGCAGGTCCAAGGGCAGGTCCGAGGCGGCCACATCGCCACCGCCCGACCGACCTTGCCGCGTGGGACGCATCTTGCCGCGAGTAGCGCACCTTTGGCGCCCGGACCTTGCCGCGTGAGACGCAGTTTGCCGCGCGTAGCGCACCTTTCGCGGCCCGACCTATGAATTAATACCCTACCGGGGTACTGTAAATCGAGGTGTGGCGGCCGGAGGATCCCAGAGCTCAGAGCAAGGAGGACCATGAGCACGCACGCGACGAACGCGACGCACTTGGAGCACGGGGGGCACTCGGCTCCCGGGACGACCCACGACGCGCACCAGGGGCACCAGGGGCACCAGGGGCAGGGTGGGCACGGGGACCACGCGGCCAGGTTCCGCGACCGCTTCTGGCTGAGCCTGGTGCTCAGCGTGCCGGTGGTGCTCTACAGCGACATGGTGCAGCGGTGGCTCGGGTTCACCGCGCCGCGGTTCCCCGGCTCCGGCTGGGTCGCGCCGGCGCTCGGCACGGCCGTCTTCCTCTACGGCGGCACCCCCTTCCTGCGCGGCGGCCTCGAGGAACTGCGAGCCCGCCAGCCAGGCATGATGCTGCTCATCTCCCTCGCCATCACCGTCGCCTTCGTCGCCAGCGCCGCCACCGCGCTCGACCTGTTCAACCTGGACTTCTGGTGGGAGCTGGCGCTGCTCGTCGACGTCATGCTGCTCGGCCACTGGCTCGAGATGCGCGCCCTCGGGCAAGCCTCCAGCGCCCTTGACGCCCTCGCCGCGCTGCTGCCCGACGAGGCCGAGCGCGTTACCGCTACAGGCGTCGAGACTGTGCCACTGGCCGAGCTCGCCGTCGGGAACCTGACCCTGGTCCGCTCCGGTGGCCGGGTGCCCGCCGACGGGGTCGTCGTCGCCGGCGAGGCCGAGCTGGACGAATCCATGATCACCGGCGAGTCGCGGCCGGTGGTCAAGCGCGAGGGTGACCGAGTGGTCGCCGGCACCGTGGCCACCGACTCCGCCATCCGCGTGCGGGTCGGCGCGGTCGGCGAGCAGACCGCACTCGCCGGGATCCGCCACCTGATCGAGCAGGCCCAGGCCTCCGGCTCGCGCGCACAGGCGCTGGCCGACCGCGCCGCCGCCCTGCTGTTCTACGTGGCTACCGGCGCCGGGCTCGTCACCTTTTTGGTGTGGCTCGCGCTGGGCCACGCCGATCAGGCCGTCGAGCGCACCGTCACGGTGCTGGTAATCGCCTGCCCACATGCGCTCGGGCTGGCTATCCCATTGGTGATCGCCATCTCCACCGCCCTGAGTGCGCGCAACGGCATCCTGGTCAAGGACCGCCTCGCGCTGGAGCGGATGCGGACGGTCGACGCGGTGCTGTTCGACAAGACGGGCACACTGACCAAGGGCGAGCCGGCGGTCACCGGGGTGGTCGCGCTGAACGGCGACCGGGACGGCCTGCTGCGCCTGGCCGCGGCCGTCGAGGCGGACAGCGAGCACCCGCTCGCCCGCGCCATCGTCGCCGCCGCCGGCGACCGCGGCCGGCTGCCGTCCGCCAGCGGCTTCCGCTCCATGACCGGCCGCGGCGTCCAGGCCACGGTCGACGGCGCGACCGCCACGGTCGGCGGCCCCGCCCTCCTGCGCGAGCTCGGGCTCGAGGAGCCCGGGGCGCTGGCCGGGACCACTGATGGCTGGAAGCGGCGCGGCGCGGCGGTGCTGTACGTGGCCCGCGACGGCGCGCTCGCCGGAGCGCTGTCGCTGGAGGACGCGGTGCGGCCCGAGTCCCGCCAGGCAGTGGACGAACTGCACCGTCTCGGCAAGCGCGTGGTGATGATCACTGGCGACGCTCGCGAGGTCGCCGAGGCGGTGGCCGCGGAGCTGGGCGTGGACCAGGTGCTCGCCGAGGTGCTGCCGGAGGACAAGGACGGCGCCGTTGCCGACCTGCAGCGCCGTGGGCTGAAGGTGGCCATGGTCGGCGACGGGGTCAACGACGCGCCCGCTCTCGCTCGTGCCGACGTAGGCGTGGCGATCGGCGCAGGCACCGACGTCGCCATCGAGTCGGCCGGGGTGGTGCTGGCCAGCGACGACCCGCGCGGCGTCAGCAGCGTGATCCGCCTGTCGCGCGCCAGCTACCGCAAGATGCTAGAGAACTTGGGCTGGGCGGCCGGGTACAACCTGGTTGGCCTGCCGCTGGCCGCCGGCGTGCTGGCCTGGGCGGGGATCACGCTCGCGCCGGCCGTGGGCGCGGTGCTGATGAGCCTGTCCACCATCGTGGTCGCCCTCAACGCGCAACTCATCCGCCGCGTCGACCTGCGGCCGACCACCGCGAACGCGCGCTGACGCCAGGGGTAGCGGCGGACTTGGCCCGCCAGCGGCCCGGGTCCACGCCGGGGAATGCCTCGCTCTTGCCGCTGGAGGCCACGGCGCGGGCCGTGGCGCGGGGCTCGCGGGGGTCAGCGGGCATGCTCCCCCTCCTGGGCAGGACCCCGGCAAAGTTGAGATTTGTCCGGTTCGCACCACCGGCCACGTTGGCCCCGGGCTCAGGTGGCAGGCAAGTGGCAGGCAACTCGTGTGCGGCGTCGCATAAGACCAATTCGGATATTCGCTACTTTGTCGGGGACCCTGGCTTGTGGATTAGGTAGCGGCGAAAGCGACGACCTCCACCCGCTTCGAGTTCGCGGCTCGGGTGGAGGCAAAGCATCCCCATTCACGCGGCAAAGCACTCTGCCCACGCGGCAACGCAGTCACCGTACCGCGTCGCGAGCAGCGTGGAGCTTCCCCGCGGTTTGCGGGCCGTACTCCCCATCGACCGTCAGGCCACCAGCCTTCTTCTGGAACGCCTTCACAGCCCCTTCGGTCTTCGGGCCGTACTCGCCATCGGCCGCCAGGCCAGACCGCATGACCTTGTTCAGGCACAGCTGCAACTGCCTCACGCGGACGCCCGTGCTGCCGCGCTTGAGGACCGGGCTACCCGAAGGCGCTCGGTCACCGACGCTGGGAGCCGCCGCGGTCCTGGTCCCGGGCGCTGCCCCGGGCCTCGTGGCCGGCTTGCCCGTGTAATTGGGACGGCCATACCCAA
>JBKPDO010000125.1:0-19763 GCA_046727955.1 bacterium | reverse complement strand
GGCCTGCTGGCCCCCGACCGGCCCCAGGCGCCGGCGCACTGGACCCTGGACGCCCTGGCCGAGCGCGCCCAGGCCGGGGGCATCCGGGTCGGCCGCAGCCAGGTCCGCCAGATCCTGCTGGCCGAGGGCGCCCGCTGGCGGAACACCCGGTCGTGGACCACCAGCACCGACCCCGACTTCGTCCCAAAACAGGCTGTTGCACAAAGGGTCCAGCGCATGGCCAAGGCCGCGCATGCTGGAAGCTTCACCGCTGCATCCTGGGCGCCCACGGTTGGATCCGCCGGCTGGCTCTCGGCCGGTCCAAATGCGACGATTCGCCCATAAATACAGCACCCTGGCCGTCGCGGTCGACCGCTGCGAAGCTAGAATCGGTGCATGGCATACAGCAAACCCCCCTTCTTGCTTCGCCGCGTCATCAACCCGATAGCCGCCAAGCTAGGCATAGCGACAATACTCGCCGTTCGTGGGCGGAGCAGCGGGACCTGGAGGACGACCCCCGTCAACCTCCTTGAGCTGGACGGGGTCTCCTACCTCGTAGCGTCTTGGGGGAGACCCAGTGGGCGCGCAACCTCCGCGCCGCCGGTGGTGGTGAGCTGCGGCGCGGCCGCAGCGCCCAGCCGTTTACGGCCGTGGAGGTCGACCCCACCGAGCGGCCGCCGATCATCGCCGCCTACCGCGCCAAGTTCGAGTCGCGCCCGGGAGTCCGTCGCCAATTTACACAGTTGCCGGACTCCGCCGATCATCCCGTCTTCAGGCTCAGCGACCAGCGCTGATCGCCGTCCACGCCGCGGTCGATCCCCGGGCTGCTCACGGCCGCCCCTCGCCTCCTCGTCCTGGCGCACGGATGGTGCGAATGCGGCCGCCGTGACCTGACGGAGTGCCGGATAATGCCCATCAACCATCAGCCGCAGGCGTTTATGCAACACCCTGTTAAGCTCGAGGACGGCCAGACCGTGACCCTCCCGCGGGAGTACCTGGACGAGCGGCCCCGCTGGTGGCTGCGCGGCAACCCCGAGCGACGCACGCTGGACCTTGCGTACGCGACCACCGGGCACAAGGCGCAGGGCATCACCCGCGACGAGGTACTGGTGCGCGTGACCAGTTCGGAGGACCGCCAATGGCTGCACGTCGCCGGCAGCCGCGGGATCGGCAAGACCACCTTCTACAGCGTGGTCACCCCGAGCCCGCCAGCCGCGACCGCGACCCCGAGCGCGACGCCCTGGACGTGCCCGCCGCCGACCGCACCCCCAAGGACCAGGCCGACCAGCTCGCCACGGTGGCGCGGCGGGACCGCAGCAAGCGGCTCGCCGCCGACACCACCGCCCCCGTGGACCCGCGGAGCATGAGCAAGCACGACCTCCGTGCCGAACTCACTCGGCTCGGCCGCATGATCGACGCCGCACCACGCGACCAGTCGCGGTTGCTCGCCCATACGACCAAGCGGCGAGAGCAGGACGAGCAGCAGTTGGCGGAGGCGACCGGTCGCCGGCAGCAGGCCCGCGACCTGGTCGCCAGTCTGGAGCGCGGCCCGGCGCGGTTCCTGCGACGAGGCGACCTCGGTCGTGTGCGTGAGCAGTACGAGCAAGCGGAGGAGGCGTACCAGGTCGCCCGGCAGCAGGCCGACCGTGCCGCCGACCGCGAACGCCAAGCCCGCCAAGCCCAGCAGCAGCACCAGGCGCACCAGGAGGCCAAACCCGACCTGCTCGCCCGGCAGCGGGAGCTGCTGCGCGTACAGGGATGGCGCAACCGCGCCGAGGCCCGCGCGGTCGAGCTGGAGCAGCTCGGATGGTCCCGTGACCTCGGGGAACGTCCGGCCACGGTCAAGGGTGGTCGCGCCTGGGACCGTGCGGTTGAGCAGACGGTGGAGTACCGGCAGCGCTGGAAGGTCGATGACGCTGAGCGCGCGCTCGGCCCGGAGCCGCACGGCGCTGACGTGTCGCTCGAACAGCGGCGCGCCTGGCGGCATGCCGAGCGTGCGATTGGTCGCACCCGCGACCTGGCCGCCGACCGCAGCCAGCGACCCCGACCGCACGGACGCGACCGGTCGCCACCACAGCGACCATCAGAGCGAACGCTGGCGACCAGACCACCACGACTGCGACCAAGAACGCGCCATGTGGCTGGTGGTCGCGCGACCACTCGGGCGACCATGCAAGCGACCTTCGCGCCGGCATGTGGTCGTTGACTCGCACCAGGGTGTTGCACAAAGCAGGTTTGGTCGATTGGCCAGGGTCGATGGGGACTGCCTGGTTACTTGCGCGGCCGGCCATACCGGCGTCGGCGGCTCGGCGGTACCCAGCGCTCGGCTCCTGCAGGCCGCCACGCTGCTCGAGCACGACCCCAAGAGGGTTCGGCGGGTGGTTGGGACCTCACGCCCTGCTCAAGAAGCGGCCACCAGTACCGACTGCGCGAGGTCGTCAATGGCGCTGCGCACGCCCTGGGCAAACACCTCCACGTCGGGGCAGGTGTCCCGGTCGGCGATCGCGGTGAGGTTGAGCTGGCCGGCGTAGGACAGCACCCCGACCGTGAGGGTCACGTTGCCCTGGACCGGCGCCATCGGGAACAGCTCCAGCAGCCGCGCGCCGGCAAGATACAGCGGCACCGGCGGACCCGGGACGTTGGTGACCGACAGGTTCACCGACCGCTGCCGCGGCAAGTGCCGGTATGAGGCGCGCTGGACGGCGACGAACCCGAAGAGCCCGTTGGTCACCTGCGGGTGGGCCTTGCGCTTGCGCGCGGCCGTGTCGGCGGCGATCAGGTCAAGCCGGCGGACCGGGTCGGGCTCGCCCAGCGCAAGCGGCACCAGCATGATTCCATCCTGGTTGCCGCGCGCCTGCCCCGGCTGCTCGTGGTGCAGCGAGATAGGCACCATCACGCGCAGCACCAGCTCCTGGACGTCCTCGCCACGGCCTTCAAGCAGCTGGCGCAGGCCGCCGGCGACGGCGGCCAGCACCACGTCGTTGACCTTGGCGTGGTGGGCGTGGGCGATCTGCTTGACAACCTCCAGGCGGCTGCGGACGACCGCCAGCCGACGGTCGGCGCCGATCGGGCGGTTGAGGCTGGTGCGGGGGGCGCGCTCGGCGAAGAACTCCCGCCACCCCGCCGGCGCGCCGCGCCGCCTCCTGCTCGGATGGGCCAGGCCCGACAGCCCGCGACCAAGCCGCCGCAGGCGCCGGCGCAGGTTGTCGCGCAGCAGCTCGCCGGCCGAGGGGATCGGGGTCGGCGTCCACGGCGGCGCGACCGGGGTGGGCGCATCGGCGGCCAGGTCCAGCAGCGCGCCGAAGGCCGCCATCCCCGCCACGCCGTCGGCGATGGTGTGATGGGCGCGCAGGAACAGGCCCGCCTGTTGGGCTGGCAGGCCGGGCAGGAATGTGGCTTCCCATAGCGGCCGGGACCGATCCAGGCGTCGCCCATACAGCTGCGCGCACGCTTGCAGCAGCTGGGCCTGGTCGCCGGGCGCGGCCAGCGGGAAAACCTGGACGTGGTCGGCGAGGTCGAAGGCGGGGGCGTCGACCCACAGGGGCCAGCCCAGCCCGCGCCGGGGCCGGTACAGCAGCTGCCGGAAGCGAGGGATCAGGGGCAGTCTTGGCTCGATGGCGCGACGCACCGCCTCGATCCGGACGCGGCCATCACCGTCCAGCAGCCGGGCGCCGTCCAGGATGGCGAGCACGCCGATGTCCTGGGACCAGCCGAAGTCGTCCGCCCACAGCATGAACAGGTCGGATGCGGTCAGGCGTTCCAGGAGGCGTGTCTTGGCCATGACGTCACGCTCCTCTCGTTGGTGCTTCGCGACCCACCTTCCTCTGGGAGATGCAAGTGACCAGGGTCGAAGGTCCCCTCCAAAGCTGGGACTGCTTTACTATGGCTGGTCGGCCCAGACTCCGGGAACCGTGGACCGCCAGCGTTGGAGCAGCAGACAAGACTGGATGGGGCAGATGCAGGGAGTCACGTGGCCAGCAGCCAGCAGATAGCGCACGCCAAGGGCAGCATGGCGACGATCGAGGGAGCAGCTATTGACTGGTACCAGCGTGTTGCGGAAAGCACACTCGCCAGGCGGCCCCGGCTGCATGTCATGGCTGGGCGGTCGTGGTGGGCTGGCCGCAGCGAGCCGATCCCAGCCCTAGCCGCCTGAACCCGGCAAGATGAGCGCCGTGGCGACACCAACGGCATCCACCAAGACCAGCCTCGGGCGGGGGGCGGGCGGGCGGGGGCGGCGGGGGCGGGGCGGGCAGCGCCTGTCCGAACGGGCTCGCTCCCACTCCCACCGGCCGGCGCTGCCCAAGCACAGGTCAGCTGAGCATCGGCCTGGGGGGCCACGAGTGGGTCGATGCGGCGGTGAGCGGGGCGATCGGGCTGGTGGCGGTCCCGCCGGTGCTGCTGGGGACCGCGTACGGCATCTGGAAGGAGAACCAGCTGGACAAGGAGGTCTGGCAGGTGATCGACGAGCGGGTCGGCGCGCCAACAGAAGCAGGCCCGTGAGATGCCCTCAGACCTCATCTAGAGAAACTCTCACTGGCCGCCGTGACCTGACGGAGTACTGGTACCAGAGTATTGCACAAAGCCGTGAGCTGGGATTCGAGGTGAAGAGTCTGTTGCTCATGGCTGATCGGTGGTTGGTGATAGCGTTGCAGACCAAGTCGAGCCAACTTGGAAGCCGGCAAGAGCCGCCGATCCCTTGAACTCGTAACCGGCGCGTACCGACCCCGGGACGGTCACCGGCGATTATGCTGCCAGCCACGCAAGGGGTGGCCCGCCAGGACGAAGAGGCGCTCGCCGCGCCAGCACTGGTTCTGGATGGCAAGCCGGGTCCGCTCTGCGGCGTAGGCGGTCTGGGCCGGCGGAATGGTCCGAGCTGATCGGGGGTCGACCATTCCGCCGGCCGACTTCGCGACCAACGCGTGGGCCGGCCGTGTGCCCGCGCAGGCGGGCTATGGGGTCACGGTGAACGGCCGCATCATGTCGTTGTCCTCATGCTCGATCATGTGGCAGTGGTGCACGTAGGTCTGCGGCGCCGTCACCCCCGCCGGCAGGTCGAACCGGCCGCGGATGGTGGTGAACTGGCCGGGGTTGGCCTTGACGGTGTCCTTGAAGCCGCGCTCCTCCGGCGCAGGCGGCTGCATCGGCCCGGTCGCAAACGGGGTCGGGTCGACTCCCCCAGGGACGCCGTTCGGACCCTCGCCGGCGGCCGCCACGTAGGCGTCGACGTTGAACGGGGTGCGGCCGATGACCTGATGGGTGAACAGGTGGGTGTGCATCGCGTGGGTGTCCTCGGTCAGGTTGATGTAGACCCAGTCCTCCACCGTCCCGACCGTGGGCGTCTCGGTCGCGGGGTCCTCGAAGTGCAGCCCGTTGAGGTTCAGGAACCAGCCGGCCGTCTCCGCACCGACCTCGTTGAGGGTGATGAAGCGCGTCGTGGTCGGGGCGGGCAGGTCGGCCTTGCGCCCGGGCAGGCTGGTCGGGATGGTGGTCGGGCCCGGCTGGGTGACGCTCGTCCCCACCCGGAACTGCATCACCGTGGTCAACGTCGGGCCCGGGCTCGACACCGGCGCGGGCAGCTTGCTGTTTCGCAGCACCGGTGCCTGGCCGGCGAGCCCGCTGAAGTCCACCAGCACGTCGGCGCGTTCGGCGGGGCCCAACACCAGCTGCTTGACCGGGACGGGCACATCCCACAGGCCGCCCTCGGCGCCGATCTGCCACAACGTCTTCACCCCGCCGATGCCGAGGTTGAGGATGCGGGCGTTGCAGCCGTTGAGGATCCGCAAGCGGTACAGCCGCGGCTCGACGTTCAAAAACGGCCAAACCTTGCCGTTGACCAGCATGACGTCCCCGAAGTACTCCCCGATCCAGGTGACCCCCGCGATGTCGCTGGTCGGGTACAGGAAGGTCCCGTCGGGGTTGAACTGGCGGTCCTGGATGACCAGCGGGACCTCGTAGGCCCCGCCGGGGATCCCGATCGGGTTGTCCACCGCGCCGGTGTCGAACTGGTCGTAGATCAGGTAGGCGGCGGCCAGACCGGCGAACACGTTCAGGCGGGTGGCGCCAAGGCCGTGGTCGTGGAACCACAGCAACGAGGCCGGCATCTGGGGCAGCTGGTTGGTATAAAAGACGGTCTGCTTGTCGCCGGGGCCGAACCCGTCCGGGGTGACCGCGGGGTTGCCGTCGCTGGCGGCCTCGACGAAGCCGCCGTGCAGGTGGGTCATCAACCGCACCTGGTCGCCGAGCGGGGTCAGGCGGGTGTCAACGGGGATCCAGGCCGGATACGTCTCCGGCAGGTGGTTGGTGTAGCTGACCTGGATTGGGGTGCCGCTCTGGGCCACGATCGCCATGCCAAACGAGCCGGCCTGGCCGCCCAGGCCGGAGCCGTCGTCGTAGGCCCAAAACGGTGTGGGTGGCAGCTGCTGGTGTAGCCGCCGGCTGATCTGGGTCTGGGTGAACGCGTAGGTGTTGGCGCCGCTTGGGCTGGCCACCACGATCCCCTTGCCGGGCAGCGGCACCGGCTCCAGGAACTTGTCCAGGTCGACGCCTGTCGCGGCGACCGCGGCCCATGGCCGTGTCGCCCCGGACACGGCCAGCGCGGCGCCAACGCCCGCGCCATACTGCAAGAACCGACGTCTGGTCAGTCCGGTCATCTACCCCACCCCCCGTGTGGGCACCGCTGTTGCCTGCCGAGCAATTCACTTGCCGATGTCGAAGCGCAAGGACCGCCGCTCCAGCATGGAACTCGGGATCCAGGCCTTGGCGCGCGTGTGGACCCGTCGAAGCACATGGCCACCAGCCCCATCGGGGGGCCTCGCGCCGCCGGATGGGAGCAGCCGGAGCGAATGCGCAAGCCGCCGAGCAGGTTTCCACTGAAGGTCGGCGAGCCAGTCATGGCTGGCTCGGGGAGTCGGCACCCGCAGCGTCGGGCGGCACGGCGCCTGGCTCCGCCCGGAGGCTCTGGAGGAGCAGATCGAAAGGTAGGGAAGCTGCACCGGATCGCAACAACCCCCCCCCCAACGCCGTGACGAGCCGCACTACCAGGGATACCGCCCTTCCTCCGGTCGATTGGAACAGGCAACGATAGAAACAGTCATGTCACAATAGGATAACGATACTGTTCAGCCTGAGAATCCCATGACCCGAGCGCACGACGCGACCGCGGCGGCGATCACCCAAGCGGCCGCGCATCTCGTGGCACAGCACCAGGACGCGACCGTGGGCGCGGTGGCGCAGGCCACCGGCGTGGCCCGCGGCACGATCTACCGCTACTTCCCCACCCGCCACGCCCTGCTGACCGCCGTCCTCGACCAGGCCCTCCGCAAGGCCGAGCACCACCTGACCCAGGCCAACCTTGCCAGCGTGCCGGTCGCTGAGGGCCTCGCGCGCGCGGTCCGGGCGCTGGTCGCCCTCGGCGACGACTTCCTGGTCCTGGTTCGCCAGCGGCTGCTCAGCGGAGGGGACATCCCGGCCTTCTCCGCCGTCGTCGCGCTGCTGGACCGCGGACGCCAAGCGGGCGAGCTGCGCAGCGATCTGCCCCTGTCCTGCCAGGTCGAGGGGCTGTATGCGCTGGTCGGCGCCTGCCTGCGCACAAGCGAGCTGGCCGCTGCGGGACCAGAAGATATCAGCGCGACCACGCTGCGGCTGTTTCTGGAAGGGTCACAGCCACCGCCGGCCCGCCCTCTACGCTGAACGCTACGACCCACGCACTGGCAAGGGACCATGACGGGGGCCATGAACGACGCCAGGGACGAGGACCTCACAGGACTTCACGCTGGTCCAGCCGCCAGGCGGCAAGGCCCGCCCCAGCGGTCGCCGTGGTGGCAAGCGGCCGGACGACCTCGGCAAACAGCTCCCGCAGCGGCGACGGCCCAAGCCTGGCCCGCGCCCGGGCGATGGAACTCTTGTCGGGGACCTGCCAGGCGCCGCGCCAGCGCCGCATCCAGGCCAGCCCCTCGACCAGCAGCCGCATGACCTCCTCGTAGCCGGCCTGGGCGAACAGGCACCGGCAGGAGCATGAGGAGGCCGCCGATGAGCATCGTGGGCGGGTTGGACATGCACCGCAAGCAGATCACCTTCGACTACCTCGACACCATGACCGGAGCGCTGTGCCGCGGCAAGATCACGCCGGCGGACCGGCTGACGCTGCGTGAGTGGCTGGGCCGCTTCGCCGACTATCCGGGGTCGGTGCGGTTGGTGGTGGAGGGCTGCACCGGGTGGCGGTACGTCGTAGAGGAATGCCGGCGGGCCGGGATCGACATCCACGTGGCCGAGCCGGCCGATACCGCGTCGGCTCGCGGTCCCAAACGGCACGCCAAGACCGACAAGCTGGATGCGAAGCATCTGCGTGAGCTGCTGGTCCAGGGGCGGATCCCGGAGTCGTGGATCCCGCCCGAGCAGGTCCTGGAGATGCGCGCGAAGGTGCGGCTGTACAAGGACCTGCGCGATGAGCGCACCGACTGGATCCAGCGGATCCGCGCCACCCTCTACCACCAGGGCGTGCCCGCGCTGCCCGGGGGCGTGCTGGCAGCCGGCAACCGGGCCGCCTTGGAGGCCGGTGCGGGACTGTCCCCGGCCGGTGCCCAGGCGGTGACCGTCGCGTTGCGGCAGATCGACCGGCTGGATGCCGAGATCGACGCCCTGCTCGCCGAGATCCGCTCGTTCGCCGCGATCCAGCCCGGCTGCAAGGCGTTGCAGCGCCAGTCCGGGATCGGCAAGGTCACCGCCGTGATCATCTGGGCCGAGCTCGGCGACACCCGCCGGTTCTCCGCCTCCCGCCACGCCGTCCGGCACACCGGCCTGGACATCTCGGTGTACTCCTCCGACGGCAAACGCACCCGCGGCCACCTCGCCCGCCAGGGTCCGCCGCTGCTGCGCTGGGCGCTGTTTGCGGCCGCCAAATCGGCAGCCAAGCGCACCTCCCCCGACCACGCCTACTACCTCCAGGTCGCCGAGCGTGCCGGCGCCAACCGCGCTACGCTGTCGGTGGCCCGCAAGCTGGCTCGGCGCGGTCACCACACCCTGCGCGAGCTCGGTGACCAGGCGTTCGCCCCGGTGTGAATCATGGACGTCGCGCGTGTGCCTGCCCGCCGATCAGCCGTGGTGGCGTCGCGGCTGGCTCCTTCGCGTAACCGCCGCCAGGCCCGCCTGGACGGCCCGAATAGAGTGAGCGGCCGCGCCTTGCGTGGGGCACCCCATCGATCATCATGTCGCCGGACCCACGGGTCCGAGCACCGAGATAAGTCCGGGCGTTCACGCGCGACCCTGCCGACCATACCGCCGACGCCGCCATCACCGCAGCCGCACCGAAACGAGGCGGTGATGCCTCTATGACGTGATTCGCCGCCACCTCGCTCTTCCCGCGACTCAGCATGCGCCACCCCTCGCCGGCGTCAAGGTCGTTCGTCCTCGGCTGCGCCTGCGGGCGCTCCACCATGACCCCGGCTCCGGGCCGTCGCACCCAAGCGCGAGGAAGAACAGGAAGGAAAAAGAAAGCCCTCACCTCAAACCCTAGACGCTGGGGCCGCTACAGATAAGTTACGTACCATCATCAGACCACCTGTGGCTGGGGTTTGCTCCCATTGAGCGCAGAACTCGCCTCCTCATCGATCAGGCCATAGCCGCTCTCGATCAGTTCTTTCAACCGCTCGGTGAAGCGCGCCGCCGGACCGCCATCGATCATATTGTGATCAAAGCTGACCGTCAGGCTCAGGTAGTCCCGGATGGCAATCTGCCCGTCCACGTCCTCCCGCCTCTGACCAATGCCGCCCACCGTAATCCAGCAGAGGGATGGAATGGATGGAGGGATGCCCCAGCCGGCACCTTTGCCAAACATGCCCACCGCCGAGAGGGTCACCGTCCCCCAGTTCTTCTTCCACTCCTGGGGATACCTTCTCCCGATCCAGGTGGAGACCCAGAAGTACGGCCGAAAGAGCCAGGCCGGCAGGACCTGCACCGCTTTGGCCCCCCCCACCACGGTCTTTGCCACGTCCTGCAGCTGGGCGGCCCTGATCTCGTGATGAATCTCTCGGAAGGTCTTGCGATTGGCGGCTCGGACAATATAGGGCAGGATTTGTTGCTGGCCCGCCACCTCCCGCTCAACCCAGGTCAACACGTCCACATCCGCAAACAGGATGAGACGCTTGCTGCCTTGGCGAAAAGCCTGCACGTCTTTGTGCTCATCGACGGCTTGTGCCAGGCAGGCCATGATGAACGCGGTGAACGAGAGGGCCTCCCCGGTTTTCGCTTCATGGTCCCGCAGGAATGCCCGAGCCTTCGTGACATCGACTTCGAGTAAGCCATGGATCATGGGCTTGTGGTGGGTCGAACGAATCGCCGCCTCCAAAAAACGCCTGCCCTTTGGATACGGGATGACCTGGTCCTCACTGTGCTGCTGTTTCATTGTCTCTCTCCTTCCTCCTTCTGATCGGCGCCGTCACCACGACGGTGTCGATACCGAGCGAGCCGAACAACCAGGCGAACGCCGGATGGAACTCGTCGAGGACCACCACGACCGCAGGCTCGGTGTCGCGCAGCTGCTGCTCCATCTCACGTTCGGTGTACAGCGGATTATTGCCGACCGCGATCGCGCCGATCCGCGCGCGGGCGTAGTACGCGATCACGGACTGCGCATGTTCGGCAGGATGAGCGCCACGCGGTCGCCGGCTCGCACGCCGAGGTCGACCAGCACGGCCGAGAAGCGCTCGACCTCCCCGAGGAGCCACCGGTACGTGAGACGGCGGCCGAACCACGCGATCGCCGGCCGGTCGCCAAACCGCGCCTCGGTCGCCTCGAGCATGCCGAACAGCGAGATCGCCGGGTACGGCTCAAGCGAATGCGGGACGCCCGCTGGCTACGACTGGAGCCACGGCCGATCCTCGCTCAACGCCGACACCCCCTCGCGGTCGACCGAGTTGCTTTCGATCCGGTCAGCCCATCACGATCCGATCACGCGGTCGCGCCCTGCGGGACGAGACCCAGCTGGACCAGGACGGCCATGCTGTCGTAGTACAGGTTGTCGATGACGATCTTCCCGTCGCGCACCTGCACCAGCTCCATCCCCCTGATCTCCACCCGCTTGCCGGTGGGAGGGAGCTGGCTGCCGTCCGGCAGCGGGAACGGACCGGTGTGTGTCCCCACGAAGGTGAACTCGTCTGCGAACGTGTTGCCCTGCTCGACGAAGCTACCCACGGTATAGGTGGTATCCGGGCACGCGTCCAGGTCTCGGGCGAGACGCTCGCGGATCGTGCTCCGGCCCTCAAAGGTGCCCTCGGGCATCGTTTGGACGGCGTCCTCGGCGTACAGATCCATGACCGCGTCGAGATCACCCGCGTTGTACAGCTCAACGTAGCGATCCAGGAGTTCCCTGTTGGCGCCCATTGTCTTCTCCTCTCTCTTGACGTCGCGCTCGAAGGGTCACACTGACCGACCGCGCGCTGGTTCACACCTGCTTCGGCACGTGCCCGGCGAGCACGAAGCGCATGATCCTGTGCCCGAAATCGGCGGTGGGCCCAAACATCAGGGGACAGCCTCCATCGATCACGGTGATGCCGTGCTGCCGGCCGTACTCGGTGGCGGCGTCCGAGACGCTGCCCGCGCCGGGGCCACGATGCATCCACACGTGCTTGATGCCAAGCTCGGCGCACTCGCGCATGGTGTCCTTGGCGATCTCGGGCCGTGTTCCGATCACGACCGCCTGGACCCCGCCGGGGATCGATTTCAGATCCTGATAGCACCGATCCCCCTCGACCTCGTCCGCGTTCGGGTTGACCGCGAAGACCTGGTAGCCACGCTGGCGCAGCCGCTGGTACACGAGGTTGCTCCCATGCCCCTTGGGCGTGCGGGACACCCCCGTGACCGCCACTCGCTTGTTGGCCAGGAACGCCGATGCCGCCTCTTTGATGCTCTGCATGGCTCCTCCCTTCTCTTCGGTCAGCTCTCCGCGTCTCCTGGAGCTCTGCCCGCTGCCTCGCCCACCTTCCCGCCCGACGGTCGCGACGAGCCGTACTGACACAGACGACTCCCTTCGGGCATCCCCGAGCCTCACTCAATGGACGCTGGTCCGCTCGGGCCCCTCGAGGCTCCGATCCGCTCCAGCCTGGGTCAGTCGACACTCGCAGGCTCAAGCGCCTGGAGAAGGGCAAACCACGTGACGTTCACCCCCCAGCCTGTCGAACAATTCGACAAGCCGAGGCGACGGGTCGCCGTACACCGCCATCTTGTGGTCGTAGGCGAATTCGCCGAATAGGGTGTCCCGAGCCTCGCGGACGTTGAACGCATGCTCGATAAAAGCATCCGAATCCACATAGGCTTCGCGGACCTCGCACTCCGTCCCGTCTTTGCTCAGAAACCAGTCGTAGGCGAGCGTTCCGGTGTCCTTCTCCTTGGCCTGCCGCATCAGCTCAGCCGCTTGCCGCTTGAACCCCTCCAGCTTCCCATCGCGAACCTTCAGCCGCGCTCGTACTTCTAGCGGGCTCATCGTCCCCCTCCTGTCGCTCGGTTACCGCCAACTCGTCTCCGGGAGACCAACACGACGCCGCAGACAGCTGCGGCCATCCCCGCCTCGTCCGGTACCACCACCCGCCTGCACGGTCAGCAACGCCCTCGTAAGGTCACCTCCCCTCCGGGCCTACCAACCCCGTAATGGACGCTGCGGGGCCTGGACAATAGAGGCGATCATCCCTCGTTGCACGGGACCATCGGCCGTGGCATGCATCGCAGTCGATGCACCCCCCGAGGTGACCATCCACTACCTGCCGCGCGCCCGAGGGGCGCTTGCCAACGAGGCAGGCAATCACCCGCGGGAGCCTCACCCGTCGCGCGAGCTGGAACCGCTGCTGCCGCGCAAGATCCACCGTGGTTCTCGGCGGCCGTGCCACCCGCGTGCCACATCGGATGGACACGCACGGTACCCGGCGGGCAACCACGGTCATGTCCATGCTCCCCATGAGCTAGCCGTCTTCCCTCGGCCAGGATGAACGCATTACCCGGACAGTCCTGATAAGGATGCGGTCGTGGTCGAGGCCTACATCGGCCTTGCCGTGCCCGGCCGGCCGCTCCGGTCCCTGGTCGCGGAGGATCGGAGCGGCGGAGGCGTCCGCGACCAGACGGGACCGGAACCGCAATGGTCCGCGCTGGGTCCGCATGACAGCGGGAACCCCGGGTTCTCGGCGGGCACGAGCGGTCACGACAGGAGGATGAATCTGCAGGTCGACGCGCCTTTACGGCGACAACCTGCGCCGTTGGAGGAGTCCGACGGCGGGTTCGAGCCTCTCATCCAGGCGGCACCGCGGCTGGACCTAACGAAGTACTGCTACTACTGTCCGTTCCCGCTACCCGGCCGCTCGGTCGGCGCGGCCGCCTGGGCGAACGTCCGCCACCACGCGGCCGGGTCGCCGCGCTGCGCAGCCTCGCCGAGCCGCCGCCCTGACGGGGTGCGCAGCGCGGCCAGGGCGCCTACGAGCGCCGTCGCCCCGTCGCTCGGCCTGGTCCTCGGGCAACGGTGCTCGTCCGGTATCGCAGGAACCGCCGGCCGGACTTGATGGCGCGCGGGCCCTTGCCCTGCCAGCGCCACTGGTGGACGGTCTCGACCCGCACCCTGAACATCTCGGCCAGCTCCTCGGCCGTGAGCAGCGGCTCCATCTGCATCCCTTCTGCCTGGGTGGCTACCACTAACAACCGCTGATAAGCGGTGATCGGTAGCATAGCATAGAGCTGTGCTTTAGTGGCCAGCAGGTCGAACGCGAGGAGGCCGGGCGAGGATGGCCCACGTCGAACGTCACCACCGAAAGCCATGCGCCCGGGACGGCTGCGCCCATCGCTTCACCAGGCACGGCAAGAGCGCCAAGGTCGCCTGCACCGTCGACGGCTGCGGCTGCCCGCGCTGGCGCGCCGCCACCGACGACCGGGAGACGTGGCGGGCCAGGTGGCGCGACCCGGCCGGCGCCGAGCACGCCAAGACGTTCGCCCGCAAGCTCGACGCCGACCGGTTCCTGCTCTCGCTCGAGGACTCCAAGCTCCGCGGCGCCTACGTCGACCCGACCGCCGGCAAGGTCGCCCTCGGCGAGTGGGCCGAGCGGTGGTACAAGACCACGGCGGCGCTCAAGCCCTCGACGCGCCATTACTACCGGCAGCTCCTCGACGGCCAGGTGCTCCCCGCCTTCGGCGCCGTGACCCTGGCAGGGCTCGACCGCCTCGCGGTCCGCGAGTGGGTCGCCGGCCTGGTCGAGAGCGGTCTCGGCGCCTCCCGCGTCCGCAACGCGCACGCCGTGTTATCGCAGGTGCTCGGCTCTGCGGTCGAGGCGAACCGGCTCGCCCGCAACGTCGCCGCCGGCATGCGCGGGCTCCCCCGCCGGCCCGAGGTCGAGATGCACTTCCTGACCGCGGTCGAGGTCGAGCAGCTCGCCGAGGTCATCGACCCGCGCTACCGGCTGCTCGTCCTGGTTGGCGCCTACACGGGCCTGCGTCCCGGCGAGCTGACCGGGCTCAGGGTCAAGCGGCTGGATCTGCTCCGCGGCACGGTGCGGGTCGCCGAGCACCTCGGCGAGGTGAACGGGCGGCTGGTCTGGGGCACGCCGAAGAACCACGAGCGCCGCACCGTGCGGCTCCACCGGTTCCTCGCTGAGGAGCTGGGCGCCTACCTGGCCGGCCGCCCGCACGCCCCGACGCGCTGGTGTTCACCGCGCCCAAGGGTGGGCCGCTGCGCGAGCACCACTTCGGGGAGCGCCAGTTCAAGCCGGCCGCCGTCCGCGCCGGGCTGCCGGCGACGCTGCGCGTGCATGACCTTCGCCACACGGCCGCGAGCCTGCTGATCCGCGAGGGCGCCTCGATCAAGGCGCTGCAGAAGCAGCTCGGCCACAAGGACGCGATGCAGACCTTGAACCGCTACGGGCACCTGTACCCCGACGAGCTCGACTCGCTCGCCGACCGCCTCGAGCAGGTCCACCAACGAGCCCGCGCGGAGGCGCAGACGGCCCCGATGCGGCCCGACAGTGCCCCCGGTGGTCGTCCAGATAGCGAAAGGAGCAGGTCAGTGACCTGCTCCCATGGTGGACATGACATCCCAAAACGCGAACCACCCACTCCGGGCCCAGGCGCCAACAATCTGCCTCTGACCGAGGCGAGGGTGGTCACCTGCGGCTGGTCAGCAGGGGTGAGCGCTCAGCCGGTCGTACTCGTGGGCGCCTCTGTGGTCGTGGGCACGTCCGTAGTGGTGGGCGCCTCCGTGGTCGTCGTAGGCGCCTCTGTGGTCGTGGTGGGGGTTTCTGTGGTCGTGGGCACGTCCGTAGTGGTCGGCGCCTCCGTGGTCGTGGTAGGCGCCTCCGTGGTGGTTGTGGGCGCGGCCGTGGTCGTGGTGGTGGGGATGACGGCCGTACCGTTGATGTAGGTCTGTGCCTTGGCCCATACTGCATCGCCGATCGCGTGGCCAAGGGCCCGGCCGTTGTAGTCGCCGTCGTGGAAGTGGATGCCGCCGTAGCGGCGGGACAGCCCGGCCTGGTCGGCCGCATCGTCAAAGCTCTTCCAGCTCAGCGTGGTCGTGTTCTTGGGCACGAGCCCCGGCTCGATGGTCGAGCTGCCCTTGGCGATCGTGACGTTCAGGCCGACCCCAAACGACCAGGAGCCGCCGGCGAAGTCGTCGAACACCTGGCTGGCCGCCCCGGAAAAGGCGGAGTGCCCGGAGGTGTATTCGGCAAACGGCGGGGTGACCACGCTCAACGCCTGGTAGGGGATCCAGTTTGCGCCGTTCTCGCTGATGGTCCCCTTGCCTGGGCCGCCCCAGCCCCTGATCGTCTTGCCCGCATACAGCCAGCGGATGTAGGTGATCGGCCGCACAGTGTCCTGCTCGCGCTTGGCGTTCCAGGTGGCAATGCTGGCGTCCAGCAGCGCGTTGCCGAGCGCGAAGAAGCCCTTGGTGGTGGCGTCCAGGGACAGGCCGGCGGCCCGGGCGGCGGCCTGGGCGAACATCGCCCAGTGGCCGGGGGGCAGCTCGGTGGATGGCCCGTCGGCCCAATAGTAGGTGATCGTCTTCTGCAGGTCGGTCAGCTTGGCCTGGGTGTCGACGAGATCCTGGGCCTCGGCCGGCAGGTGCGAGCGGTCCATCGTGGGTGGCCCGAACTGCCCCGGGTTATCACCCAGCGCGAACGACTTGACCTGCCCCCACTGCGGGGTGGCGAACCGCTGCACGCTCCCGGAGCAGGTGGTGGCCCCCGGCGCGGGCGTCGGCACGCACAGCGGCTGCCAGCGGTAGACGTCGTTGACCTGGTTCCAGGCGTTGACCGGGGTGTAGCCGGTGTAGTCGGAGTAGGGCGCCCCGCCGTTCAGGTCGCCGAGCTGGTTGGCGCCGTCGTTGTGGCGGTACTGGATCACGGCGGCTGCCACCGTGTTGCCGATCCCTTGGGGGGTAGTGGTGTCGGTGGAGCTGTTGTTGGGGTCGTAGCCCAGCCCGGTCATCAGCCCGACCATGTCGGCCGAGCGGGTCGGGAACAGGTCCAGCAGCACCCGGTAGGCCGCGTAGCTGCTGGCCATGGACTTGTAGTTGTCGGTGCGCTCCGCGGCGGGACGCCGTAGGGTCCCGCCGAATATCGTGCCGACGGCGACGTTGTCGTAGGCCGCCCACGCGTCGAACATGGCGGTGTGGACCTCCGCCAGGGCGCGGGCCACCACCGTCGGGGGCGGCTTGGTCGCCCGGACCTCGGCCAGGGTCTGCTCGTCCCACTTCAGCACCACGTTGTCGCTGGGCGACGGCCCCCACTGGCTGAAGTTGAACAGCGACTTTGGCCCCATCGGCATCCCGGACCCTGGCGACGGGGGCGGCTTGGAACTGCCGGCGAGGGCTGACCGGACCGGACCGAGACTGGTCACGACCAGCGCGATCGCCACGCCGGTGGCGAGGGCGAGGGCCAAGGCACCGCTGCGGTGCTTGGGCACGAGACGAAACTCCTCGCTGATCTGGGCGTTCGTGTCGGGCGCGGAATTTACGCGAGTGATGACGGCTCCTGCAAAAGCGACGACGACGTCGATACCGCCGCAAGCGGCAGCGCGCGACTGTTTGCATCGGACTTTCCGGCAACTCGACCGGGACGAATGGGATGACCCGCTCTGGTCCCAAAGAGAACCTGCCGAGTTCTGTCGATTTCTGGCTGTCCACCCAGATCGGGCGTCGGTTGGCGCACCGAAACGCTGCCATGATGACGATGGCGGCGACGCAGTTGCGGTCGGCGATGGTGCGCTGTGCGCAGAGGCGAGCGCCACGACCATGGCCAGCGCGAGCGCGACGACGGCGAGCAGCGGCGGCGGCCAGCCGTCTGTCGGCAGGTGCGCGAGGTCGGTAACGTCTCCAGTGTGGTCGTTTTGGACGTTCTGCGCCGAACCTTCGACCATGCAAACCTGGGAACGACACGATCCCGACCTCACCCAGCCATCGTCGGCCGTACGCCGAGGACGCCTACGCCCAGTTCGGGGCCATCGATATTGCATCGGCCAATCGGTCGTCGCTGGCGGACGCGCCGCTGAGGAGCACTCCGGTTGATGGGCTCAGGCCCCGGACGGCAACGCGATGCTGCACGGCCCAGGGCAGGCGCGTGCCGGCGCCCTCCGGTTTGCGCTCCACGGTTGCCAGCGAGACACCTGGCCCAGGACGGGATGAGGCTGAGCTCGGCCGCCGCGACACCTGCCGTGTGGTGGCAGCGGCCAACCGGGCCGGGTGCGCCGTCCGCATCAGGTCAGGGGTTGCGCTGAGCTCCCTTGTGCGCGGCCCCATGAGCGGCTCGGCATCGGATGGCTCTGCCAGCCGCGCGAGGTGCAGGGTCCCTATGCAATCGTGGACGTGGGCGACGCGGTGGTGCTGGTCGGCGCCTCGGTCGTGGTGGTGGAGATCGGGGTGGTGCTGGTCGGCGCCTCGGTCGTGGACGTAGGCGACGTGGTGGTAGTCGGCGGGCAGGTCCAGACGACGTATCCCGTGATGTTCTTCGACAGCGTGATCTGCCCCTCGAAGGTATCGAACTGAGCGGACACGACCTCGGCGTCGGGATTGGACTTCACCGTCACGAAGTCGATGGGGTCCTCGGCGGAGACGGTGATCGTCTGACCCTGCTGCCCTACGTCCAAGGGGCCCGGCACCGGCGACTCGCACGAGACGTTGGGGTTGTCGACTAGCAGGACAATCTTGATCGGGTCGGCCTGGTCGGCGTGCGCCAGTGCCGTGAAGCCGAGCGTGGCCAGCCCGACCAGGAGCACGACGCCGAGCAGAAACGCCTTCTGCTCGAGCTTGTTGACTGCCTTTAGCTTCTTGAGCATTCGGACTCCAAGTGACGCCTGGCGGAGGGCCGGACCCCAGAGCATCCGGCCCCGTTTCGGGCGTAGCCTCCACCAGACCACCATCGGCAGGCAAATTACGGATTACGGGGCTCCTGAAGTGAATGTGGGTGCGCTTCAGGTCCTTGGGTCTGAAGGTGCTGGTGGGCTGCACAGACGAGGTGGCAGGCGCCGGATGCGCGACGCGCACGGGCCAGACCGTAGGGTTGTAGGTATCCAGCCCCAACCCGGAGGTCACCTGCCCGTGCGCGTCACTGCTGCATTCAACCGTCTTCTGGCCCTGCCTGGTACCACCGTGCGCGAGGTCTCGTTCGAGCCGGCGCGGATCACCGTCACTGTCGTGCTGCGCCGCTGCCGGCTGGTGTGCGCTGACTGCCAGTACTCGACCAAGGCGCGCTACGACACCCGCACCGTGGACTCGACCTGGCGCCACCTGGGCCTTGGCCGCCTGCGGCTGGTCGTCCAGGCACGCCTGCGCCGGCTGGCCTGCCCTGCGCATGGGGTGCGCACCGAGGGCGTGCCGTTCGCCCGGCCCGAGTCGGGCTTCACCCGCGACTTTGAGGACCTGGTGGCGTGGCTGGCCACCAGGATGGACAAGTCCGCGGTCCGGCGGCTGGTCCGGGTCGCCTGGCAGACGGTCGGGGCGATCTGCCAGCGGGTCGTGGTCGACAGGCTCGACCACCGCCGCCTGGACGAACTGTTCGAGATCGGCGTTGACGAGGTCGCCTGGCGCAAGGGCCACCGCTACCTCACGTTGGTCACCGATCATTGCAGCGGCAAGGTCGCCTGGGGCGCCGAGGGCAAGGACACCGCCACCTTGGACCGGTTCTTCGCCGAACTGGGCACCGACCGCGCAGCCAAGCTTGCCGCCGTCTCCACCGACATGGGCCCGGCCTTCTTGAAGTCGGTGACGACCAAGGCGCCAGGCGCCACCGTGTGCATCGACCCGTTCCATGTCGTCAAGCTCGCCACCGACGCGCTCGATCAGGTCCGCCGGCAGGTCTGGAACCAGCTGCGCACGGTCGACCCAGCCCAGGCCAGGCGGTTCAAGGGTGCCCGCTGGGTGCTGCTCAAGCGCCCCGACCGCCTGACCAGCGAGCAGGCCGCCACGCTGCGCAGGCTGCGCCGGCACGGCGGCGCGGCCTGGCGTGCCTACACGCTCAAGGAGAGCCTGCGCGAGGTCTTCGCCGGTGACCTCACCCCCAGCGAGACGACCCAGCTGCTGGACCGCTGGTGCGCCAAGGCCAGCCGCAGCCGCCTGGCGCCATTCGTCACCCTCGCCGGCACCATCCGCAAGCACCGCCACGGCATCCTGGCCGCCATCCGGTTGGGGGTCAACAACGAGCGGCCTTCATACTGCGCCTCCTGTTGAGAAAGCGGGGGTGATGGTCTGGGGGGCGAGGTAGGTCTCATCATCGCGGGTGGCTGTGACAGTGTCGGGAGTAGCGGGTTGGCGGAACCTGCGGTCGAGGGGA
>JBKPDO010000124.1:0-8490 GCA_046727955.1 bacterium | reverse complement strand
CCTGTCCGGAAGTGAGCTACCCCGCCGCTGACCTGCATATTTGCCGGGTCCAGCACGAGACCATGAGGAGCAGAGGCACGCGACAGCCCGTTTACCTGCGGATTCAGAGTTTCGCAGGTCGTATCGCTCGACTCTCCTAGGCTGCCAGGCCGAGGTCGTCTCCCTCGACCCCAGCTCACTGGACGAGGTTCTGGACTGTGTGCTGCAGGTCGGCAGGGCCGCCGGCGTGGAGCAGTGGGCCAGCGAGGTCGTCGCCGGCCTGCGCGAGCGACTCGCCAGCGTCCAAGCCACAGTCGAAGGGCTCAAGCGACCCCGGGTGTTCGCGCTGGAGTGGAGCGACCCGCCGTTCAACGGCGGGCACTGGGTGCCGGAGATGCTGCAGGTCGCCGGCGGCGAGGCGCTGCTAGCCTCTCCGGGCGCCCCCTCGGTGCGGGTGACGTGGGAGCAGATCGGCGCCGCGGCGCCGCAGGTGGTGGTGTTCATGCCCTGCGGCTACGGCCTCCAAGCGGCCGCCGACGAAGCCAGACGGACCTTGCTGCAGCGACCCGAGCTGGCCGGTGTCGAGGCGATCGTTGCCATTGACGCCAGCGCCTACTGCTCCCGTCCGGGTCCCCGCCTGGTCGACGGCGTGGAGATCCTCGCCTCGGCGCTCCACCCGGGACGGCTCCCCCCACCACCAGCAGGAACCGCCGTGCGACTCGGGCGATGAGCTGGACCAGCGAAGCCCTGGTGCTCGTTCACCATGGCTCGCGGTGTTGGCTCAGTGCAAGCGTCACCGCACGGACCGAAACCTGATCATCACCTGCCGGCTGTCGTCCTCGACCCAACCAACCGTCTAGGGCAGATGCTACTCGGGCCGGCAGGCGCCGCCGGCATGCCCGTTAGGATGTGCTCGAAGTGCCGTTGCCGCCGGGAGCCAGCGCATGGATGACGAGCCGATCGCCTCCCGCAACGTCTGGCCAAGGAGCCTGACACTGCCGCGGGCGCGGCTGCCGAGCTGACCGACCACCTCCGACGTCGGGTCTTCGAGTCCGAGTGAGGTCCTGCCCCATGACTGAGTCCGGACCACCCCTACCGCCGACGCTCGCCCATGGGGTCACCCGCATGATCGGGCGCGACCCGAACGAGCCCCACCGTGCCGCGACACCCCTGGAGCTGCTGTTCGACCTCACCTTCGTGGTCGGGTTCGGGGTCGCCGCCGAGCAACTCGCGCACCTGCTCGCCGAGGGTCACCTGGCCAGCGGGCTCATCGGGTTCGGCGTGGCGATGTTCGCGGTGTGCTGGGCGTGGATCAACTTCTCCTGGTTCGCCTCGGCGTACGACACCGACGACTGGCCGTTTCGGGTCGCGACGATGGTCCAGATGGTCGGCGTGCTCATCTTCACTCTCGGGCTGCCGGACGTGTTCGCCTCCCTCGACCAAGGCCAGCACCTCAGTAACGCCGTCACGGTCGCAGGCTATGTGGTGATGCGCATCGCCATGGGCTTCCAGTGGTCCCGGGCCGCGACCCAGGACCCCGCGCGGCGCAGCGCCTGCCTGACCTACCTGACGACCATCCTGGTCGCCCAGGCGGGCTGGGTCCTACTGGTGTTGGTGGAGACGTCGAACCTGGTGTGGTTCGTGTCGGCGGTCCCGCTGCTCGGCATCGAGCTGGCCGGCCCATGGATCGCCGAGAGCCGCAAGGGCGGGACGCCCTGGCACGCCCACCACATCGCCGAGCGCTACGGGCTGCTGGCGATCATCGCGTTGGGCGAGGGCGTCATCGGCACCGTCGCCTCGCTTGGCGCCGTGGTTGAGCGCCAGGGCTGGAGCGTGGACGCCGCGCTGGTCGGGGTGGCCGGGACCGGGCTGACCTTCGGCATGTGGTGGGTCTACTTCCTCATCCCGTCAGCCGGCATCCTGCAGGCGCACCGCGAGCGGGTCTTCCCGTGGGGGTACGGGCACATCGTGATCTTCACCGCCATCGCGGCCACCGGCGCGGGGCTGCAGGTGGCGGCGTTCTTCATCGAGGGTCAGGCTCATATCAGCGGCGTGATGACCGTACTCACCGTGGCCGTCTCGGTGGGGATGTTCGTGCTCACGGTGTATGCGCTCCACACCTACCTGGTCCGGGAGGGCGACCCGTTCCACCTCGGCCTGCTCGTCGGCACCGCCACCGTCATGGTCGCCGCGGTGTGGCTGGCCGCGGCCGGGGTGTCGATGGCGTGGTGCCTGCTGGTCGTCACCCTCGCGCCGGCGGTGACGGTGGTGGGCTACGAGGCCCTGGGGCGCCGCCACCTGGCAGCGATCCTGAACCGCAACCTGTCCAGGGACTAAGTACCTGTGAGTCCTGGACGCGAACCTCACTCCAGCCCCCACAGGGCATCTCTTCCGGAGCGGGATTGTCATTCTGTCAGCACGAATGGCGCCGCTGACCTGCCAAGTTGGCCCCGTCCGTGGCCTCCATACGACGACGCGACAGTGTGGCAAGCCCAGATCGAGTTCACGAATCAGCGGGGTCCGGTGCGCCCTGGCGAGGGCATCCTTGGCCGCGTAAGCCATCTATTCCTCGACCACGCAACGTCTCAGCTCACCGGTTCTACCGGGAAGCTGCCTCGCCAGAGCTTGGCAGGGAGGGGCTCCCCTGCCGACCCCTGCCGACCCCTGCCGACCCCTGCCGACCCCTGCCGACCCCTGCCGACCCCTGCCGACCCCTGCCGACTGCAGCCGCACATGCCGCATGGCAGGCACCATTGCGGCCTGGCACGGTGCCCGCACCTCATCACCTGGTACCGGTAATGAGCCGCTCGCGGTCGAATGTCGCCGACGCGACCCGCCAGCCGATCCTGTTGAGCAGCAGGAGTGCCGCCGCAGCGACCAGGGCGGTACCGAGCGACGCCTTGATGACGTTCAACGCGACAAGGGTCGTCACGGCGACCGACGGAAGGCTCGCCAGCGAGGCGAGCTGCTGGGCGACGCGGATGTCGTTCGACCGGGTGGAGATCAACATGGCGATCCAGATCGACCACCCGGCGAGCAGGGGCGTGAAGAAAAGCTGGACGAGCAGGTCAGGAACACGGATGAGCGCGGACGCCACGGTCGGAACAGCCAAGAGCTCGACGCAGGCCAGGAACAGGCCGTAGACCACGTAGGCGACGGCGATCGAGGGGAGGAGGGCGGCCAGGGCCTTGCCCAGCAGCAGCTCCTCGCGGCGGATTGGCGTCGTGAGCACCGGCTCGAGCGTGCCTTGCTGGCGCTCGCCGACCACCGCGTAGGCAGCGACAAATGCCGGCACGATCGCCGGGATGCCCAGCAGGTACAGCAGAACATGCTCGTGCCGGAGTGGGATCGACGCCGACGAGTCCAGGGCGAAGACGTCGAGTAGCGGCTGGATGCAGAAAAGCAGCGGGACGATCGCCATCCCGACGACGATGGAGCCGTTGCGCCGGAACTCCCGGAGCTCCTTGCGGAAGATGGCCCGCACGCGCCTGGTGCTCACGCTCATCTCCGGCCCGCCTCCTCGTCCTCGTCGATCAGCTCCAGGTAGACGTCCTCGAGCGAGTGGTGCGACTCGCTGATCGACAGCACGTCGGCGCCGGCCGCCACCAGAGCCCGGGTAACGGCCGGCGCGGCGACGGCCGAGTCGGACACGGCCAGGACGTAGCCGGCGGGGCCGTCCTGGCGCCACCCGTCGACGGCCGCAAGGCCAGCAAAGACGCCGCCCGGATCGGCGAGCGGGACGAGGGTCCTGACCGTGAGCGTCTTGGCGAACAGCTGGTCGCGGAGCTCGTCGGGTCGGCCGATCGTGCGCAACGTCGTGTTCAGGATCGCGACGCGGTCGCAGAGCCGCTCGGCCTCCTCCAGGCGATGGGTCGTGAGGAAGATCGTGACGCCGCGCTGCCGGAGCTCGTCGATCAGCTCATGGACGTCGCGGGCGGCGACCGGATCCAGTCCGGAGGTCGGCTCGTCGAGGAACAGCAGCTGCGGGTCGCTGAGCAGCGCCCTGGCCAGGGCGACCCGCTGGCGCAGCCCTTTGGACAGGGCGCCGCAGGTATCGTGGGCCCGGTCGGCCAGGTTGACGGCCCGCAGGGCGCGGCCAATGCGATCGTTTGGGTCGGGCGCCTCGTAGAGGTCGGCGAAACATTCGAGGTTCTCGGTCACGCTCAGGCGCAGATACAGGCCCGGTGACTCGGGCATGATCGAGATCCGCCGGCGGATCTCCACGCCGTTCTCCGGCGTGAGCGGGAATCCGGCGACCGTTGCCGAGCCCGAGGTCGGTGCAATGAGCGTGCCGAGCGTCCGCACCGTCGTGGTCTTCCCGGCGCCGTTCGGCCCGAGGAAACCGAAGACCTCGCCGTACCCGATCTCAAAGGAGACGTCGTCGAACGCGACCCGGTCACCGAAGTCCTTGGTCAGGTGCCTGACTTCGATCGCCGGCGTCCCGGGGCAGGCCTGCCGTCCAGCCCCGTCGCCGTACCGCCGGCGCAAGCCGATCAGTTCGAGCGCTCCGTCCTGGCTGCCCATGACGCCGCCTTCCCAGGGGTCCGCCTACCTGTCGAGCCGCTTCCCGCACCGCCGAGTCCTCGTACAGGGACGCTCGGCGCTTGCCAAACAAAGTGATATCAGTATGATAGATACGTGGTATCAGCCACGTCAAGCGGAGGTGGGTCAGATGGCATCGCAGGTTCCAGCCGCACCGGGCACCGGGCACGCCGTCCAGCAGGTAACCGAGCGCGCGGCCCGGGTGCTGCCGGGGCTGCGCATGTTGCTGCTGGCCCTTGGCACGCTGATAGCCGGACTCGTGGTGGTCGACCGGGCGGGCAGTCAGGGCCACAGCGCCGCGGTTGCGCTGGACTGGCTCGGCGGCATTCTGCTGGCTGTCGCCGCTCTCGAGCTAGCCGGCCTGACGCCCGTCGTACCCGGAAAGGCGCGCGTCGTCCAGCTGTTCGGCCGCTACCGCGGCACCATCCGCGACTCTGGCCTGCAGTGGGTCAATCCGTTCACCCGCCGCATCGCCGTCTCCACCCGGATCCGCAACCAGGAGTCAGCGCAAGCCAAGGTCAACGACGCCGACGGCAACCCGATCGAGATCGCCGCCGTGGTCGTCTGGCAGGTCCAGGACACCGCCAGCGCCCTCTACTCCGTCGACGACTTCACGCAATTCGTCACCATCCAGACCGAGACCGCCGTCCGGCACATCGCGTCCAGCTACCCCTACGACAGCCGCGGCAGCGGCGCGCTGTCACTGCGCGACAACGCCGAGGAGATCACCGAGCGGCTGTCGGCCGAGCTCACGGCGCGAGTCCGACCAGCCGGGGTGCACATCATCGAGTCACGCCTCACCCGGCTGTCCTATGCCCCAGAGATCGCCCAGGCCATGCTGCGCCAGCAGCAGGCAAGCGCGGTCGTCGGCGCCCGGCAGCGCATCGTCGAGGGTGCCGTCGGCATGGTCCACCTGGCCCTGCAGCAGCTGCAGGAACAGGGTGTGGTCGAGCTGGACGAGGAGCGGAAGGCCGCGATGGTCTCGAACCTGCTCGTGGTCCTGTGCAGCGAGCAGGCTACCCAGCAGGTCGTCAATACCGGCTCCCTGTACCAGTGACGGCGCGCACGGATGACCGTGAGTGAGCGCAAGGGCATCCTGCTACGGCTGGATCCGGCGGTCCATGACGCGCTGGCCAGATGGGCTAGCGACGAGCTGCGCAGCACCAACGCCCAGATCGAGTTCCTGCTCCGCCGCGCCCTGGCCGAAGCCGGCCGGCTGCCCACCCACGTTCGCCAGATGCGCAAGCCCGGACGGCCACCCGCCGGCAGCTCGGCCGAAACCAGCCGGTCGGCGCAGGTCGATGACCCGTCCGGCTAGTGCTGCCGCAGCATGGCGAGAGCAAGCAGCTCGGGGTTGGCGGTCCCTGTGCGAGCGCGGCCATCGGCTCGGCCACGCTCGCAGCCTCGTCACCCTGGGCCACGCCTTGCAGCGATGTGGAGACAGCGGCGGTACCCGCTCCTGCTGGCAGGAGGCGCTCTCGCCGTGTTCGCCGCAATCGGCACGCCTGAAGCCCCGCAGGTTCGCACGCTCCTCGACGCCCTGTGGCACAAGAGCATGGAGGGGAACTGCCCATCGAGGGATCGATCCCCTGGCCACCGTCGGGCGGTCTGCCGTCGCCGGGCTCAGGAATGTTCCATTGACCACCATCATTCCTATGGACAACGTCACCCAGCACCAGGGAGCCGTCATGCCCGCCATCAACGCCGACACCATGGTCCTGCCCCGCATCCCACAGCCAGACCCGACCGCGGCCGACCGCCCGGTGCTGTCGGTCACTACCGCCCCGAGCGGCCTGGAGGGGGAGGGCTTCCCGGTGCGCCGCGCCTTCGCCGGGGTCGACCTGGCCACCCTCGACCCGTTCGTGCACATGGACCAGATAGGCGAGGTCGACTACGCCCCCGGCGAGCCCAAGGGTACCCCCTGGCACCCCCACCGCGGCTTCGAGACCGTCACCTACATGATTGACGGCATCTTCCAGCACCAGGACTCCAACGGCGGCGGCGGCCTGATCACCGACGGCGACACCCAGTGGATGACGGCCGGAGCAGGATTGTCATTATGTTGGCATGAGGGCGGCGCTGACCTGCACAAATGATCAGGTGAAGGCGAGCTGTCACCGTCGACCATGATTCACCGCGAACGCCACCCTGTGCAGCTGCTGACGCTCCACCCCTATCCCACGGCCGCGAAGGCACAGCACCGTGACCCGGCTCCGACTAGCTGCCGGAACCGAACCGGCTTGTCGGGCGTAGTAGCGGCATGCGGGTGCTTCACGTGAGTGCACCGATCTGGTTGAGGCTCGCGGCCGCCATCGCGGTTGGCGTCGCGGTCGCGGCATCCGGCTGCACGACGACCTCAGCGGAACCTCCGAACTCCACGAGCACCTCGGCAAGGCCTCCGAGTGCGGCGAGCACAGCATCGACGCCTCCCGAGAACCAGGGAGCGATCGTTGCCCGGATTGGCCTGCCTGTGCCGCCGTTCTCGGTCGCCACAGGCGAAGGACTGGTGTGGGCGCTCACACGGCAGCCGCGCCCGGCGGTCTGGCGCATCGACCGCAGGTCCAACCGCGTTGTCGGAACGCCGACGCGCTTGCCGGTCGATCCGTGGCACATTGCCGTTGGGGCTGGCTCGGTGTGGGTGACACCAAACGGAGCAGATGGGCGACTGATCCGCATCAACCCTCGCACGGGACGGATCAGCGCCCGTATCTCGGCACGCCCCATCTTCTTCGGTTCCGTGCTGGCGTTTGGCGCTGGCTTGGTCTGGACGGGCAACGACGACGAGCGGTACCAGGGTGGCGCGACGGTCTCGAAGGTGAACCCCAGGACGAACCAGGTTGTCGGCAACCCGCTTGTCCTCGGCAGTCCGCAGAGCATCGCCTTCGGCCAAGGCGCGCTCTGGGTGGCCGATCACGCGGGCTGGCTCGTGAAGATTGATCCGACCAGATTCAAGGTCGTCGCCCGACAACGCCTGGACTTCGGTGCGCACGGAGTCGTAGTCACCAACGACGCCGTCTACGTGGCCGACGCGCACGGCGGTCGGTTGCTCGAGGCCGATCCCAAGACAGCAGCGATCCGGCGTGTCGCGTGGCTGCCTGTCGGGCCCATCTATCCGGCGGTCGGGGCTGGCTCGATCTGGTCCAGCTCCGCAGCTGTCTGGGAAGACGAAGCGGCGCAGGACGACCAAGTGGTTCGCATCGACCCGAAGACGCTCGCGATCGTCGAGACGGTCCATGTCGGGGGCAACGCCTCCGCAGTGGCCTTCGGCTTTGGAAGCGTCTGGGCAGCCCTACAGACCGGTCAGGTGGTCCGCATTACGCCCGAGCATCGCCGTTAGCAGGGCCGCTCGTAACCCGGATGGGATGAAGGCGATCTCGCCTTCTTCCGCGCTCGCGGCCCGCACAGATCCTGGCGGCCCGCCGCACCAGGCCAGCTCACCCTGGCTGCCTGAGCCACACGTAGCAGTTCAGGAGGCCGAGCTAGCGCCCGGTGATCCGTAGCACGGTGCCGGGGCTTGCGACCGACACCCAGATCGCACTCTTGGTTACCGCGGCATCGATAGGGTGGCCGCCGACAGCGATCGTCTCGACCGCTCGGTTGGTCTGGGGGTCGATGCGGACGACCACCACGTCCTGGGGCGCGGCGTCCACGCGGTAGTCGCTGGTGACCCAGACGCCGCCGCCGCCGACCGCGAGGTTGCCGGCGTGGAACCCGATCGGGATCGGCGACCCGACGACCCGGTTCGTCGTGGGGTCGATCCGGGAGACGGAGTTGTCGTGCCAGTTGCCCACCCACACCGCCCCCGCGCCGTAGGCGACCCGGTGCGGTTCGGACGGCACCGGGATGTCCGCCACGACCTTCCCGCTCGCCTGGTCGACGCGGGTCACCGTGCGGGCGTCATGGTTGGCGACCCACAGCGACCCGCCGCCGACGGCGAGGCTCTGCGGGCTGGCGCCGGTTCTGACCGGC
>JBKPDO010000123.1:0-8300 GCA_046727955.1 bacterium | reverse complement strand
GGCTTGCCGCTGGAGGTGCGTGGGATGGCGTACCGCGGGACCTGCAGGACCAGAACCCGGGCGCTGCGGCCCGTCTCGCTGCGCAGCCTGCGTGCGGCAGGCTCGACCCACGCTCCCGGCTCGCGTTCGACCACCGCCGCGACGGTGTCCAGCCCATCGAACCGTCCGAACACCACGACCACGCGGCCGGCCGGAACGCCCGGGATCGCCGCGAGCCTCGCCTCGACGTCCTCGGCGTACAGGCTGCGCCCCCTGACCTTGGTGCTGTCGCCCATGCGCCCCAGGACGAACAACTCCCCGTCCAGCAGGAAGCCGGCGTCGCCAGTGCAGAGCTGTCCCTGTCCCTGTCCCTGTCCCTGTCCCTGTCCCTGTGCGAACCTGGTGGGGCCGCTGGCCTGCGCGCCCTGGTACCCCTCGGCCACCCATGGACCGGATGCGACGATCTCCCCCAGCCGCCCCTCCCCGAGCGGGGCGCCTTCGGCGTCGACGACCCACAGCCGGATGCCTGGCAGGGACCGTCCGCAGCCGACCAGCCAGTCGCCCCGTCCCCGGTCCCCGGCTGGATCCAGGCAGCCGCGTTCCAGGACGCGGACGGGCTCGCCGAACCGCAGCGAGGCCCGATCGGCCGATACCAGCGCCGGCAGCTCGCCGAGGCTAGTCCCGGTCAGGGCCAGGGTCGCCTCGGCCAGGCCGTAGCCGGGCAGGAACGCCTCGCGCCGGAAGCCGTTGGGCGCAGCCAGCCGCGCGAACCGGTCCAGGGCCGCAGGGTCCACCCGCTCCGCGCCGACGGCGGCCACCCGCCAGCGGGAGAAGTCCATGCCCTCAAGCTCCGCGGAGGTGACCTTCCTGGCCGCGTAGGCGTAGCCGAAGCTGGGGCCGGCGGTCATGGTCGCGCCGAACCGGCCCAGGCACGCAAGCCACGACGCGGGCGAGCGCAGGAACTGCTCGGGTCGCAGCAGCCACAGGTGCGCGCGATGAACGACCGAGCACAGGAACATGCCGATCAGGCCCATGTCGTGGTAGAGCGGCAGCCAGCTGGCAACGCTGTCGTCCTGGCGCCAGCGCACCCGCTGGTGCAACGCCGCGATGTGCGTCTCCAGGTTCCTCCAGGAGATCCGGACCCCCCGCGGGCTCCCGCTGGAGCCGGCGGTGAACTGCAGCAGCGCAAGCCCGGCGGGCGGCCGTGCCGGCAGGTCGCAGCGTTCGCCGGCCAGCGACAGGCTCAGGCAAGAACACCCCAGGCCGGCGGCCTGCACCGCCCCCACCGCGACCGGGAGCAGGTCGGCGTCCGACACGACCAGCGACGGCGAGGCGGCTTGCAGCTGCCGGACCAGCTGGGCGACGTACTCATCGGCGCTGCGGAAGATCAGCGGCGGCGCCACCGGCGAGGGGGTGCCACCCGCGATCAGGGTGCCGAAGAAGGCCGCCACGAACTCCGGCCCGCTCGGGACGGCGATGCAGACGACGCCGCCAGCGCCCACACCGGCGTCCACGAGCCTGCCGGCGACCTCGGCGACCGAGCCGGCCAGATCGGCGTAGGAGTGGAACGACCAGCCTCCGGTGCGGTCAGCGAAGTGGATCCCCCGGTCCACGTCGGGATCGTCCAGCCAACGCAGCAACGCGCTCCTCACGTCACGGCCTCCTTCCCGTGCTCGCGCGTCCTGGCGGGTAGCGCCCGGATGCCGATCGGGTAGGGTCCTGGACGCCAGTCTGCGGCGGGCGGCTGTTGCCGGCAACCAGCTGACCCGGTCAGTGACCACGGCGGCCAAGCGTTCCAGCATCGCCCGCTGCCAAGGTGGCAGGCCGGATCCGCAGTGGCGAGAACGGCTGTTTCATCAGGCTCGGCGGTGCATCAAAATGACCCGGGAGGGCGCTGTTGCAGCTGCGGTGAGCGAGCCCGGAGCAGGCAGACTGTGGCCATGAGCACCGCCGTCCCCAGCCCGCTTCCATCGCAGGATCTGCATTCGCCGGCTTCTGCTTCCCGCCCGACGTCATCGTGCTGGCGGTCCGCTGGTACCTCCGCTTTGCGCTGTCGTACCGCGATGTCGAGGAGCTCCTCGCCGAGCGCGGCGTGGAAGTAGATCACGTCACCATCTACCGCTGGGTGCACCGGTTCACCCCACTGCTCGCCGGGGCCGCCCGGCCCTGTCGGCACGCCGTCGGCCAGCGCTGGTTCGTGGACCAGACCTCCGTGAAGGTGTCCAGCCGGTGGCGCTATGTGTACCGCGCGGTCGATCAGTTCGGGCAGGTCATCGACGTGTTCGTCTCTCTGCGGCGGGATACGGTGGCAGCGCGACGGTTCTTCCAACGAGCTATCGGTAGGACCGGGATCACGCCCAGCGAAGTCGTGACCGACCGGGCGCCGACGTACCCGGTTGTGCTGGAGGAGCTGCCGGCAGCCTGGCAGCGGACCGATCGGTATGCCAACAACCGAATCGAGGCCGACCACGGCAGGCTGAAAGCGCGGCTTGGCCCGATGCGAGGACTCAAGCAGGACTGCAGTGCCAGGGTCGCGATCGCGGGGCAGGCCTTCGTCCAGAACGTCGGCCGAGGCCACTACGAGCTGGCGGTCGAGGCGCCGGTGCACTTGCGGTTGGCGGTCGCGTTTGACAAGCTCGCCTTGGCGATCTGAAGCCAGCCCGTAGTTGCGGCTTCAGCATGCCGCAGGCCGACCAGACGCAACAGCGCCCCCTCAAGCTCAACGACGAGGTCAAGGTCGACTTCGACGCGAACCCACGCCGGACGGTTGACGGCGCTTCGGCGTCATGCTTGCCGGTATTGAGATAGCGGGTCCTTGATCCGACCGGCTCCTGCTCTATGTGGCTCGGCGTGGGATGCCGATCCCTTGGCCAGCTGGCGCGTGCGCACGCGTGGCCGTGTCTGGTGCCCCGCGACTGGTGGTCATGCGAGGGCGTGGGCGATGCCGATGGCGGCGCCGGCCAGCACCAGCCACGCCGTGTTGGGACGCCAGCGCAGCACCACCAGCAGGGCCACCACGGCGACCACGGCGGTGAGCGGATCGGTGATCGCCGTGTGGCCAAGGTCCACGGTGACGCCGGCCATCAGACCCAGCGCGGCCATGGTGATGCCGTCCAGCGCAGCGCCGGCCCAGGGGGAGCCGCGGATGCGGCCGATCAGGGGCTCCAGGGCGGCGACCATCACAAACGACGGCGCGAAGATCGCGGCGGTCGCGACGATCGCGGCGGGGACGCCGCCCAGCAGGTAGCCGAGGAAGGTCGCGGTGGTGAACACCGGCCCAGGGGTGATCTGGCCGGCGATCACGCCGTCCAGGACCTGGCGGGTGTCAAGCCAGCCGAGCCCGCTGACAAGGTCGCGCTGCAGGAAGGCGAGCAGGACATAGCCACTGCCGAACACGACCACGCCAAGCTTGAGGAACTCACCGGCGACCGCCGCCAGGCCGGGGTGACGGCGGGCGGGCGCGGCGGTGGCCAGCAGCCCGACCGGGAGGAGGGGGAGGAGGGAGCGGGCGGCGGGACGAAGCCGCCGCCAGTTGCCGCCCAGGCTGACCACCAGGCCCGCGGCGGCGAGGATGGCGAGCACGTTGAGCCCGGCGAGGTAGCCGCCGAGCGCGGCCACGCCGGCCGCCGCCAAGCCGGCCACCGCCAGCCGGCCCTGCTCGCGGTGGGGCATGAGGGCGCTGCGGGCCAGCTCCCACACCGCGACCGCGACCACCGCGATCATCACTGGTCCCACCCCGTACAGGACTCCACCACCGGTGGGGGTGGACCGGTAGCGGACATACGCCCAGGCCAGGGCGAGCACGATCGCCATGGCGGGCAGGATGAAGCACGCCCCGCCGAGCAGCAGCCCCGCCCAGCCGGCACGGCGCCGGGCGAGCACGATGGCGAGCTGGGTGGAGCTGGGGCCGGGCAGGACGCTGACCGCGCCGAACAGGTCCAGGAACTCGGCGTCCGCAAGCCAGTGGCGTCGGCGGACCGTCTCCTCCCGCAGCATGGCGACGTGCACGGCCGGGCCGCCGAACGCGATCGTGCCGAGCTTGAGCATCACCACCAGCACCTCGCCGAGCGGGCGAGGTGGCCGTCGCGCGGCCGCCGTGCCGTGTTCGGGGTCGGGGGTGGGCACGGGGTCAGCGACCGCTGGCGCTGCTGGCGGTCGGTGCGGCGAGGGTGGTGCCCAGTCCGGTGCCCCAGGACAGCGGCGGGATCCTCACCGGGCAGGCTGGAACAGCTCGACCACGTTGCCGGAGGGGTCCTCCAACAGGATCTGCGAGCCGCCGGGTCCGGTCACGATGTCGTTGCGGAACCGCAGCCCCGCGGCGCGGAGCCGATCGACCTCGGCGGCCAGGTCAACCACCTGCAAGTGGAGGCGGTTCCAGCCGCCTGGGACGGGCCGGGTGCCGTCGGGCATGGGCCGCCGGCCCGAGCTGGTCGGGCCGCTGACCAGCAGCCGCACGCCATCACGGCTGACGGTGGCAAACGCCGGTGCCGCATCCTGCTCGAGAGTGAAGCCGAGGTAGGTGGTGTAGAAGGCGACGGCATCGGCGACGTCGTCGATCATGTAGCGGACGCCGACCGTCGTGGTGGTTGCGGGCATGCGCACCTCCCATGGTGTGGCGCCGGGTCGGTCATTACGAAATCCGATATCGAGATACGATAGGGTAGGCCGGTGAGGTCGTTCCTGCACGGGGCCGTGCAGCTGCACGTGCTCCACCACGCCGCCGAGCACCCCATCCACGGTGCCTGGATGTCGGCCGAGCTGGCCCGCCACGGCTACCGGATCAGCCCCGGGACCCTCTACCCCACCCTGCACCGCCTGGAGGCCGCCGGGCTGCTCGCCGGCCACGACGACCTGGAAGCAGGCCGGCGGGTGCGCCGCTACACCATCACCGACGCCGGCCGGACCGTCCTGGCTGAGGCGCGCCGCGCCCTGCGCGAGCTCAGCGACGAACTCCTCCAGTGACCCGCGGGCTCAAGGACAATGCCGAGGTGGCGTGCTGCGCGAGCGGGTCGCAATGGTGGAAGCCCAATTCCGGGGCGGTACGGGCCGAGCGCGACCGGCTCGCCGCCCAGGTCGAGCGGCTGCGGGTGGACAACCAGCGGCTGCAGACCCGCGTCGGTGAGCTGGCCGCCCAGGTCGAAGAGCTGCGGCGGGCGGGCAAGCGGCAGGCCGCCCCGCTCTCCAAGAACACCCCCACCCCCCTACCCCAGACGGCCGGGCCGCAAGGCGGGCGCGGCCTACGGCCGGCACGCGCGACGGCCCGTCCCCCGTCCCCGACCGGGTCGACCGGCAGATCACCGTGAGGTTCCTGGCGACCTGCCCGACGTGTGGCGGCGAGGTCGCCTTCGAGCGGGTCGCCGACCAGTACCAGCAGGATCTGCCCCCGCCCACCAAGACGGAGATCTGCCGCTTCGAGGTGCAGATCGGCCGCTGCCGGGGGTGCCGGCGGCGCGTCCAGCCCGCCACCCCGAGCAGACCTCGGCGGCGCTGGGCGCGGCCGGGGTGCAGGTCGGCCCCCGGGCGGTGGCGCTGGCGGCCTGGTGCAACAAGGAACCCGGGCTGCCGGCAGGCAAGGTCGCCCGGCTGCTCGGCCAGTTCGGCCTGGACCTCACCCCGGGTGAGTGACCCAGGCGGTCGGGCCCGCGCGGCCCGCCACGCGGGCCCGACCTACCAGGCGCTGCTCGAGGGAGTGCACGCCAGCCCGGTCGTCGCCCCGGACCAGACCGGCTGGCGGGTGGGTGGCCGGTGCGCGTGGCCGTGGGCGTTTGCTGGACAGGCGGGTGGTCGTCTGCCGCATCGCCCCGGGCCGCGGCGACGACGACGCGGGGGTGTTGGAGCGCGACGGGTGGGCGCCCTACCGCCGGTTCACCCAGGCCGCCCACCAAGCCTGCCTGGCGCACCTGTTACGCCGCTGCGCCGAGCTGCTGGCCGACGCCAAGCGCGGCCAGGCCAAGACCCCGCACGCCATCCGGCGGGTGCTCCAGCAGGCGCTGGCGGTCTGGGATGCCGGTGACGCCGGCCAGCTCGGCCCGGTCGAGGTCGCGGCCGCGGCGGAACGGCTCGGTGTGGCAGTCGACAAGCTCATCGCCGGCAGGACCTCCTACCCACCCGACCGCCGGCTGCTCAACCACCTGGCCAACGAGCGCGCGCATCTGTTCACCTTCCTGCGGGTCCCCGGCGTGCAGGCGACCAACTGGCGGGCCGAGCAGGCCATCCGCCCCGCGGTCGTCTGCTGCAAGCAGTGGGGCGGCAACCACACCTGGGCTGGGGCCGATACCTGGCAGGTGCTCGCCAGCGTGCTGCGCACCGCCGCCCAGCAGCAGCGCGACCCCGTCGCCATCCTGGTCAGGCTGCCGGGCGCGCGCGGGCCGCTGGTCTCCGATCTTTCGATCCCCACCTCAGCGCGGGACCCATGAGTCCGGCCCTGGCGCGCCCGGCCGCGGGCGCGTTACCGCCTGATCGTCACCGAGCTGGCCAACGGCGGCGCCACCGTGGTCATGGATGCCACCAGGACTGGGTTCACGCTGCCGTTGGCGACCTGGCCGATGGCCACCTACGCGGCGAACACGGCCTCGGCGGGCCACCCCACCTGCTGGAGCACCTCGCCCGACTCATCGCCGACCACCCACGCGGCTGCCATAACCCAACCCGGTAACCAATTACGCTTGCCGGTCCTCAAAGTCTGTATTCGCAGTTCAGAGCTGTTCGTAGGCGTCTTTGACCCGGGCGCCTCCAGCGCAGCCGTTCGCCGCCGACCGCCGCGATCGGCCCGTGTTGCTGTGATTGTTGCTGTTGGCCGTACCACAAGCTGGTCGAGCGGCTCTAGAGGTGCACCACTGGACAGGTAAGGGTCCTCGTGATGCCGTCGACCGCCTGCACACGCGCGACCACCAGCCTGCCGAGCTCGTCGATGTTGCGCGCCTCGGCACGGACGATCACGTCGTAGGGGCCGGTCACGTCCTCGGCCTGCTGCACGCCCTTGATCTCGACGATGTCCCTGGCGACCTGGGCCGCCTTGCCGACCTCGGTCTGGATGAGGATGTATGCCGTCACCACAGGTACCCACCTCCTCGCGTCCTGCCGCCCGCGGCGCCCTGTAGAGACTGGTGCCGAGGACATGGTGGCATGCGGCGGCCGGGCGGGCGATCACGTGGCCGCACGTACCGCGGTCCGCCTGCCCAACGGCCGCATGGGCGGGTCGGTTGCTGGGTGGCAGCCCGGTCGTGCTGCCCACCGCCACTGCTCGTTGGCTCCTCGGCGGCCCTGCCCACGACGCCCAGGACCCCACAGGGCCGGATCAGCTGGACACTGCCGCCAGGTCGCGATCCAGGGCGGCAGGCCGCTCCCGTTCGACCATCTCGGCCAGTGGGGTGAGGCAGTGGTTGTTCACGCAGCCGGTCTTGAGGTGCTCGACCGAGCCGTCCGTTGAGCCGAGCCGGAACCGTGCGGTGATCCAGGCCGGCGCGCCGCATGGGGACAGGGATGGTGTCGGACATCGGGGTCCCTTTCCCGGGTCGGACGGCCCCGCGGTCCCAGGTCGGGCTGCGGCGCCGTCGTTGCCGTCCTGGCTGACGTGTCTGCCGCAAGGATCGGTCATGCCGGAGTGGGCGAGCAGTGCCGCAGGGCGCATGGACGGAGTGCCGTGCGTCACCATCTGGCCGTGGACTGCCTCGTGGCCAAGCCCGGAGACGGCGCGGCAGCGCGCTGGTGCCTTAGGACAGGATCGCGGGCCCTCCTGCAGTACGGGTCGCCGCTTCGGGCTTGACAACAAGAGAAGGTCCGCTCGCCTTGCTTGCCTGCCTTGCTTGCCTGCCTGCCTTGCTTGCCTGCCGTGCCGTTGCGATCCGTCGGACACCTGCGCGGGCCCAAGCCGTAACGATCCGATCGTCCTGGCTGTGAGCCGGATCTATACGACCGTGGGGCAACGCTGGCCGTCGGATGACCCTTGGCTCCTTCGACACCTCCATGTCGCCGGGTAGGCTCCCATCACGTGGCGGCGTCAGCGGGGTTTGTGTTGGGAGGCCGTGCAGCACAAACGCCGCCCCCTGCTGCCGCCAGGGCGCGCTGGCGCATGTCCGTGACGTGCTCAGCCAGCCAGGGCGGACGCGGATGGGTGCAGCTCCTCTGTAGGGACCTGTTGAGCTGGGAGGTTGCTGGTTCGGCTGCGTGAGAGGATGACCTCACGTAGGGTGCGGTGACGGAAGGAACGACGATGGGTTCGTTGATGGCGGAGCTGGAAGCGCGGGAGGCTGCGGCCCAGGCTCGGGCGGAGGCGTTGCGGGCGCGGATTGCCGCCCTGACCGAGGAGTTGGCCGCCGAGG